>JANRMF010000071.1:0-6318 GCA_033761815.1 Rickettsiaceae bacterium
ATAAATCTAAAATCCGAGTGATAAACCGCCAAACCTTTTATTAAAGGCACTGATGTTTTTATCAGACTGGCTAACTGCGTTTAAGCCTTTTTTAGTCCATGCTGGATGTTTTCTGAAATCGATATCCATTAAAATTTCTTCTGGAGTAGCTGTAGACATTGTATGAAACACATCAGTTCCAATTTTAATTTTCAGAGGTTTATATTTAGGGTGAGTATTTTTTTTCATATCAAGCCTTTTTCTTTTCTCTGATTAATTTTCTAATTTTAGTCGCATTTTTAGATAATGATTCTGTCTTAGCATCTAGTAAAAAATTATCTAAACCGCCTTGTACTTCTACTGTTCTTAGAGCTCTTGCGCAAACTTTAAGCTGGAAAGTCATTTGCAATAAGTCGCTATGAAGCGAAATATTATGTAGATTCGGCAGAAAACGTCTTCTGGTTTTACGCTGAGAATGAGATACATTATTTCCCGTTAAAACTCCAACGCCTGTCAATTCGCATACTCTGGACATTTTATTATATATCAATTAAATTATTTGCTGGGATACTACATAATTTTTGCCTAGCTGTCAAGATGGCAATAACTGTAATTAAGATTAACTTCGTCTTCTTGTTGTATAGAGCCTTATATATCGATAGTAGAGATTATCCAAAAGGAGTTTCGGGTTTTTCTATCAAAGCAAATGCAGGAAAAACCACAAAATACTCTGGAAACAACATCATAAACCCTACTATTGCCTATGTGAGATCATAATTTGTAAGTGTAAATAATGAATATAATAATATATAAGTTATTGATGTATCAACTACAAATAACCTAAATGTTCTATTCGGATTTTCTTCAACATTCGACTTTGCGTTGATTTGCTAAGGTTTTTTTGAGGAGTTTCAACCAGATGAAAAATCAATGCCTGAATTTCGGTCGCACATTTTTTGATAATCCTTATACTAAGTATATAAGTAGCCAGCAAGCTTTAAGCGAAAGACTAACTAATACAGGATATATAATGACAATAGAAGTACAAAAACAAGAATTCTATCAAGCGCTCCTTGATAAAAATGCACATTATGAAGGGGTATTTTTTGTAGGCGTTAAAACAACAGGAGTATTTTGCCGCCCTACATGCCCTGCACGAAAACCAAAATTTGAGAATTGTGAATTCTATAAAACAGCTCAGGAAGCATTACTAGCATCTTTTAGGCCATGTATGCGCTGCCGCCCACTTTCGCATCCAAACCAGGTATCGGATTTAGTTCGCAGACTCGTCGATAGCATTGAAGCTGACCCATCAAGGCGCTGGAAAGATCGTGACTTTGAAGAGTTGTCGGTGGATAGCTCAACGGCACGTCGTCAATTCAAGAAACGCTTTGGAATGACTTTTGTTGAATACGCAAGAGCAAGACGTATCGGCCTTGCGATGAAACAAATACGTGCCGGTGATGCTGTCATTGATGCGCAGCTTAATACAGGATATGAATCCAGTAGTGGGTTTTGCGATGCTTTTTCTAAAATTATGGGAGCTCCGCCAACAAAATTTGAAGGGCACCGTACAATTCTAAAAGCCTCTTGGATTGATACAAAGCTTGGGCCTATGATTGCAATTGCTGATGAGGCTGGTCTTTACCTTTTAGAATTTACCTGCAGACGCGGTTTAGAGCGTG
The DNA here is from genome assembly GCA_033761815.1 of Rickettsiaceae bacterium. Classification (GTDB taxonomy): domain Bacteria; phylum Pseudomonadota; class Alphaproteobacteria; order Rickettsiales; family Rickettsiaceae; genus JANRKH01. The sequence goes on from JANRMF010000071.1 coordinate 1,665, forward strand.
AAGTTGAAAGACTCAGAATCAAAACGAAAGCAGCTATTATTCCAGGAGTCACCAATCCAATTAAATCTATTACACTTGAACTTGCGTCTTATTTCGAAGGAAAACTCAAAGAATTCAAGACACCCCTACATATTCTAGGCAGTCCCTTTCAGAAGCTTGTTTGGGAAGAGCTTATAAGCATTCCTTATGGGACCACGCGAAGTTATATGGAACAAGCCGAGTCTATTGGGAAGCATAAAGCCTACCGAGCGGCCGCAAATGCCAACGGAGCCAATCAAATCGCTATTGTTATACCTTGTCACCGCATTATTAACAAGAATGGCGAGGTTGGAGGATACGGCGGAGGTATTGCCCGGAAAAAATGGCTGATAGAACACGAGAGGAGCCATGTCTGATATAGTAGAAAAATTAAGAGAAGTGTTAGGGAGCTCCGTTGATTCAACCCCAGAAAAGGTCTCGATTTACTTTAAAACAGGTGCAGGCGATTATGCCGAGCACGATAGATTTATAGGCATTACAGTACCTGTTTTACGAAAAATTGCAAAAATATATAAAGACATTGAGCTCCAAGTAATAGAAGAGCTACTTAAGTCTAAATATAATGAAGAACGGCTACTGGCCCTATTGATACTTGTGCAGCAATACCAAAAAGCTAGTATGGATCGCCAAAAAGAATTATGTAGATTTTACCTTAGCAATCTTAATCGCATTAATAATTGGAACCTTGTAGATAGTTCGGCTCACCATATTTTAGGACATTATTTATGGGATAAGGATAGATCTTTACTAGCTAGACTTGCAGAGTCTGATATATTATGGGAGCGCAGAATTGCCATTGTTGCAAGCTGGTATTTTATCCGCAAATCTGATTTAGAATGGACATTTAAAATAGTGGGTCTTTTGCTGAATGATTCACATGATTTAATTCATAAAGCTTGCGGCTGGATGCTTCGCGAAGCTGGGAAACAAGATCAAGTAAAGCTTGCAACATTTTTAGATCAACAATTGCAGGCCATTCCAAGAGCTATGCTCAGATATGCAATCGAGAAGTTTCCAGAAGACATGAGAAAAAGTTATTTGATTAAAAATAATATCTAACCGCTATCATATAGCATATCTAACAGTTACAACTTATACTCTCTAATCACTTGTAAAAAATACTTTCTCTCAGATCAAATCTTAACTAATACCATTCGTAAGAATAAATTAGACAAATGAATTTTAGCTCTAAGCAGGGCATGCCTATATTAATGGGCAGCAACAAGGCGAGATCCGATAAATTTATTCTGATAATTTAAAAATGAAGATTGTGGTATCAGCTGTATATACAGGACTATTTAGTTTTATGTTAAGCGCAAGGCAGGCTCTATAGCAGAATGAGAGACTCTTATGTTTAGATGTTTAATCCTAACCACTTATTGCTGGGATTAAACATCTAAAAGATACGCACTATTATAAGAGGTGTAGAGATATGCAGGGAAAAGCATTTGGCCATGATCATCCTGACTATAGAAATGTTTAGATATTCTAAGGCTAGAGGAGAATGGGAATTTATTAATTATACATCATTTGACCTTATTGCTTCTTTTAGCGCGCGCTAATAGAATAACCGCATTGCCTTGATTTGGGCAGGCTAAATGGACCGTCTCTATAAAGAAGATATTGCATACAACATGAAATTATGTCACTATGCATCTATTTTGGAGCCCAAGAAAATGACGCAACTTTTTGATTTACATGGAAAAACAGCCATCATTATTGGGGCCTCCAGCGGCCTTGGAGAACAATTCGCTCGCTGTCTATCAGCCGCAGGTAGCAGGGTGATCTTAGCTGCTCGCAGAATTGATAAATTGAAGGACTTGGCTGCTGATCTTAATAACACAAGAGCTATACAGATAGATGCCTCAGATAAGCAATCTGTAAAAGCTTGTTTTGCTCAGTTGGAAAATGATGGTGAAAAGATTGATATATGCGTCAATAGTGCAGGTATAGCAGCCCTTACTCCTATTTTTGAAGAAGATGATCAGAATAATTTTGAAGCTATTGTTCAAACCAACCTGATCGGGGTGTGGTATGTAACAAAAGCAGTAGCAAATCATATGAAGAGTCGCCGAATTCATGGCTCAATTATTAATATTGCGAGCGTAAATGGGCAGAATAAATTACGAGAGGGTTTATCTGCATATGCATCATCTAAAGCTGCCGTAATCCAAATGACAAAAGCGCTTGTTGGAGAACTATCCCCATATAAGATAAGGATTAACTGTATTAGCCCAGGCCTTTTCCATACGCCTCTAACGGATTATAAATTAAATACCAGCGAACAAAAAGAAGCTATGAAGAAAATAATTCCTCTTGGCTTCGTTGCGACACCAAAAGATTTGGACGGCCTATTGCTTTTGCTGGCTTCAAACGCGCATTCATCATACATTACAGGAACTTGTATTACTGTTGATGGCGGCGTTAGCTGGGGAGGTTCCTGATGGTAGATTTAGGAGGCGATATTTCCATTTTCCAAAATGAAGATGGGTCAATTTCCGTCAATGTTTTGATGCGCGAAAAAACCTTATGGCTATCTGCTGGCCAAATGGCCGAGCTATTTGGGCGAGATAAATCAGTTATATCACGGCATTTGAAGAATATATTCGAAGAAGGTGAATTAGAGGAAAATTCAGCTGTTGCATTTTTTGCAACAACTGCCTCTGACGGCAAATCTTACCAAGTCGAATATTTTAACCTAGACGCCATAATATCAGTGGGATATAGGGTAAATTCAAAACAGGGTACCAAGTTCCGCAAGTGGGCAACTAATCTACTTAATCGCCATTTGCTAGATGGATATACAATTAATAACGATCTTTCCAAAGAGAAACTTGCAAGCATTAAGGAGATTATTAATGTAATGGAGTGCGCTTTAGCAAAAAACCAAATTATCGATAGCTACGGGCTTACTGCCTTAAAAATAATTAGTCTTTACACTAAAACTTGGTCTGCGTTACTCAAATATGATGAAAATACATTAGAGCCTAAAATTTCTGGGCTCAAACAAGCTTTAGCAACACTGCCTTACCATGAAGCAATTGAGGCTATATCTAAGATGCAATCAGAGTTGATGAGTAAAAATGAAGCTACTAATCTATTTGGCAAATTAAGAGAAATAGATCAGTTAAAAGGAATTATAGAATCATTAGACCAAGGATTTGGTAATGAATATATATATCCAACAAACATATCTAGAGCCGCGCATTTATTATATTTTATAATAAAGGATCACCCATTTATAGATGGTAATAAACGTATAGGATGCTTACTATTTATGCTATTTCTTGAAAAAAGCCATATAGATTTGAAAATCATAGATACAAATTCTCTTACCTTAATGGCATTGTTAGTCGCTGAAAGTCAACCAGCGCAAAAAGAGATTATGATTAAACTAATAGAATATATTATATGCAGCTAAATAAAGGCGCTCTACCTATACCCAAAACACTTTTTCCATTTATATGGCATTTTTTGAAAGAGCATAAAAAAGTTGTTCTGCTTTACATAATTCTTTGCTTACTTGCAGGTTTTTGGGGGCCAATTAACAGTCTCTTAATCAAGCAATTGATAGATTTGTTGCCAAATGCAAATGATGGCAATGTATCATCACTCCTCTTGCCTGCTGGCCTAATAGTTCTAAATTTTATTATATTTGATAATGTTACTTGGAGAAGTATTAACTTTATTTGGGCTAAATATGTACCCATCATACAAAATAAGATTATTTCCTCTATGACGGATTATTCTTTACGTCATTCTCATGGTTTTTATCAAAATAATTTGTCTGGGAAAATTTCAAAGCAAATAACAAATCTCTCGGATTCTATTGTTACAATTATTACTTTTAAAATTGCTAATTTTTTACGATGCGGATCTTTATTAATTGCCGCTTTTATAACTTCTTATTTTGCACATCAGGTTTTTTGCATAATATTAGTTTGCTGGTTCATAATTTTTGCAGGATTTAGCATAAGTATGTCCAGTAAAATTGTTTCTATGTCAGATAATTTAGCAGAAGAAGAAACCAAAGTATCAGGAGAGATAGTTGATTCATTATCTAACCATTCTAATATCAAACTTTTTGGCCGGCTGAAATACGAACAATCAAGAATAATACCAATTTTAGATAATATGGGAGAAAGATATTCTGCGCTATATATTTATTCCAATATAATTTACATAGTTCAAGGCGTCATGATTGCAATGATGATGGGATTTTCAACTTTTTTCCTTGTCTATCTTTATGGAAAAGGCTTAGTAACGACTGGAGATTTTGCTCTCATTTTAGGTCTTTGTATGGAAACTGGTCATATGATATGGTATTTAATGGGTGAGATAGATGAATTTAACAAAGCATATGGTAAATGCAAGCAGACTCTAATATCATTAATTATACCTTTAGAAATAGAGGATAAGCCTAATGCTAGCTGTTTAAATTGCAAAGAGGGTAAAATAAAATTTGAATCGGTAGAATTCCATTACAAAGGCACCGAGGCCCTTTTCCAGAATAAATCCATCGAAATTAAAGCCGGTCAGAAAGTTGGGCTTGTTGGATATTCTGGCAGTGGCAAGTCTACTTTCGTCAATTTGATCCTAAGGCTTTACGATGTAA
>JANRMF010000072.1:0-2224 GCA_033761815.1 Rickettsiaceae bacterium
AAACCTTCTAAGTAGGAGCACGTGAATGTTTAACGAAGACGAACTCATACAAGGTTGCTGCAAAAATGACAGAGCCTCTCAACGCCAGCTTTACGAACGATATGCACGTAAAATGCTGGTCGTTTGTCTACGTTACACAAAAAACCAATTAGAGGCTGAAGATATTTTACAAGAGTCTTTCATTAAGATTTTTGATAATATTCAAAAGTTCAGAAAAGAATGTCCATTGGAACAATGGATTAAAAGGATCGTAATTAATACTTCTCTTAAAAACAACCGCAGCAAACTATATCTTTATCCTGCTGTGGACTTAGAGCAACTTGATGAAGATCTCAATGAAAATTTAACACTCTCCAACTATAACTATAAAGAACTAATAGAAATAATCAGACAATTACCACCCCGATATCAAATCATTTTTAATTTATACGCAATAGAAGGATACCAACACAAAGAAATAGCAGAAATGCTTGGTATGTCTGAAGGTACTTCCAAATCACAATATTGCAGAGCAAGAGGTCTGTTACAAAAAATCGTAAAAGAACATTATGAAAATCGGGACAGAGATGAACCTAAAAAAATTGTTAAAATTAGTGAAATGCTTACAGTATCAGAGGCGGGTGCTTTTGCCGAGAAAGCTGTAACGAAAATAACCAAGGACTAAATCGTGATAATTAATTCTATGCTAGTCTTTTTATTACTTAAAATTGATTTAAAAATAGCGTGGGCTATAACAAATAAACTTTAAAAAGGTTTATCATGGAAAATCCTAATGGAAGATTTGAAGATGAATGGAAAAGAGCCTTCTCCAATATAGAAGAAGAGCCTAATCCATCATTATGGCAAAATCTTGAAAATAAATTAGCAGAAAAGGAGATTTTAATATACAAACAAAAATACCTCTACCTTCGCAAAATTGCTGCTGTATTGCTTATGTTGTTGGTGCCGCTCACTATTTTTTTTGTTTATGAGAGTGGATTAAAGAATAACGTTGAAATAGCAGATCAAAGAACAACTGACATTTCTACTTATACTAAAGATCTTCCCTCAAACGAAGAAAATGGGTCTGTTAAAATTGCACCTGAAAAGCTTCATAATAAATTTAGTCATGATGAGGGTAGCGCCATCTTGATGAATAAAAATATAAAAGAAAAGGAAACTGCAATCATTGATGATTCAAAGCATAATGATTTACAAAACAGATCTATAAGCAATTCTCAAGGAATACAGAAAGACAATCCAGATTTAACTCCACATAGCAATCATTATAATTTCATCAAATACAACCGTTCCGGGAGAGCAAAATATGCAGAAAATAATATCGCTTTAAACTCCAAAGCCAATAACAAACAGACAGGCACATCTGAAGCCGGGAGTGGAATTCGGCATTTATTTAATAATACAAACACAAGGAATGACTCAACTTATGAAGGCCGGAGTCTGCCCTTAGCGGCTCCTGTAATTGCTGGTGAAATCCGGGAGCAGAACGGTTTTACCTCGAAAGATCTTTCTCTGGAAAACAAGAGCATTTCATACGCTAATGAGATTCACACATCAGATGTTTTGCATCCCGATAAACATGCATTACCAAACTCTGCAGAAAATACGACTACCTCCAAAAGCGCAAATAGTCTTAGTTTTTTTGACATCAAATCTTTGACTGGCAAAGGACCTGATATTTCTACGATAGAGACGTCATCTCCGGCGCTTAAATTTAGGGAAGATAAATTGGCACAAGAAATACTGCCTCAAAAACATGATCGTGTCGAACGATGGTTTGTAAGTATAGATTTTGTTCCAACATACACAAATCAGAATTTTGAGAGACCTGCCTCGCCATCACCCAATAATTCTCTTGCCTATAATGGCTCAAATACAAAAATGGACGTTGTTGAACAACTCGACATATTAATAAAGCCGGACTTTTCTTTTAGTTCCGGACTTGGCGGAGGATATAGACTAAATAAAAGGCTGCATATAGAAAGCGGAATAAAATACACCTATAATCAAGCCATTGTTATTACTAATCTTTTTTACGCCAATATCGAAAATGCCACTCAATCCCTTGTTTTCAACAAAGTTTTGAAAGATGAGCCTATTCAAAACCCTCTTACCATGGAATCCTTAACGGATGCAAAATATAGCAACTATATGCTTGGTTCAGATGCGCGTAGTATGACACAAATAAGCACAATTAACATATACACTCAATATATTACTGTTC
>JANRMF010000073.1:0-9053 GCA_033761815.1 Rickettsiaceae bacterium
GTTCTTGAGACTATTTTTTTTGAAAAAGCAAATTTCCATGACTTTGTCATTTTGAAAAACATCAAGTTTAAATCCGTGTGCGAACACCATATGTTACCAATAATTGGTTACGTAGATATTGCATATATTCCAAGTGACTCTATAGTGGGAATAAGTAAACTTGCAAGGGTAGTTGAGGCATTCTCAAGAAGATTGCAAATTCAAGAGCGCATGACAGCAGAAATTGCAGAAGCAATTCAGGATCAGCTTCAGCCTCTTGGTGTTGCGGTTAAGGTTTCCGGCCTTCATCATTGCATGGTAATGAGGGGAGTAAACCAAGAAAGCGCTATGGAGACCATGCATTTTACTGGGGTTTTTCTTTCGGATCCAAAACATAGACAAGAATTTTTTTCTCTAATTAAGTAAGTAATAAGAATGAGACTTTCACAATATTTCCTTCCTCTAATCAAAGAAAGCCCTTCTGAGGCTCAGATTATCTCGCACAAACTAATGCTCAGAAGCGGAATGATAAAGCAATTATCTGCCGGGATATATTCCTGGCTTCCACTTGGGCTTAGCGTGCTGAAGAACATAGAAAAAATAATACGAAAAAACCTTAATGAAGCAGGATGTGTTGAGCTATTAATGCCATGCATTCAGCCCGCAGGTTTGTGGCATGAGTCTGGCAGGTTTGATGCTTATGGACCTGAAATGCTAAAGATAAAAGATAGGCATGAGGCTGACTTACTATTCAGCCCTACAAATGAGGAGTTGATCTCTGATATTTTCCGCTCGTGCATAAAGTCCTACAAGGATCTGCCGAAAAATTTATACCAAATTCAGTGGAAATTTAGAGATGAAATAAGACCAAGATTTGGCGTGTTAAGGGGAAGGGAATTTTTGATGAAGGATCTATATTCATTTGACCTAACCAAAGAAGATGCAATGAAATCATATGATATAGTTTTCGAAGCTTATTGCAAAATATTCAGAGATATGGGGCTTCAGGCGATACCAGTTAGGGCGGATTCGGGCCCTATAGGAGGAGATTTAAACCACGAATTTCATATATTAGCTGATACGGGCGAGAGCACAATTTTTTATGATAAAAGGTTCGAAACCCTATTTCAAAAATCAGAAATAGATATAGCAGAGTTTAAAGGGCTTTATGCAGCAGCAAGCGAGATGCACAACTCAGAAAATAGCGAGATAAAATCAATTGAAATAGAGCAGAAAAAAGGCATAGAAGTTGGGCATATATTCTATTTTGGCACAAAATATTCAAAGCCAATGGAAGCTTATGTGAATGATAGGAACGGGAATCTTGTGCCAGTTGAGATGGGATCATACGGAATTGGTATATCAAGGCTTGTTGCTGCGATTATAGAAGCAAGTCATGATGATGCGGGTATAATTTGGCCAGAAGCCGTTGCCCCATTTAAAGTAGCGGTGATCAATCTTGCTACAAATGATGAAAATTGCACTAAACATTCCCTGGAAGTATATAATCAACTGAGAAAATCAGGAATAGATGTTATTTTGGATGATACCGACCAAAGACCAGGAAGCAAATTTGCAACAGCCGACTTAATAGGAACGCCGTGGCATATTATTATCGGCAAAAATAAAATCCAAAATGGCATTATAGAGCTCAAAGAAAGAAAAGCTGGTAAAATTGAGGATATGGAAATTTCGGTTGCAGTTTCAAAACTAATGGCGTTATTCAATGGATCTTAAATTCATATTTTTTATTGCCCTTAGATATTTCTCAGCAAAAAAGGCTAATAAGCTTGTATCCTTTATTTCTGGCTTCTCCTTACTTGGAGTTACGCTCGGAGTTGCGGCTTTGATAATAGTCATGTCTGTGATGGAGGGTTTTCATATAGAATTCACAACAAATATCATAGGCCTTGGCGGAGACATAAACATAACCGCCCAGCGCAGAGGCAAAATAGAAAATTACGAGCAAAAACTAGAGCAGGTGATTAACATAGCCGGCGTAAGACACGCTATACCTCAGATTCAAGAAAAAGCACTTGCTCTTTCTGGGTCGGAATCTTCCGGGGTAATAATTCGCGGAATTAAAAAGGAGGATATAGGCAAAAAAGAGGCGATAATCCAGAAGCAACTTGCTGGTAAGATGCTCGATATTTATGACGGTTTTTCCGCAAGTCTTGGAAGAGAGCTTGCGATTAATCTTGGAGTGAGAGTGGGTGATGAAATCACGATTTTAGTCAGTAATAACGTTAAGACTATGCTTGGAAGTTTGCCTAGGAAAAAAACCTTTAAGGTAGTAAGTGTATTTTCCAGCTCAATGTATGATTACGATGCAGCAACTATCATCATCTCTCTGGATTCAGCTCAAAAACTATTTTCTTACGATAATTCAGTCAATGTCATAGAAGTTTACACCGATAAATCCCGCGATGTTTCTTTTTACACAAAAAGAATAAGAAATAATCTTGGATCTTCATATTTTATCTTCAACTGGATGGATACAAATGCACAATTTTTAAACGCTCTAAAAATTGAGCGAGCAACGATGTTTACCATTCTCTCCCTCATAATTATTGTTGCAGCATTTAACATAGTCTCTAGCCTATTTATGCTAGTAAATGAAAAAAGGAAGGATATTGCCATTCTCAAAACGATTGGCGCAACAAGGGGGCAAATACTTTTAATTTTTATCATTAACGGCTCATTAATAGGGATTATTGGAACATTTTTAGGGGTAACTTTGGGTCTTACTATTGCAACAAATATTGATAATATACGCCTTGTTCTTGAGGGTGTATCTGGAGTACATTTCTTTGATTCTGCCATTTATTTCCTATATCATTTACCTGCAAAAATTGTTCCAGCAAATATTGTACTAATTTCTGTAATGGCGATTACGCTCTCGATTGCAGCAACAATATATCCAGCTGCAAAAGCAGCAACAATAGACCCAAGCGAGGCACTTAGAGATGAATGATGTTTTAAGAATAGAAAACTTAAACAAAAGCTTTTTTCAAGCGGGGCTTCAGATCGATGTTCTCAAAAGCGTTAATCTTTCTGTAAAAAAGGGAGAGATAATCTCAGTTTTAGGCTCTTCTGGAAGCGGAAAATCCACTCTTTTGCAGATAGCGGGTCTACTTGATAGTAAATATGAAGGCAAAGTGATTTATGATGGCAAGGAGACAAGAAAGCTTGACCAGAATCAGAAAGCTCATTTAAGGCTCAAAAAAATTGGATTTGTTTACCAATATCACCATTTACTCAAGGACTTCACAACTACAGAAAATATTGCGCTTCCGGGTATTATTTCAGGCGAATCTATGACTAGCGCCAAAAAGAAGGCAGAAAATCTGCTGGAGATACTCGGGATGCAAAATAGGGCAAATTTTTACCCTGGACAGCTTTCCGGAGGTCAGCAACAAAGAGTTGCTATTGCAAGGGCGATGTTTAATGACCCAGATATAATATTTGCAGATGAGCCAACGGGAAATTTAGATTATGAGTCAGCAAACATAGTTTTTGACCTATTCCTAAATCTTGCCAAAAAGCATAAACTTGCGATAGTAATGGTTACTCACAACCAAACTCTTGGGGCAAAGTGCGATAAATGTTTTCAGCTACAAAATGGCAAACTGATTAGTGAGTAAAATTTCACCCAATTTATATGCGAATAAATCATCATCATGCATTAATAAATGTTGTATATAATCCCCTATTAATCAAACACAGCATCCAAAATACTACTCAATCTTTGAGAAATCCCTAAATATCATTTATATTATAATTTATTATTAAATAGTTTTGTTACTAAGAGTGTATAGTCTTTTAGGTTAGATTAGATAGTAGCTAATTCAACATAAAAGACTATATTAGGCTCTGTGCAAGGAGAAGGTTTTATGAGTAAAAAGGGCCTAGATGATGAGAAAGAGGGGCAAAATTTCCATATAGATTCGGCCGAGGAGATTCCTGTTAAAGCTGGATCAGAAGGGTCTCCATCCAAAGAGGGGATTGCTTTTATAGAAAGAATAAAAGACGAGCCTATTGTAGCAAATTTAAATAACACAGAACTGGCAGAAGCAAACGAGGTGGAAGCCGAATATCAAGTTTATTTCGAAGAAAGGAAAGAACATCACATAAAAAGACTTAAGCAAGAAAAAAAATCTAGATTTGACCTAGGGCCGCTCACAACAGCCAAAATAAACCAGGACTTCAAAGACGATTTACTATTATGTAGGACTGGCCCTAACTCAGACGCTAATACTGTTCGTATATACACAAAATGGACTGGAAATCAGGTATTCGAGTCATCTAAGCCACTTGATAATAAAGAGTTAATGATAAAAGATGTCATAGATGCAATGGCACAAGAATATGTCATAGCATTTCGCCGCGAGCAGCAGATAATCAGAGATCTAAGGCTTTTGATTGAGGAGTCCATCAAGCGGCATGAAGAGTTTTTGAAGAACGTTCAACAAGAGAATGAAGAGAAAAAAAAGGCTAAAGAAGAGAAGGAGGAGGAAAAGAAAGAGAAAGCAGAAGAGCAAAATCGAAAAATACAAAAGCAAGACGAGAAGGTAAAAAAGAAGACGGAGGGAGAGGATAAACTAAGGGATGCCCAGAGGGATTTAGTGATTGCCCAAATTACTGGAGAGATAATCAAGATTAAAATAATTCAAGAGCATCTCGAGAACATATCAAGTCAAGGAGTGATAACGGAGAGTAATTTATCACACTTAGAATATTCGCTGCAACAGGCAGCAATCTTAGATAATAAGGTTACAAATTTAGAAAAAGAATTACAAAGCCAAAATGAAGAATTGATTAATGGGGAAAATCCTCATGATCATCAATCGAATGATCAAGCAGAGCGGTTAGAAGAGAAGGGGAGTTCTCTGGAAGGGGGCCCTCTGCCGCAATCTCCAGAGGTCTACCCCAGATCGACACAAGAATCCGCACTTACAGTACCAGTGCCACAACAACCTCTTCTGGCACTCCAAACCATAGGAGTAGTTAATACCCAGAAAAGATTGAGTGAATCTGGCACGATTACCACATTAAATAAAGGAGACGAAATCTCCGAAGAAATAGACGTCATACCTGATCCCACACCTCCAGCAATGGAATTTAAGACAAAGTCAGATGCAGAGAGAGTAGATGATTCAGTGCTAACAACAGAGGGGAGTGTTGAGGAAGAAGATAAAATACCTCCTCCATTATCTACTAAAGAAAAGATCATAAATGGTATACAGAATCCTGAGGGCTACACATGGAAAAAAGGAGAAGAAGAAATAAAAGTAGGAAGTTGCATAAGTAAGAAAGGCGAGACTTTAACGCCAGCAAATATCGGATTAGATAAAGGAGGGACGCATAAAGGGGATAAATATCATTTAGGAGAGGAAATATTTAATGCATCTAAAATTTTAGCAATTGAAGAAATAGATAAGATGCTGAAGGGGGATCCAGGGAAAATAACTCAGGAGAGCATTAAGGAACTGACTTCTAGAGCTAGAGGCACTTTACTGGATGATCCAGAAGATCTGAGCAAGCCTGGCATAGCTAATGGGATGCACAGTGCTGTAACTGGAAAATCTACAGAAGAGCCCCTTTACCTGAACACGCCTATATATTTTTACAATCAGCTCTTTAATGGGATTGTTAGATCAGCCAATACAGATAACCCAGAGAACAAAAGAAAGACCCTAGAAACATTAAGAAATGCAATCAAGACGCAAAAATATGAAGATTTGCATATGAATTTTAGAAGCAAGCTGATTGAAGAAGAAAAATACGCAAACATTGGGCATAAAGATCCTATTCGAGCACGAACCCCAAAGGATCTACAGCCAGTAGGTAAGGGCGAGAATATAAATAGCAATCCAGCAAAAAATCGAGTACCCCCTCCTCAGCCACCTCCGCCACCAAAAAAACTCAATATAGAGCTACAAAATGATATAAAAAAAAGAATAGAGCTGAGGTCTACACGCCCCAAAGTAGAAAATCTGCACGGTATAACCAAAGAAATGTTGCAAGGAGTAAAGCTTAGACCTGTCAACAAAAACAGCGACTCCTCGGGGAGTGTTAGCTTATTCAAGCCCCCAGCCCCACCTACACCACCAGAAGAAGAAGGGGAATATAGTTTTGAAGTCCCTATTTATGAGTATATAGGGCCGCATTTTTATCTTCCTAACTCAAATGGAATGAATATTGATAATGGTCAAGGAAACGGACAATCGGGCGCCTTAAACAGGGATAATTGGGACCGGTTAGAAGACTGGATCAAAGGCTTCTTGAAACTCCTGCTTGTATTAATTGCATTATTATATGGCGGGCCTGTTCTCGCAGTTGGTGCTTATTGCGTCCTGGAAATCGCAGACGCATATAGAGTTAGCGCAAGAGAGGAAGCAAGAGCGAGGGAGAGGGAGGGGGCATCTACAGAAAATACTCAAGGTCAAGGCTTAGGCACGGGCCTAGGCCAAGGAATGAGAGCGGAAGAAGCTATATTAGTGAATACGATCAACGAACAACCAAGCTCAACTTTCAATAAAAGGATGAAATATTATGGCCTTTGCGCTTTGGCAGTACCTATTATAGGAATTGCTTCAGGTGGGGCTGCTATTCCAATACTTCTCGTTATTGTTGCTGGAGCCTTAATTTCCGAAGCGCTAATTAGTTACAGTGAGCACAAAAGAAAACGCCGAATTGCACAGGCTACGTTAGATCTTGAGGCGCTAAAAAACAGGCCTCAACAACAACAGCAGCAACAGAAGCCCCAGCAGCAGCGGGGCGCAGAATTCTACGGAGCAGAAGTTCATTTTATGGGAACGAGAAAATATACCATAAAATATAAAGGAGCCTTCCCAGAAGAATCAGTCCGCAAAACAGAGGATATGATCAGAGCCTTCCACTATACTCCGCCAAATGTCCAGATGACAGAAGGAGCCGCTCTTGCTGCAATGGCTCAGATGAGAATGATGGGCAGATCTGGATATGGTCCGGGCTGGCCTGGCAAGCGAAATGTTACAGACGTCGCTGGCATGGGCATGTAATTAATATATTTTTTACCTGCGCGAAAACACGAAGATTGCATGATGCTAATTATGTATTAAGATATGTTGCATATAATCCCCTGTGAATGAAACAATTACAAAAAACCCGACTCAATATTTGAGAAACACCTAATAATCATTTATTATAAATTATATTTATAAATAATTTTTTATTAACGAGGAGATATGAGCGGGACAAATGCGGGAGGAGGGGGAGGCGCAGGAGATAACAAAGCAAATAATGAAACAAATCAAAAAGCTAAACCCACACCTCAAATTAACTCAATTGTAGTCTATGCAACCAACCCCGTCACCGCAGCCCCAATGACACCCGCAGCCTCAGGTACAGTCGCGCCCACACCCTCAGATGAGGATTTAAAAAAAGCTGTAGAGGAAGAGAAAAAGGCATTTATTCAAAGTATCTATTATAAATTAAATGAGGTAAAAGATCTTACGGAGTTGGATGGACTTAAGAAGCAAATAGGCAAGAATGAACAAGAACAAATTTATGGTGTTAATATACCAAAATCGATGTCATATAAAGATGCCAGAATAATATTTCTAAACCGCATCAAAGTAAGGAAAAAGGCATTAGAAAAAAGCGCGCCCAAAATAGAACAAGCACCCCAGCTAACAGATGAGCTAGTCGCTCCTGATACACCGCTGACCCCAGAACAAGTTAAATTTGCTGATCATGTCAAATCTATTTTATACTGGGAGGAAGAATCTAAGTTATACCGGAATGAAGATGATTTAAAAGAACTAGAGAAAGAATTTCAAGTCTCTGGGGGAGTATTTAACCAAAACAAACCAACAAACGGACAAAAGAAGACTTTGGACAAATTTGGTATAGCAATACCAAAAGGCATGGGTTGGCAAGATGCCAAAAAAATAATCTTAAGTTGCATCCAAGAGATGCAAAAGGAGCGCGAGAAATCAGAGATACCGCAAAATGAAATATCTCAAGAAAGAATAACAGAAGCTAAGAATGCAGTTTTTCCTTCCATAGAGAGTAAGAAAACTGAGCCAACATTGGGTGACAAGGGTGAAGAAGGCGACGCTTCTAAGGAAACTGAGCCAACATTGGGTGACAAGGGTGAAGTAGGCGGCACTTTGCGAAGCTCTGAGAAGCCAGATCCTATAGAAAGATTAGTAGTAGACCAGGAAGTAGACTCATCTCTGAAATCAGTATTACAGTCTAGAATTGCTCACGATTATCAACAATTAAAGATGAAAGGCAAAAAATCATCTGGCCAGCAGAAAGGCGGGGTTTATAAGGATAACAGTAGAGGCGAGAACTCATATATGATTAAAGCTGATAGCTCTGTTAAGGCTAATGAATACTTAGATCTTCCTTGTGAATATGTGTATGGTCAGGTTTACCAAACGCTTTTACCGGGCAGAGTGCCAGAAATTAATCTTTCTGTAAACAAGGAAAACGGAGATGTCGCACTATCATCCAAATTTATAATAGGAGATACAAACCAAAGCACACTAACGGAATCGAATCCAGCATATAATTTAGATCAATATCTGACACAGAATAATGGGTTCGCAACTTTCGAAACATTAAAAGGTGAAAAGGTAGAGATACCATATCAAGAAATTAAGGGAGCTGAAGATTTATTTGCAGCTTCTATGTTATCATCAGATCTAGATATACACGATGGCAATGTAGGTATCAAAAGAGTTATAGTTGATGATAAAGTTAAATATGTTGTTTGCAAAATTGATCATGGCAAAGCTGGCGCTAACTCTGGTATAAAGTCATTTTTAAAAGATATGAGCGAATGCACTGAAAAATATCTGGATTCATTCACTATATTTAGACTTCCCTTCAATTTGGATACATTTAGAGCAAACTTAGAAATTAAAACTGATGCGTTAATAAAACAATTTGATGATATTGTAGATCGGCGCGTAGATGAACTCGCAAGTAAAGGTTTTGATTTTGAGAAAATGGATTTAACTATATTGGATCCTAATATTGCAAATATCAAAAACCATTCACTATCAAAGAAAGGATTATTT
>JANRMF010000074.1:0-14748 GCA_033761815.1 Rickettsiaceae bacterium
TCCATCTTCTAAACTTCTCTTCTTCTAATTCTTTGATCTGTTCGTATTTCATATACACCTCCAAACCCAATATTACCTCTTTCTTGTTAAATGTCTAGTTTCCGAAGGGGTCTAATGTAGATTTGATCTTTTTAGGACCCATAGGAAGGTCTTTACTATCTTCTCTCTTCCTCCATTTTATGATTGTTTTGGGGTTAACATTAAACTTCGCTGCTGATTTTGCTATACTCTATTTACTATTACAGATCTCTCTACGAGTTGTCTCTGTTGTTCTGGCATTTGCGTGTAATACTTGTCTCATAAGCTTTTTCTCCATGAATTATTATCTTCATAATATATACCATAATTCTCTGGGACTAAACACCTAGAAGATAGGGAGTCAAAAAGATGGATAGACAGCTTTAATATAGCACAGAAAATGGACGAGGAATATCCACATAAAACATATATAAATATATGTGATAGAGAAGGAGATTTTTATGAATTATTTCAAGAATATAATCCAGTCACATCTCCGAACGCGCATCTCGACTTTATCCATCAAAAATCTTTCTATTCTATACGAATCGTGGCTTCGATGGATAAAGTCGAGAAAAGCTGTGCGACACTCCTTTATGAATTTAGTGTATATCTTTTATAAATGGGCACTGATCCTTTTATTTTTGGTGCAACATTATATTTGTGAATTGCTCTGCTACTTCCTTATTTGATGTTATGTAGGATATAAACTTTTTCTTGAGCGAGATATTCAGCTTATGCAGGAAATCATTTTTGAGATTATAGATTGTTCTTTGGTTTTGGTTTTTTATCTGAGATTTCTTAATCTTGATTGACTCATCAAATTGCTTTTTGCGGACTTCCAAATCAAACTCAATTTCTCTTTCTTCTTTTTCGTGAATATATTTCTTTGCAAGGTCTAGCTGAGCTAATAGATCTTTCGCTTCTTGATGCTTTTCTTTGGCATTTAGATATATCTCCTCTGCTTCCTTAATTGAAGTTAATATGCTATCTGCATCACTTTGTATAGACCTAGTTACCGCTACAGATATCTTCTTATATGAGAGAATGAAAAAAGCGCCAAAACAAATAGCAATCCAAAAATGTTCGTCCATTTTTTACTCCCCTCTGCTTTTGATGGAATGTTTATATGCTACCTTCTCCACTAATTGCGCGAGAAGAAGATCTGACTGTTGTTCTATTTTATCATCAAAGTCTAAGGTCATTTGCTTCAATTCTTGGTCAAAATTAGCAATAAGCTCATTTTGCTCGGCCTTAAATCTATCCATCTGCTCCTGACATTCTTTTTCGAAATTCACAAGTGCGTTTTTATGAACTTCACTCGCATCAGAGTGAACTTGTTTAATCTCTTGAATATATGAGGCATGAATTTTGTCAGATTCTTCTCTCATCATCTCAGCATCACGCAACAAAGCTTCGATTTTTCTTTTTCTAGCTCTGATTGAGCTCTCGAGCCTTGGGATAAAAATATACACAAGACTAGAATAAAGTAATGAAATACATACAATCAACCAAAAAATCTGAGATGAATAGGTTGATATATCTAACTGAGGCATAATTTTGACTCAAAACTATTTATGCAAATATTAAAAGCATTGCGATAACAAATGAGAATAATCCCATAGCTTCAGCAAGACCCGCGCCTATGAAAGCCACTCTTTGCATAGATTCTGCAGCGGATGGGTTTCTTGCAATTGAGTTAATCAGAGAGGCAAAGATATTACCCACTCCAATAGCTGCTCCAGCCATTCCTAATGTTGTTAAACCTACTCCGATAAATTTTAGTGCTATTAAGTCCATAATTAATACTTTTTATGTTAATAAATATAAATACTAAGTCAGATATAGACTTAGCATATTTCTTTGTTAGCAATATAGCAGAACTAAATAAAAACCAAAGCAAAATTATATAGTAAAATTGATTCTTTAGAATATTCCAATGACCAACTCAGTAAGATAAATTTGCTTAATGCCCCTTTATCCCATCACTCAAGTAAACACAAGAGAGTATTGCAAATATATAAGCTTGCAATATTGCTACAAATACCTCAAACCCTATAAAAATTACTATTAAAGGCAAAGGTACAAATTTAAAATAAATTGGCATAGTTATCACAAACCCTGCAAGAACTTTAAGTAATACATGCCCTGCTACCATATTTGCTGCAAGCCTCAAAGATAAGCTAATAGGGCGTGCAAAAAAAGTGAATATTTCAATTACAACAATTAGAGGAGTCAGCCATGCTGGCATACCAGAAGGGGCAAATAATTTTAAAAAACCTACTCCTTGATGTCTAAACCCTATTACAATTAAAGTGCAAAATACTATCATAGCTGGCACAATAGTAGTTGCTATATGACTTGTTACAGTGAAGGAATATGGGATCAAGCCGCATAAATTTGCAAATGATATAAATAAAAACAGGCATAAGATTAAGGGGACAAAAGACTTACCCTCTTGACCCAGATTTTCTTCAACCATTTTGGAGATAAAAGAATAAATTGATTCGCAAAAAATATGCATTCTACTCGGAACACCTTCGACTCCTGCTCTTACAAAGGAAAGCATTAATATTATAGCAAATGTCACCCCAATCATAGTTAGCGAGGAGTTGGTTAAACTAATGTCAAACCCGAATAAATCTAGTTGTACGATGGGCTCTATAAGAAATTGATCTAAGGGGCTATGCTTATGTTCAGCGCTCATAATTTTCCTATTTTCAGTTATATATATCTCTCAAGGTGAATTTAGAGTTCCTTTTGAATGAGTCAATGTAATTTTCTTTACTCTTCTATAATAGCTCAAAATCCTGAGATGTATATATAATACATTATTTTAATAATGCATCAATTTCTTTGCTGATATTTTCCATACTTAGGGCTCCTTTATATATTTTATTATTTATCACTAAAACAGGAGTCCCACTAAATTCCTCGGATCTTGCAATTAATTTAGATTGCCTCATAAGATCATTTCCTATCGACTCATCTTTGATACAATTTTCAAATTGCTCAGGAGCGACCCCTCCAACCTGTCCAATCTTTGTCAAAATCTCATGGTAATTTCTATTATATGCCCATGATTCTTGCTTAGATAAAAGAACCTCATGAAACGCCCTTCTCCTCAATTTGCCTGCGCATCTTGATAAAACTGAGGCCTCAAAATCTTGCTTAGATGACACAAACTCCCTGGCAACAAAAGCTATTTTGTTTGTATCTATATATTTTGCCCTGAGCCTCTGATAAACCTCTCTCTGAAAATATGCACAATGAGGACACGCTAGAGAGAAATATTCAATAAGTACGACCTTTGCACCCCTATTTCCCTCAATAATATCCGATTCATAAAACTCACCCTTGTTGGAATGGTCATTAGTTGGGGTGGGAAGGTCAATTTTTGGCTTAGATGATTCCCCACTTTCCTTCACTGATACAGTTTCGCTATTAAGATCTGCGATAAGATCTTTCTTGTATGTATTTTCATCTCCTCCATCAGGCCCTCTAGAACTCTGAGAGCTATTAGATTTATTACTAATATTAGTCGGAATACGATTCGGGTTATTGATAAGCACTAATGGTGGTGACTTAGTAGAAATACTGCCACTTTGGGATGAGGATGTAGTTTGTGCTAATTGATTACTCTCATCAGAATCACTTTTCTGAGGAGGTGGCGATTTGGAATTATCTTTATCATTTTCTCTTATTGGAGCATTATGATCCGTTTTGACTATTACATAAGAGCTATGTGGATTTTGAGCGCTTTTATTACTTGGCTTCTCACTTGGCGAATCTTGATAAACTTCATTGGCAAATTCCTCAACAGCCCTTGGGTCAAGCAGTTGCTGCCCCCCTGATAGATTTGCAGAAGACTTTGAGCCCTCTTTTTTAGATAGTGGATCCTTAATAATATTAGCTTTGTTTTTTTGGGAGTTTTCATTTAAACCCTGATCTTGCACCCCTTTATTGGCAGGTAAATTTTTGCCCGCCTCCTGCTTCTGACTTGCCTCTTCGTTTTTAGAGATATTTGCTGATGAAGCTTTTGCAGATTCATTCGGTTGAGCTCCTACTTGAGAAGATGAGAGTTTTTCAAGATGCTCTATAGACGACTCGTTTCCAGCACTAACCACCCTATCTTCATCTTTTTTTCGAGCATCTTTATTATGAGTTTGGACGCTGTCTTTTGCCTCTGATGCTTTATTATCCTCTTGTCTCTTATTGCTTGAATCCTTAAAAGCAGTTAATTGGGTTTTTGAGAGTTGCTCAAGCTTGTCATGAATCGTAAGATTCTCGCTATTTTGCTTAGGATTGCTACTATTATCTTCAGATGTCTCTATAGACTTTGATTCAGCTTTATCTGAAACTGCGGTATTCTTGCCATCAGCGTTTGATTCATCGGCTTTCTCTGCTTCAGCTGATTGATCCTTTTCTAACGTTTCATTTTTTTGCTTTTGCTCGCCCGATTCAGCTTGTTGTTTTTTTGGGTTTTGGGAGTCAGTTTTAGATTGTTTTGACTTTTGTTCATCAGATTTTTGAAATTCTTGAGCAATTCTAATCTGCTCATCTTCCGCTTTTTTGAGCTCTTTTTCTATTTTTTGCTTTTTTTCCTGAGCCTTTTTGAGTTCTTCGTTTTTAATCTTTTCCTCTTCCAGGCTCTTTCTTTCTTCCTCCTCTATGCGTTTTTTTTCCTCTTCTATACGCCTTTTTTCTTCTTGATCTTTTTTTATTCTCTCTTCTTCAATTTTTTTCAACTCTTCGGACTTTCTACGCTCGTCTTCTAGTTTTTTCTGATCCTCAGACCTCTTCCTTTCCTCTTCTATCTTTCTTATTGCCTCTTGATGACTTTTTCTTTCTTGAATAGCTTTTTGTCTGGCATCTTCAATACGTCTTTGCTCGTCTTCAACTATCTTTAGATCCTCTTCTATCTTTTTTCTTTTTAGCGCTATTTGCTCTAACATTTCCGCCTTTTTACGCTCTTCCTCTATTCTTTTTGCTTCCTCTTCTGCTCTGCGCTTTTCTTCAAGCTTTCTTTTTTCTTCGAGCTTTCTTTGTTTTTCGGCTTCTTCGGCTTGCCTTGCTTCAGCTTCTTGTTTTTTTCTAGCCTCTTCTTTTCTTCTTATTTCTTCGCGCTTCTCTTCTTCAGCTTTCTTTTTTTCTTCTTCTAGCTTTCTTTTTTGCTCTAATTTTCTTTCTTCTTCAGCCTTTTTTTGCTCTTCTTGGGCTGCTTTTTTTTCCATTTCAGCTTTCTTGCGCTCCTCAGCTAGAGCTTTCATCTTCTCTTCTGCCTCTTTTTTTTCTTGAGCTATTTTTTCTTTTTCTTCAGCAATTTTCCTTTTTTCTTCTTCTATCTTTTTCTTTTCTTCTAATTTTTTCTCTTCTTCATCTTTTTTTCGCGCTGCTTCCTGCTTTTCAAATTCGAGCCTTTTTCTTTCTTGTTCAAGTTTAATTTTCTCTTCTTCGAATGCTTTTTTTTCTGCTTCTATTTTCCTTTTCTCTTCTTCGGCTTTTTTTTGGATTTCAGCTTTCTTGCGCTCCTCTTCTTCTAGTCTTTTTTGCTCTTCTGCTTGTTTTCTTGCTTGCTCGATTCTCTCCTTTTCCTCGGCAATCTTTTTCTTTTCCTCCTCTAACTTCTTCTTTTCCTCCTCTAATTTCAATTTCTCTTCTTCGGCTTTTTTTAATTCCTCTAGCCTCTTTTTTTCCTCTTCGGCCCTCTTAATCTCATCTGCTTTTATTTTTTCTTCTAATTTTCTCTTCTCCTCTTCTATTTTTGCTTTTTCTTCTTGTTGTTTTTTGACTGAATCATCCATTGTTGATGCTGCAGAAGCTTTTGAGCCATTGGACGATACAGAATCAGCTCCTGTTTGGGGTTGTGCTGCTAGGGTGCTATTCTTAGTTGCAGCGGGTCCATTAACTTCAGATTTAACTTTAGAAGAGTCTTCTTTCTGTGTATCTTGCTTTACTTCTGGGGTTGTTGCGTTTTTGCTCTCCTGAGTCTTATCAATATTGTTTTCTTTTGGATTAACTTTTTGAGAATTTGCGTTTTTAGAGTCATCTGTAAATTGATCTTTTTCATCATCGAGCTCATCAAAATAGAATTGATGAGAAATGTTTGATTTAGATAAAGATATATCGGCTGATTTTGAATTTTGCTTATTATTATTCGACTTAGTACTTTCCTCGGTAATTTTATCTTGAGCAGAGGCTGCGGGATTATAAAAAATGCAGTACAAAGAAAAAAGTGTAGATAAAATTTTTTTCATAAATCAACTCTCAATTTTCAACAAAAAAAGGATCATGCCACGCAATCATCAACTCGTCAATATTATGTTGCTTATCTCTTGACATTTTTATTCACTCGCGCCATATTCCACAATACGATTTAAGAATATTTATGTAAAAATGCAACCACTGAAATATAAACGCATATTGCTTAAGCTCTCCGGTGAGGCTCTAATGGGAGATAAAGGGTTCGGACTTGATGTAGTCACCCTCAAAAAAATCTCCCAAGATATAAAAAACTCATTATCTCTTGGAGTGCAAATGTGCATTGTTGTCGGAGGGGGTAATATTTACCGGGGTGTAACTGGCGGACAAGAGGGGATGGAAAGAGCTGCAGCCGATTATATGGGCATGCTCGCAACCATAATCAACGCACTAGGGCTTCAAAACGTTCTCGAAAAAGAGCAAATTTACACCAGGGTTTTATCAGCTATACCTATGATGAGCATTTGCGAGCCATATATCAGAAGAAGGGCAATCAGGCATATGGAAAAAAATAGGGTTGTAATTTTTGCAGCGGGTACTGGCAATCCCTTTTTTACAACGGATAGTGCTGCTGTTTTAAGAGCTATCGAAATGAATTGTGACCTTCTAATTAAAGGCACTCAAGTTGACGGGGTATATTCTGATGACCCTAAGAAAAATGCACATGCCAAAAGGTTTCAAACAATAAGCTATAGCCAAGTGCTCAGAGATAATCTTGCTGTAATGGATATGGCTGCAATTGCCCTTGCAAGAGAAAATAAACTACCTATAAAAGTCTTTTCTTTAAAGGAAGAAGATAGTATAACAAAAGTTATTAAATCCGAAGGAAATTATACAAAAATAATTGAGGAATAAAATGGACCTAAAACCACTATTATCAGAACTTGAGCTCAAAATGGACAAGGCTATTAAATCGCTAGAGCACGACCTCAGAGGACTCAGAACTGGCAGAGCTTCTGTGAATCTTCTAGATCCAGTCCATGTTGAAGCCTACGGGAGCAGAATGCCTATCTCGCAACTAGCAACAGTAACTGTCCCTGATGCAAGAATGTTAAACGTACAAGTCTGGGATAAATCTATGGTAAAAGCTGTAGAAAAGGCCATTAGCGATGCAAATCTTGGGTTGAATCCTGCTACTGACGGGCAAAATATTAGGCTGCCAATACCACCTCTTAATCAAGAAAGAAGAAAAGAACTTGCAAAACTTGCAGGAAAATATGGAGAAAATGCCAAAATTGCCATCAGAAACATCAGACGTGACGGAATGGATGATCTAAAAAAACTAGAAAAAGATAAGCAAATTTCTGAAGACGAACTTCATTCAGTTGGAGAAGAAGTGCAAAAACTTACCGACAAAGAAATTTCAAACATAGACAAAATCGTCAAAGCAAAAGAGCATGAAATTTCTAGTATATAATGTAGAATCGTGACGCACTTTACCCTCGGAGAGTGCATTATTATTCTGAATAAACCAAAGGCTTTATAAGAGATAGTGCCTAATATTCGCCCTATTCATTTTCTAAGAAAATAAACCATCTTTAGTAAAATCCAATATACATTCGATTATGCCAATCAATAGCTATAATCCTACGTTGTTGCTCGTCTCTAACATAGCATTTAGTGGGACTAAACAGCTAGAGATTGATTAAGCATCAAGTTTGATCACAAAAAATCTTTTTCATGCAACTATAGGTTGACATAAGCAAAAAAACAATTCAACATAGGGTTTAAGATAATTGATTCAATCTCAATTATAAATTGAACTAACCACTTACAAATGGAATAAATTATGTCAAAGTCTACAAAACACAATACAAAATCATCAGCATCCAAATTAACCAACCCCAGTCTAAGTCCGAATTATAAATATACATATCTCGACATGGAGGCTTTAAGTAATCATCACAGGATTGCTCATTTACATGATGAGAAGACTATAAAATGGATTGCACCTATTTCGAAATTTGATTTCACTCAAACCCCTATGTCCCGTGACCCGATAGATCCAGCAAATCAATTAATTAATAATTTAGATAGACTTGACAAATCGCACTTAAGAAAGGTAGGATTTTGCTATCAAACCGGAGAGAGTGATTCAGAATGGGTTTTTGTCCTACTCAAAAGGAGCGGGGGGATGATTCAAATGAAAATTTTTGACTCCAGAAGGTTTGAATCACCAGAACAAGAGCAAACTCTAAAAGTTCAAATTACAAGAGAGATTGGCTTGTTTTTAAAAAAATCTATCCCGGACGCTCATATCGTCTCATCTGACCCCAAAATTCTAGTATATAAGCAACATGGGGAACATGGGTCCGGTCCGATTACCATAGAAAATGGTAGGAGAGCTTTATATAAAGATGAGTGGGATGCGCAAATAGATCACCAGCCTTCTGTAATAAACGATCTTTCATCATTAAGGTCCTATCACGCATCGATTGAGCCTATACTAAAAAAATCCTACACTTCAACCGACGTAGAAAATAATATTAAAATTCACATAGCCAATAATATCTCCTCATGCCTTCTAATTGGAATGAATGATATTGAGATATTTAATCTATTAGAGTCTGATAACGCTGATGCTGTACTGAACGCTCTTAAAAAACTAGATTTTGAGACCTACCCAGTACTTTTCAAATACATGAAAACAATTCAAGTAGAATGTGCGAAATTTCACTACACCACTATACCTCTAGACGATGGGGATGTTATTCATCATACTAAGGATTTGCTTGTATCTAAACGAATTCAAGAAAGATCTAATAAGAAGTTTGCTGATATTTTAGAGTGGGCAAAAAGCATACGCGCTAAAACTTTGGAAACAAAAACTAAGTCGCACCCTCAAGACAAAGCCCTAATTGCTACTCAAGAAAAGGCAGATAATTCAGGAGACGCATGCAAAAAGACTGACGCAAAACTAGATAATCTCCCGCAAATTTCCAAAGAGTCAGAATTATTACCTCTGACCGAAGAAATTTCGAAGAACGCTCCTACAATTTCTGCCCCGGTTGAAATCAGAGCAGTTAGTGTTACAAAGACATTACTTCTATCAAGGGATATTACTCAGAATAATTCTGGGTCATTAGAGCCTGAAGCACCAACCAAAGGAGCGATCGAAAAAAAATCGTTTATCCTAACTCCCCCCACTAAGAATGAAGCAAGGGATAATCCGCAAATACCAAAAGAAGTACCTGGTACTTCGGATGTCAAAAATCAATCCAGTTTAAAAGAGAGTGCATTATCACCGAAACATAGCGAAGATATTGCAGCCTCAGTCTTTATTGATAACCTTGCAGCTAACATAATATCATCTTATGACAAATTACTGTTCTCGAAAATTTGTTTTGTTTTAGAAGAGATTTCTAAAGAACCCGATTTAGCAACAGAAATAATAGACCATGCCTTTAAAGATTCAGAAGTCTCTAATAATCTCATTGTTCAGGAATTTATAGGGGCAATTAACAATGGTGGATTTAACGATATTGTTGTTGCTTTGGCTCGTGTAAGTCTTGAGGAGCATCTTGTAGTAGAAACAAATATAGATGAGGATGAGGGCTATGAAATAATAGATATTCAGCAACCCGAATTCATAAAGCATGATGATCAAGGTGTAGTTCAGCAAGCAATCTTCCAGGGAATGTTCGAAGATCAACCGATCTAGATCATAAATTATTCAAAATACTAGGCTCTGAGTAATTTCTTAGAGCCTAGCTGGGCAAGAGCCGATCTAGTATTACAAGTTTCTATAACTTATCGCCTCTGCAATATGGATTTTTCTAACAGACCCAGAAGATTCCAAATCTGCTAGAGTCCTTGATACCTTTAGTATTCTATTATAGCTTCTCATGGATAATTTGAATTTATTAGCTGCTTCATTTAGGAGCTTCAGGCCTTCATCATCCGGTGTTGCTTGTTCTATCAAAATTTGCCCTCCCATCTGGCTATTAGTCCTGATGCCATATCCGTTTAATCTTTCTGATTGAATTTTACGAGCAGATTTCACCCTCTCTAATATAGATTTAGTAGATTCCTCATTTGATTTGCTCAAAATATTGTATTTTGAAGCATCCATTCCAGGGGCTTCGATATGAATGTCAAACCTATCCATAACTGGCCCTGAAATTCTATTTGAATAATCGCTTGCGCATTTTGGTGCTTTGGAGCATGATTTTTCTGGATCTGAAAAATACCCACACCTACAAGGATTCATAGCCGCAATAAGCTGAAAATTCGCCGGGAATTTGATGTGAGCATTTGCTCTTGCAATCAAAACCTCTCGATTTTCTATTGGCTGCCTCAAGGACTCAATAACATTTGGCGCAAATTCTGGGAGTTCATCTAGAAATAATACTCCATTATGAGCAAGTGAGATTTCGCCTGGTTTTACTTTTTTGCCAGCCCCTCCTCCGACCATAGCAGCAGGAGAGCATGAGTGATGCGGTGCTCTAAAAGGCCTTTGATGAGTGAGTTTACCATCTTCTATCAAGCCCGCAATACTATATATTGTGCTGATTTCTAAGATTTCCTGAGTTTCCATATCGGGTAAAATGCCAGGTAACCTTGATGCGAGCATAGATTTACCTGTTCCAGGGGGGCCATACATTAAGACATTGTGCCCACCAGCTGCAGCTACCTCAAGCGCTTTTTTAGCTCCTTTCTGGCCGATAATTTCAGAAAAATCTGGATAATAAATTTCCTCACTATTACTTGATGTAATTTCTGGAGTGGCTATAACCTGGATTCCTTTGAAGTGATTTATGACACTTAGTAAATTCTTCGCGGCTATAATCCTTGCATTTCCTGACCATGCGGCCTCCCTCCCATTTCCAGCTGGGCATATAAGCCCTATATTTCTTGCAACAGAGCCTATTGATGCTGGCAATACTCCAGAGACTGGTAAAATAGTTCCATCAAGTGAGAGCTCGCCCAGAACCATATATTCCGAAATTTCATTTTTATCTATAAGGTTCATTGAGGATAAAACGCCAAGAGCTATTGGGAGATCGTAATGACTTCCCTCTTTTACAAGGTCAGCAGGGGCAAGATTTACTAAGATTTTTGCAGATGGCAAGGAAAGCCCCATAGAAACAATAGCAGCCTTAACTCTTTCTTTAGATTCGGTAACTGCTTTATCTCCAAGTCCTACGATATTGAACTGAGGAACGCCAGTTGTCATTTGAACCTGCACGTCAACATCAACAACCTCAATGCCATTAAAAGCGAGGCTTTTTATATGTACTACCACGATAACTCTATAGAATAAATTTAGTTAAATCAGTGCTGATTTTGATAGAAGATAGCTCTTTTTCAACAAAAGCTTCGTCAATAACAATGCTGGTGCCCGACATTTTATCCGCATCAAAACTAACCTTCTCAAGAAGCTTTTCTAGTATGGTATGAAGCCTTCTGGCCCCGATATTCTCCACTTCAGAATTAACTTGCTCAGCGATTTCTGCTATTGATGTAATGGCTCCATCGCTAAATTCTATCGTTAGATTCTCCGTTGCAAGTAGTGCAGTATATTGCTTAAGCAAGCTCGCCTCTGTTTCCTTTAAAATCCTAACAAAATCATCTTTATTCAGGGCCTTAAGCTCCACTCTTACTGGAAATCTCCCTTGTAATTCAGGAAGTAAATCGGAAGGTTTTTGCAAATGAAAAGCTCCGGAAGCAATAAAGAGAATATGATCAGTTTTAACAAATCCATATTTTGTAGAAACTGTAGTACCCTCTACAAGGGGCAATAAATCTCTCTGAACCCCCTCTCGACTAACTTCACCTCTTCCGCCACCAGACTCTCCTCTTGAGGCTATTTTGTCTATTTCGTCTAAAAATACTATACCATCATCTTCTACCGATTGAATCGCAGCAACAGTTACAGCCTCTTCGTCAATTAGCTTATCGGCCTCCTCGGCAGATAATATTTCTATCGCATCTTTGATGCTAAGTTTCTTGGTTTTAGTTTTATGACTTCCCATGGCCTTTCCGAGCACGTCAGTAATATTTAGGACGCCCATTGCAACCCCAGGCATTCCAGGGATTTCAAATCCAGAATTAGATGCGGGATTGTCTATAACTTCAACCTCTACTTCCGAATCCATTAATTCGCCTCTTTCGATTTTTTCTTTAAATTTATCCCGAGTTTCTTGACTTGAGGTAATCCCTACTAGGCTATTTAAAATTTTCTCGATCGCTCTTTCTCTACTTGCAAGAGCTACTTGCTTTTTTGCTTGAATTTTTGCATTTGTAATTGCGATTTCAGTTAGATCTCTAATTATAGATTCAACATCCCTTCCAACATAGCCAACTTCCGTGAATTTTGTTGCCTCAACTTTAATAAAGGGTGAATTTGACAATTTTGCGAGCCTTCTAGCGATTTCGGTTTTTCCAACCCCAGTAGGGCCAATCATAAGTATATTCTTCGGATGAATCTCTTCCCTCAATCCATCGCTCACTAATTTTCTTCTATATCTGCTCCTCAGTGCTATTGCGACAGATTTCTTAGCTTCTGTTTGACCTATAATATTCTTGTTTAATTCATCAACTATATGAGAGGGAGTTAGTCCAAGATACTTTGTTTGCGGTGTATTTTTCATGAAAGTTTTTCAATTATTATATTATTATTAGAAAAGACGCAGATACTTGCTGCTATATTCATCGATTTTTTTACAATCTCTTCTGCGGGTAAATCTGTATTATCAATCAAGGCCTGAGCTGCTGCTCTTGCAAAAAATCCACCCGAGCCGATTGAAGCGATATTCGCTTCTGGTTCAATAACATCTCCATTACCCGAAATGATATAAATATTTGATAGATCTGCTACTATAAGCATAGCATCTAGCCTTCTAAGGACTTTATCCGTCCTCCAATCTTTAGCAAGCTCAACACAAGCCCTGACTAAATTATTAGAATATTTATCCAGTTTTGCTTCTAACCTTTCAAATAATGCAAAAGCATCAGCAGTTGAGCCTGCGAAACCCGAGAGGATTTTGCCTCCTGATAATTTGCGTAACTTATTGGTGTTTGACTTAAATATCATGTTTCCTATAGAAACCTGTCCATCGCATGCAATTACAACCTCATTATTTTTCTTTATGCATAATATGGTTGTTCCATGGAGGGTATTTTGTTTTTCTTGCATTCTTCTTTCTTTATTTTGACATTAAAAAAGTTTGTATGTAATCTTACGCTAATCTATACTCAAGTTGCACGAAATATTAGAATAAGTTCTAAATTTATTGCCTAGGGTATAGCTCAAAGACTATAGCTGCATCATAAGATATATCAAGGCTTTTGATCCGGCATTATATGGGGTTTGCAATCAAATTTACAGAAAAAAATCTATGAAAGTTTTTCTTATCTTTAAAAACAATGTGAAACAGCATGATATATGCTCAGTCAAATCAGGCTTTAGCCTCTATTGCCTTATATTTAGTTATTGGTGGGCTTTATATCATAAAATTTGGCAAGTGGGAATACCTATATTGTTTTTGCAAATATTTATATATTATTTAGATAACAACGCATATTCTACGATATTTCAACTTCTTGTCTCCCTGTCAATTTTCCTACTGTCGGATGAAATACAAGTATTTTCATTGAGACAAAAAGGATATAAATGCGTAGATGTAGTTTGCGCAAATTCCTCAACTGAGGCAGAGTATAAATATTTAGAGAGAGAAAATGCAACTGAATTACGATAAAAATAATGTTTTTGCAAAAATTCTTCGAGGCGAAATCCCTGCAAAAAAAGTTTATGAAAACGACTATGCCCTTGCTTTCTTTGATATAGCGCCAGTAGCACCTACTCATATTCTGGTAATCCCAAAGGGAGAATATGTAAATTTTTCTGATTTCATACAAAATGCAAGACCAGATGAAATCTCAGGATACTATATTGCAGCAGAAGAAACTGCAAAAATTGCCGGAGTTAGTGAATATAGAATTGTCTCGAACTCTGGTAAATCATCGGGACAAACAGTCTTTCACTTCCATACTCATATTATCGCAGGGAAGATTTTGGGCGGATTCGCGGGATAGCCCTCTCATACCATTTGCAAGATTAAACTAAAACAAATGAATTTTCAGTCGCGAGCGCATCGCATGCGTATATAAACGTTAAGAATGAGCGAGTCCTAAGCGACAATTTGTCTTCGTCATTTAAAAATTGGAATTGGCATGATATACTATCCCCCGTGAAATCTATTCAAGTAGACGGGGGATCTGAATTTATGAAACACTTCGAAGAAGAATGTCAAAATCTAGGCATATCATTATATGTATTACCACCAAAGAGACCTCGTTTTAACTTGAAAGGGCAAACTCCAATGGAATATACTATAGTCTTTTAGGTTGGACTAGATACTAGGCGCGAGGAGAAAAGCCTACGAGTATTAGGTGAGCAAGGAGTGGGCAACGTAGCTAATTCAGCATAAAAGACTATACTAAAATCTTAGCGGCATGATTAGTCTC
>JANRMF010000075.1:0-7372 GCA_033761815.1 Rickettsiaceae bacterium
GTGGTGAGCTGACCGGAGTTACAGGCGCATCTTCTGGTTACGGCGAGCTTGATGTTAATGGATCTGCAAAATTCGATACAATCGGAGCTGCTGGATTTGAAATTAACAAAGTTAACATAAACGGGGATTATACTCTAACTCTAAATTCAGGGGATATGATTGCGAATCAAATAATCCCTAGTCTAAATAATACAGGAACATTAGATTTAAAGGCATCTGGAACTTTAACCGGATCATTCGGCTCCTCTGGAAAATCTCTCAAATTAATTCAAGGAAACGGCGGGGTCACCATTACCTTAGATAATGCTACTATATACGCAACTAATTTTGATGCAGGAAATGGCTCTGTGGTCGCTATATCAAATAACGTGTCATTGTCTGGCGATGTTTCTGCAAATTCTGACACAATAATCTCTAATAATGCCTCACTCAGCATAACTGGAAATAGCATATTTAATGCAAAGATTGATGGGGTCAATTCAGCAACATCTGTTTTAAAAAGTATCCCAGGGGCCGGAAATACAATAACTTTTGCTGAGGTATTGGGTACTAAAGATCTAATAGGTGGCACAGATCACATCTCAGATTTGCAAATAGGAGCCGGAGATACTGTTCTGCAAAATGACACTACAACTTACAATGTAACATTTATAGAGGCTGGATGCCTTTCCAGTACAAGCGCAAACGGAATAAATGGTGACGTGAATTTTGCTGGATATAATGGAACTTTAACTACAATCAAAATATCGCCAGTACCTATGACTCCGAGTTCCTATGGAGCAGTGACAACGACTGCAAAAAATACTGGTAATGTTGTCATAACCGGAGATACAACGGGCATAATAGGTGCAAGCGGATTGCCAATTAAATCTCTTACTGTTGCAACTACTATTGATGCGAAAAATGATGGGTCTGATCTATATGTAACAACTCTTAATGTTGGAGGGGGTAATGCTCATTCATATTTATTGTCTGGAAATGCTATTGGTGTTACTGATGTTGTGCTTGGAAAGTATGACTCGTTAATTCTATCTAGCGCAAGTACACCAAATATTTCAGGAACTATTATAGGCTCTGATGCCGGAAATGTTACTGGCAATTTGATTATCGGAACGACTCCAGACCAAACAACTCTTCCTGCTACTGATATTCAGGTAGATACTCTTGTTTTGAGCGGCGGCGGAAATGTAGATAGCGACATTACTCCAACTAAGTCTCCAAATATTGTGATGATTGCATCTGATATTACAATTAAAAGTACTGGGGTGTTATCTGCGGCTAATTCCGGAGTTATATTTATTGCAAACGGACAAACTCTAACTGATGAATCAGGGGCAGTAACACTTGGGACTGGCGCATACATATCCGATCAATTTTCTGTTGGCAAAATCACCGCTGGCAAAATCACCGCGACAAATCTCCAGCTTTCATTGGCAGGTTTATCAAATGTTTCTGTTGGAAGCGGGACTTACGTCACAAAAGCGGGGGGCACTCTTCCTCAAATAGGAGCAAGTGGCAGCGCGCTAACTAATCTTGTTCTCTCAGGTACAAGCTCTACCATTCATAAAGCAAGTGGCGTGATTTATGCAACCAATACATCCCTTACCAATCAGGCTACGCTAAAATTAACTGGAAATCTTGATATTCAAGGGGATCTTACTACCGAGGATGAAACAAGTTTGGACCTCTCGACCAACACCTTGACACTCAGTAATAACGGCTCATTAACCACGACTGGTACATTAAATATTTCTACAACCCTAACTTCTAGTGCCGTTTATGGACAAATAGCGGCAAAGTCTTCTAAGGTTATTGGTACAACGCTTGTAATTAATATAACTAACGACTCATATCAACCAGATCCAAATACAGACTTTCAGTTGTTTAGCGCGGTAGATGGGGAGCCAACATCTTATACTATAATCGACAATCAAAATAAAAATAATGTTTATAGTTTTCTAAATGGCGTGATGACCTTCAAAAATACAACTGCTAATGGGGTTATAACCAAAACTACAACTATCTCAAAAGCGCAGTTAGAAATAAATTCGATCAAGTCTGCAATAAATCAATTAGTCTTGAGTTTTGAGCCTAAGCTCGCGCCAGCAAAAGAAGTGTTAAATAATCTTGCATCTAAATATGAAACACTAAATCGAAACACTCAGCAATTTCTACGAAATATAAAAAATACTTACAATAATTCTGGAGTTGATACGATCAAAAGAGTTGTAAATACCATACTTTATGATGATACTCAGCATAAATCATCTAGAGTAAATATAACCCACTATGATCTTATGAGCTCAATAAACAGACGTTTGGGATCAACTTTTATATCAAATATTGCAACAAACTCCGGGGCAAATTTAAAGAAATTTTCAGATTTAGGTGTTGAAGATGGCCCTATTTCTGCGGGGTCTGAAGATAGCCCAAACAGCTATGGAGCCTGGGTTGATTATGGATTTTCTAACGCTAAGCAATTTGATTATGCAGGTGCTGGTGGATATTACGGAAGATCAAAATCATATTCCTTTGGCGCTGATACTTTAATTGATGATCTAACAAGAGTTGGCGCTGTGGCAAACATGAATCTTGGCGCAACCAAAATCAAAGATCCATTCTCAGATAGTAGATTGACATCCAGAACTTATTCATTTTCTCTATATGGCGTACGCTCTCTACATTATGATTTTTACGTTAGATGGGATGCGTTTTACTCCTCCACAAACTCATATTCAAAGTCTGATATGTACTGGGGAGATCAAAAATATACTAGTTACTCAACATCTAAATCAATTGGCCTTGGTGCTGGGGCTGGACTTGGCTTCTCACGCATCGCTCCTAAGACTCAAATAATAATCTCTCCGGAAATTTCACTAAGAAAATCATATGGGATGGATAACCCATACAAAAGATATTATGGTTATTTAAATATATTATTTGATCAAAGAGAGTCAAACACGTTTGAGGGAGCATTTTCTACATCTATCACTAGAAGCTTTGGTCTTAAAACGCCTGACGGAGTTCAGAATAATATAACACCTTACTTAAGTTTTGGGGTTGCTCATAAAATCCAAGATAGACAAGGTAAGACGAAAAGAAAGATAGAAGGTGATGATCTAGAATTTACATCTGAAAATAAACCTACCCTTAAGACCATGTTTAATGTTGGCGCAGGGGTCTCTATCGAAAGGGGGATGTTTGAATATTCGGGAAACCTCGGAGCTATTTACGCAAAAAAATTCAAATCTAATTCAGGCTCACTAAAAGTCAAGATTTCCTTCTGATTATGAATATACATAAATAAGGATGGAGGGGTTTATTTGTTTGCAAATACCCCCTTTGCCCCTCGTTTTTATTCCATTAAATACCTAAAAAAAACTTTTGAAATATTGCCATAAAACTTTATTGACAATACCCAAAAACATCTATAGTTTTGCGATAAATATTACAAAATTCTAGATAATTATGGACGAAAATAAAACTACAATCCAAAAAGTAGCTATGATAATCCCGATGAGAATCGCATCAACAAGGTTACCAGGAAAACAGCATCAGCTAATAGGTCATAAACCTCTAATTTATCACGTACTTGATAGCGCGCTTAAAACAAAAATCAGGCCCATATATATAGCATGCGACGATATAAAACATTTCGATCTTATAAATCAATATGATGGCGGTGGTGGGCTAGATAAAATTGAGCCTATTATGACCTCTAAATCCCACAATTCTGGTAGTGATAGAATTTATGAAGCTTCTCAAATTCTTGAAAAAAGAGGTGAAAATTTTGATATTATAATCAATCTTCAGGGAGATATGCCGTTTTTTGAAGCAGAAATTGTCGATAAAGCGCTGGATTTAATGAATTCTAACACTACTTTTGACATAACAACATGCGCAATTAGGAGCTCTGATATTAATGCAATTAACCTACCGAGTAATCCCAAAGTAGTTATGGGAATAGATAATAGCGCTCTATATTTTTCTCGCTCAGTTATACCACATAATGCAAATGAGGCTCTGCTTCATGTGGGGATTTATGCTTATAAAATAGACGCTCTGAAGAGGTTTATGCATACTAAGCAAAGTCAGCTAGAAATATCAGAAAAACTAGAGCAGCTAAGAGCTCTTGAAAATGGCATGAAAATTGGGGTATGTATAGTAAATTCTGCTCCTGTTAGCGTTGATACTCCGGATGATCTTGAATATGCTAGGGAATATTACAAAAAACTTGATACCGAAAAATGAGTCCAGAAAAATTTGAAATAAACCCAAGATTACTTGCAGATGGGTCAATATTAATTGACCTTGAATTATCCACAGTAATATTAGTCGATAACTCCCTTTTTCCCTGGTTAATTCTTGTACCTAGAAAAAATAACTTGCGAGAGCTAATAGATCTTTCTCCCAAAGAGCGTATAGTTTTAATGGATGAAATCTCTTTCATCTCTGAGCTAATGCTAAAGGAATTCAGTCCGCATAAGTTAAATGTAGCAACTCTCGGAAATGTAGTATCTCAGCTGCATATTCACATAATCGCAAGATATGAGCATGACGCCTGCTGGCCAGCGCCAGTATTTGGCGCCAGCAAAGAACCTTATAAAAAAGATGGGCTAAATGAATTAGCTAAAAGACTAAGAATTATAATTAATAATGAAAACCTATAATCCCAAAATCCATATCATTCTCTGAATTATCTAGCCTTTCGTTCAATATCACACCAATCGACTCTAGCGCCCAGCAGCTAACTTCGTAACTCAGAATTACAAACTGAAATAGACTAAAGTTAAAATCTGAAACCTCGAGCAAGTTTTGACCTATATTTTCCAGATTTATGGTCATTTCATTGTTTGCACTTTCTGAATCGGACGATGATGGTTCTATATTAGATAAAGCTGATACCCCGTCTAATTCTTGCGCATTTACAAAAGAAGACCGAGTAAAATTGCTTGCTGTGTTTTTAGCTATAGACTCAAGAAGAGGTAGGTCTAGGGTACCTAAAGTTTTCTCTGTATTGCTATTTGCCTCTTCATTTATTAAATCTACTAACTGATAATCCGGATTATGTGGTATGATTTCATACCCATCTTTTTTATCTTGTGACAATGGATCTTCAGATCCGCTCACAATCCGAGACAAAGTCTCGATTTCGTTATTATTATCTGCTACAATGACTGGTTTTTCTGGTTTTATCGTATTGCCCATTTTTATCTCCATTTTTAAAACCTTATTATGGGAATATATAGAGCAAAAATCAACCACCTATTATAAAACTACCAAAAAAATCTTTACCCCCCCAGAAAGATCAGACTTCATCAATTGCGGGCAAGATATCACCATATAATTCAGGCTTTAATGACTCTGCTTCAGAAAAACACCAAAAAGCTTCTTCTAAAGTTTCTATATTCTGAGCACAAACTCCACCTAGTTTATGATATAGCTCAAAATTTCTATTATTAGATGCTATAGCAAGTTTAAGATGTCTGATTATAACATTATTCAAATTAGGATCTTTTTGCGCCATATAAAAATCCGCAAATTTAGTATGAAGTATACTTTTGATCGCACTGACAATGTCTTTATCGCAAGATTCTGAGGATGATTTAATATTATTATTTTGAACTTGCTTTATCTGAGCACATTTTTCAATTAATTTACCGAGTGAAGCGGGTGAAAATGGTTTTACTTTTAGTTCTTTTAAAAATATATCTATTATCTCACGAATATTTTCGCTTTGATCGATCAAAAATTTATCAAGATTATTCTCAAGTAGCGAAGCTGCTTGATCCAAGTTATGAGCTTTGCAAAGTCCCACAATAGCACATATTATATGTTGGATTTTGTGCGGCTCAAATTCGTAAATCTTTAAATAACAATCAGACGCTTTTTGGTATTCTTTAATTTGCAGATAAAGGTTTCCAACTTTTTGAAATAATTGAGGATTATTTTGAGCTCTTGCGAATAATTGATCGACGTAGGGCATACTAATATCTTTTGGATAAATTAGCGCGTAGCATTTTGCAACACACACGTGAACTTCATCGCCATTGGACTGGTATTTCAATGCTTCCAAGCAAAATTTTATTGCCTCATCATACTTTTTTTGAGCGATATTTATCTCAGCCATCACAATTAAAGCCTCAGAGTTTTTTGGATTCAAAACAAGAGCGCAACTCGCATTTGTAAAAGCAGAATTTAGATCTTGTAATCTCAAAAATATTTTTGATTTAAGAGAATATGCTTGGTCATATCTATGAGATGCAGAAATGCAGAAATCGCAATATATCAGAGCTTGCTGGAATTTGCCTAGCTTAAACAGCTCATGACTTATCTGATAATTAGAAAGGGCATTATTTGGATTATTTTTGAGGACTTGCGATAAATAATATTCACCCCCTCTTTCAAAAAAATGCGCCCGGTACATGTATAAGTTTGAATCATATGAATCTGGATTTTTAGATAAAACTTCTATATGTCTATGATATTCAGGATTATCTCTTAATAATTTAGATTGATTATTAATCCTAGTTGAATTATCATGGGAAAGTTTTTCTTTGTGGATAACTTTTATTGAACTTGAACTAATCTCTTGAAAATTTGTTGCATTAATGGCTTGCGTACCCCGGTCTACGATGAACCCTTGCGCCATCGCATCTGCGTTTCTTTTGAGCGATTTTGACATAACATTCTCTAGCTTTTTTAATTGTTTGATACACTACTTATTACTATTTTGCAATATATTTTTATAGTTATTATATAAAGCATAAAAATAGTAGTAGTCTATAATGGCTTATATTTTTTTCGAAGATTTTGCCTTGATTTGCCAGTAAAAGCAATGTGTTTATTTCACTTTAAATAAATAGTTACCACCTGCTTCGGTAATTTGTGTGCATAAGGATTCTTGCACAAACATTGCATCACCCGTAACAACTTTATCTTTTAAATCGATCTCTGATAGAACCTTTGACATAACAACAATCTCTCCGCCAGCCAGTCCAGACTTTACTTGCGCTAAAACCCCACATTCTTCTGTAGCATATGCACTGATCAAATGTAGTAGTCCCAATCTGCTTTCATGTGTGCTTCTGATAGATTTGCCATCTATAGCGATTTGGGTAAAATCTGGCTTCATTTGAATTGCAGTTACTTGTCCTAAGGTTTTTTGTAGAGATGTAATATCAATATTTTTGATGATCTCAGTGATAGTTGGATGGCTTGGAGTAGATCGAGACATAAAACCCAGGCGTCTTTTTTTACTTTTTGTTAGCTTTTTCCCGAAGCGAGAAATGGCTGCAAGGCTTTTACATCCATGCATATAACCTAGTGTAATTAGCGCCAGTATGGAATTAGGCTTATATCGTTTGCCTTG
>JANRMF010000076.1:0-14764 GCA_033761815.1 Rickettsiaceae bacterium
ATCTTGTCTTATAATTATCTGCGCTTTGTTAATTACAAGTCCCCCAATCCCGATGTTTGGAAATTTCAAAAATTTTGCAAAACATATTGCTTTTGAGAATGATATGAAAATCACATTACTTGCACTTATATTTTCTACCTTCTTCAGCTTTATATATTGCGGTAGGATAGTTATAGGCTTAACAACTGATTATAAAGGAGATAAGTCGAGAATAAGTTATGTAAGCCCAAGAGTATTTGCGATGATATACACATCCTTACTTGCTTTAATTGCTTCTTGCTTTAGTGAAAAATTATATTGGGTTTTGTCGCTATGAATGAATTTATGATATTCTCATCCTTTTCAGCCTTGATCGCTTTTTTGTCTATAGAAAAGAATGCGACCAATAGGGAGGTGTTTTTATATTTAGTTGCCGGGGTAATACTTACAGCATCTTTGGATAAATACAGAATAATCGACATTAATAATAATCCTGCAAGATGGGTCTTTCTTATGATTATGTTATTTTTCACGGGGATGGTCCCATTATTCTATGATTACGGCTACCATTTATTTCCTGACTTTAAAATTATCAAAGAAATTCCGAGGATAAATTTTCTTCCAACTCTAAACCTTTCTTTTACAATCGCAATTATTTTGATTATAATGACTTTGCTTGTTATATTGTAAATCAATAATTTTGCGGCAATAGTTCCAAAATAAATACAAAGAAAATGTTTTATGGTGAAAAAAATCTTAGACAATAAATTAATTAAGGCAGCGTTGCTTTTTACGATGACCCTTGTTGTTTTCGGCTCTCTCTTTTCCCACTCGCCATATGATCAATCCCTTAATACAGCATCAAGTTTTGAACCTGCAAATATGTTTAGCTATTTTGGCTCATATTTATCTGATGCAATAATCCAATTTTTTGGGTTCTCAGGTTGGTTATTTGTTGCGTGGGGGGTTATTTTGTCTATTAACATCATAAGGCATAATCCCAAAAGGGTGAAATTAAAAATATTAGCTAGTTTTCTTAGTGTCAGCTTTTTTTCTGTTATAATGGGGTGCTTATTTCCCGATTTTGCAACCCCTTCTCACAAATATCTCATTGATTTGTTCAAAAATTCAAACCAGGCAATTCAGCTTGGATCACTGATTTTTTTGTCTTTTTTTAGTTTTTTCTTATTTATTTACGCCTCAAGCCTTAGAGTCTCAGATTTTTCTGCTATATTATCATTAAGCGGGGTTTTATTCCGCAAAAAAGAGCTTGATCACGATGATTATTACACGCGCGCAAGGCCTGAAATAAAGACCAGCTCTTATTTTGATAAAAAAAAACGCTCAGGAGTTCAAAATACTAGCAAAGAAGATGATTTTGAATATAGCAAAAAAATAAGTAAAAATCGCTCCTCATCCTCGCAGGAATTCATCCTCCCTATGCTAGATTTGCTGAGTAATATCAAATCAACTAGCGGAGTCAAGATGAGCTCTGCATCTCTTCAGATTCAGGCAGAGAGATTGCTCGGAGTTTTAAATGATTTTGGGGTGAGGGGGAATATAATCCAAATAAACCAAGGACCAGTTGTAACATTATATGAATTTGAACCTGCCGCTGGAACAAAATCATCCAGAGTCATTTCGCTCTCAGATGACATAGCGCGAAGTCTTTGCGCCCTTTCAGCAAGGATAGCTGTGATTCCAGGGAGAAATGTCCTGGGTATAGAACTTCCAAATGATGATAGGGAATTTTTTAGGATAAGAGAATTAGTTGAATCTGCGCAATATCGGGATACAAATAGCCAGCTACCTATTATCCTCGGAAAGGATATTTCTGGAAAGCCCACAATAGTCGATCTTGCCAAAATGCCCCATTTACTGGTAGCAGGAACTACTGGCTCAGGTAAATCAGTTGCTATTAACACAATGATACTCTCCTTATTATTCAAGCATAGCCCGAAGGAATGTAGGTTTATTATGATTGATCCAAAAATGCTGGAACTATCAGTTTATGATGGAATCCCTCATTTACTTGCGCCCGTTGTAGTAGACCCTGGTAAAGCTGTGGTTGCCCTTAAATGGGCCGTACGAGAAATGGAGAATAGATATAGGCTCATGTCTAATCTAGGAGTTAGGAATATCCATGGCTATAACGAGAGGATAAAAGAGGCAATTCAAAAAAAAGAGGAGCTAACTCGGACTGTGCAAACAGGGTTTGACCCTGATACTGGTAAGCCAATTTACGAATCTGTCCCGGTTGAAATGGAGCAGCTTCCTTTTTTAGTAGTAATCGTAGATGAAATGGCCGATCTAATGCTTGTTGCAGGAAAGGATATAGAATCTTCCATCCAGAGACTTGCGCAAATGGCAAGGGCAGCAGGAATACACCTAATTATGGCCACTCAAAGACCATCAGTCGATGTGATTACGGGTGTGATTAAGGCAAACTTTCCAAGTAGGGTCAGTTTTAAAGTAACCTCAAAAATAGATAGTAGAACGATTCTCGGAGAGCAGGGGGCTGAGCAATTACTTGGCATGGGTGATATGCTTTATATGGGCAATAGTTCAAGGATAGTAAGGGTGCACGGCCCTTTTGTTGAAGATATGGAAGTTGAAAGAATAAGCCGGTTCCTCAAGGAGCAAGGCACGCCTGACTATATTGAGGCAGTAACATCTCTTGATGATGAAGATGATGCTTCAAAAGATGCTATGGTTGATATGGATGATATGAGCGATGAGGGGCTTTATAAAAAAGCAGTACAGATAGTGAAGAATGATAGAAAATCCTCCACGAGTTATATACAAAGAGTACTGAGAATAGGGTATAATAGGGCGGCTATTCTCATAGAGAGAATGGAAAAAGAGGGGATATTGTCAAGACCAAACCACACAGGAAAAAGAGAGATCTTGATTTATGAAGATTGAGTTTTACCGTTCAAAATAAAGTGATATAGAAACCTCATTACTCAAAAAACCTCTCTTCCAAACCCGCAAGAATAAAAATACAATATCAAAAGATCTTAATATACATTACAATTTATATTGATATATAAATTTTTAAAAGAGGGTAAAAGTATGTCTCGGAATAACCAAAACCCAAGGTCAAATCAGAACCTAGGAGGTATCAAGGCCGGCGCCATACAAACATTGCAGACTTCTGATAATCAGAGATCTGCAGGAATACTTAGTGGTTTGCTTGGTCAAAAAACTAATGAGAGTACCCACAGAAAATAAACCTGAATTATTGTAACATATCATAATTAAAAATGTGAAATATGTATAATATATTTGCTAACTTAGCAAATTTATGAGACAATTAATTAAGAGTTATTTTGACCTATTGTTTTTGGTCTTAAATTAAATGCAAAAAGCGGTTAATCTTTTGTTTCCATATACGAATCTACTAATTGTGATTAATTTATTATGTAACAGAGTTGCTATAGGAATTATAATTTTTTGCATAGCCTTTTATTATACTGGTGGTTTTTACTCCATAATCTCCTTTACATCATCTCTAATGCAAGGGATTGTCTCTGGTATGTCAAATAATTTGAACTCTACAAATAATTGTTTCAAATCTTCGGCTAATGTGGGATCTTACCTATCTTGTTTAGGTAATTTGTTTTCATTTGGTAGTATAAGCTTTCCAGAAAATTCGAATCAAGATTCTAAGTCAAATTCTGGTAGCAGCG
Organism: Rickettsiaceae bacterium; assembly: GCA_033761815.1. Lineage (GTDB taxonomy): Bacteria > Pseudomonadota > Alphaproteobacteria > Rickettsiales > Rickettsiaceae > JANRKH01. The sequence continues at coordinate 3,672 of JANRMF010000076.1, forward strand.
ATAAAAAGACAAATATTCCACTTGATCCAAAAGCCCTTATGAAGAAAATGAATGAATTTCACGATCTGTTTGATTCTCAGTTTTTCCCAACCCCTTATGATGAAGATGATGATGGGAAATAGATTTATTGCCACATTTTCAGAAAGATTCGTTTTTGTTAGTGAAGATTAATGTAGAAATTTGTGTAAAATTTCTATATATTATGGCACCAACTCTATTATAGCATATTTTTTATCATGGCTAAGAAAAAATTATACATCAAGACCTATGGTTGCCAAATGAATGTTTACGATTCAATGAGGATGGAAGATCTAATGAGACCTCATGGTTATGAACCGTGTGAGGATATAGCAAGCGCTGATCTTGCGATTCTAAATACTTGTCATATTAGGGAAAAAGCTTCTGAAAAAGTATATTCGGAGCTCGGAAGGATAAAAAAAATAAAGCAGCAAAAAATAAATAAAGGAAAAGATGTCACAATCGCAGTTGCGGGCTGTGTTGGTCAGGCTGAAGGGGATGAGATATTTAAGAGAGCTCCTTATGTGAATATTGTTGTTGGTCCCCAGAGTTATCATAGTTTGCCGGAGCTTGTTACAAAAATAGGAAGAAAGGAAAACCATCTGATTGAGCTGGATTTTGTTGAAGAAGCGAAATTTGACAAACTTCCCTCACATTCTTTTTCTAGCAAATCTAGCGCTCTTGTTTCCGTGCAAGAGGGGTGTGATAAGTTCTGTGCATTTTGTGTTGTGCCGTATACTCGCGGAGCTGAATTTTCAAGGCCTCTTGAGCAAGTTTACAGGGAAGTTTTGCTGCAAGTGACAGCTGGCGCTAAAGAAATTACTCTATTAGGTCAAAATGTGAACGCATATCACGGAAAAACTGACGAAGGGGATGTCGCCTCCCTTGCAACTTTGATAAAGAAACTTGAGAATATAGATGGACTTGAGAGAATTAGGTATACAACATCTCATCCTCTTGATATGAGTGATGATTTAATCGAGCTTCATGGCACTTCAGAAAAATTAATGCCATTTCTTCATTTGCCTATCCAGTCTGGGTCAGACAAGATTCTCAAAGAAATGAACAGAAAGCATACAAGAGATGAATATTTACGGATAATAGAAAAGATCAAAAAAGCAAGAGGCGATATAGCCCTCTCTTCCGATTTTATTGTGGGATTCCCTGGTGAGACTTATAAAGATTTTGAAGATACATTAGATATTGTCCGTAGTGTTGGGTATAGTCAGTGTTTTTCATTTAAATATAGCCCTCGTCCCGGAACTCCTGCTTCGGTAAAAATTCAGCTTAACGAAGATGTTAAATCTGAAAGACTTGCGGAATTGCAAAAAGAAATACAATTCCAGCAGCTAAAGTTCAATAAGGGGTGCGTGGGGAAAGTTTTACCAGTTTTATTTGAAAGAGAGGGGAAATATGACGGGCAAGTTTCCGGCAAATCGCCATATCTCCAATCTGTGAATATTGAGGGTCAGATTCATGAGCACGAAAACAAAATTTTAAATGTTAAAATTAATGATGCTATGCAGTCAAGCCTTTGCGGTGAAGTGGTTTAGCATTATGAAGAAATTATACCAATGCTCCAATGTAAATAGAATGAATTAAGTGATCAGAAAGGCAATTTTTTTCTTACTAAAAGCCATAATACTGACGGGTACTATATCTGCATTCGCAGTAGCATATCTTGTATTTTACTACACAAGTGATCTACCAGACTATAATGAGCTAGCAAAATACCACCCACCTCTTGCCACAAGAATTTATACCATAGATGGAAAGCTTATTGAGCAATATGCGAGAGAAAATAGGGTATTTGTGGACATAAAATCCGTTCCTAAGCACCTAATCCATGCTTTTGTTGCAGCTGAAGATAAGAATTTCTATAACCATTTGGGAATAGATGTGATTGGGGTTGCAAGGGCAACAATAACCAATATCCACAATATGCTAACGAATAAAAGGCTTCAGGGTGCGTCAACAATTACTCAGCAAGTAGTAAAGAATTTGCTACTAACAAATGAGCGTTCAATAGCAAGAAAAATTAAGGAAGCTGCACTTTCTTATATGGTCAGCAAAACCTTTACTAAGGACCAGATTTTAGAACTATATTTAAATCAAACATTTTTTGGAAAAGGGGCTTATGGCGTTGCTTCTGCTTCACAAGTTTATTTTAACAAGTCTCCAGAAGCGCTTAGCCTTGAAGAGGCGGCCTTTATAGCGGCACTTCCTAAAGCGCCATCTAATTTTGATCCAGTAAGAAACTATGCAAAATCCAAGGATAGAAGGGATTATGTAATAAACAGAATGCTTGAAGATGGATATATCACCGTGGAAGAGGCAAGGACTGCGCTAAAGTCAGAAATTATATTAAAGAGCAGGTATAAGGAAGATTTAGTGAGTGCGGGATATGCAGCAGAAGTAGTAAGGCAGATAGTATCAGATATGGTGGGCGAAGATCAGTTTTATACCGAAGGATATACTGTAATTACTACGCTAGATAGCAAGATTCAAAAAGAGCTGACGGAATCTTTTGTTGAGGGAATTAGGGCCTTTGACCAAAAAAAGGGCTATAGAAAGCCAGTGGCAAAAATAAGCATTGATAACTGGAAGGATAATCTAAATAAAATACAAGATCAGCTCAATATGAGGGAATATAAACTAGCCGTGATTCTCTCTCTAACTGATAATCAGGCGTCAATCGGACTCAAGGATGGGTCTAAAGGTACAATTCCGATTTCAGAGGCAAAATGGGCAAGATCTGGCGTGAAGTCTCTAAAATCATTTTTAAATGCCGGTGATGTGATTGCTGTGGAAAATTTAGGCAATCATTATGGACTTAGGCAAATCCCAGAAGTAAATGGGGGGATGATTGCTTCTGACCCAAGAACAGGATGTGTAAGAGCACATGTTGGTGGATATGATTTTAATGCAAATAAATTCGATAGAATCACCCAAGCGATTAGGCAGCCTGGCTCAACAATAAAGTCTTTTGTATATCTTGCTGCTCTTGAAAATGGGATTAAGCCTAATGCGATTTTTGAAGATGGTCCTATTAGCATCTCTCAAGGGAAGGGTATGCCCCCATGGCAACCAAAGAACTATAAGGGAGATTTTTTAGGTGCGATAACTTTTAGAAAGGCGCTAGAGAAATCTAGAAATTTAGTAACAGTTCGTGTCGCTCAGAAAATAGGGATTCAAAAAGTTGCTGATACATTTGTCAGATTTGGCATATGCCCCCAGCCAAAGTTATATTACTCTATGGTTCTTGGCGCGGTTGATACCACCGTTGCAAAGATGGTGAACGCATATTCTATTATTGCTAATGGGGGTTTGCAAGTAATGCCCAATTATATCGAAATGATTCAGGATAAAAACGGAAAAATAATTTACAGGCGCAATGATTCAATTTGCAAGAATTGTGAAAATTATGATGAAAAATCTACATCTCTTCCTGAGGTTGAGGTGATGGGGAAGAATAGGGTTCTTGACGAAAGGGTTGCATATCAGCTTACTTCTATTTTGAAGGGCGCTGTCCAAAGGGGTACATCAGCAAGGCTTGCAAAGCATAATTTGCCACTTGCATCTAAAACTGGAACAACAAATTTGAGCTACGATGCTTGGACCATTTCTTATACTCCAACTGTGATTGTAGGGGGTTATGTTGGGTATGACCAGCCTCAGGAGCTTGGTAAAAGAGAGTCCGGTGCTACAGTTGCTCTGCCAATTATAGATAGCTTTCTAACAAAGATAGAGGGTAGAATTAGTCACAAAGATTTCACAATGCCTGAGGGTATTGAGATAAGGCTTATTGATAAAGACTCTGGTGCTTACTATACTGGAGTAGGCGCGATTGGTGAAGCTTTTGCTACTGGTGTTATTAATGGGGGTTCTGCTGACCATAATAATGAGGGACGAGAGTCTATTCAGACTGAGGATGTAATTATATCTGATGAGAATATAACAAAGGAACAAATGGATAATCTTATTGAAAATACTGGCGAGATATACTAATGGAAAAAAAATTTGCAAAAACTCTTAGTGGGTACAAAAAAATTGGTATAATTGGACTGGGAATCACAGGCAAAGCTGCGTATAATTTTTTCAAAAATGCCGGCATCCCCACAAAATGCTGGGATGAATTTGAAAATGTACGAAATAATTTTGCAAAGCTTTATCCAGGTGCAGAAATGTCTAGCTTTGATACATGGAGCGATTGTTCTCATATTGTAGTTAGTCCTGGAATTCCGCTTTTTTACCCAAAGACTCATCAGGTGGTAAAATTTGCCACAAAGCATAATATTACCCTCACTTCTGATGTGGAAATTTTGCATGACTTCATCAAAGTTCGTGCCAAAATCCTAGCAGTGACGGGGACGAATGGCAAATCCACCACTACTGCATTAATTGCCCACATACTCAAATCTTCTGGTATTAATGCGCTTGAAGGAGGAAATTTAGGAACTTCAGCCCTATCTCTTCCACTAGATAAAGATGTTTATGTTCTTGAGTTATCTTCATATCAGCTAGAAATACTGGAATCTTTCAGGGCAAATATTGCCATATTCTTAAATCTCACTCCAGATCATTTGGAGCGTCATGGAAATATTGAAAACTACACAAAAGCTAAGCTCAAAATTTTCCAAAATCAAGATGCAAGCGATTATTCAATAGTGGGGGTAGATAACCCCATCACAGCATGGGTTTTTGAAGAGCAAAAGACAAGAGCTTCAAAAACAATAGGCATTAGTTACAATTCCGAGCTGAAATCTGCAAAAAATGTAATATCATATGAAAATAACATATTACATGATAATTTCTGGGCTCAGGAAGAGCGGATAAAAGACAATATCTACCTCCTCGGAAAGCATAATAGAGAGAATATATGCGCAGCTTATGCGGCCTGCAAAGCTTTTGGGGTTGATGCAAGAGAGATAATCGCCCATATTGCAACATTCAAGGGCCTTCCTCATAGAATGCAGTATATAGGAAAGATCAGGGAAATATCATTTTACAATGACAGCAAATCTACAAACGCAGATAGTGCAAGACCCGCCCTTGAGTCTCTACAAAATATTTTCTGGCTTGCTGGCGGCATTCCCAAGGCTGGGGGGATACACTCATTAAAGGACTGTCTTTCTACCGTGAAAAAAGCATATTTGTTTGGCAGAGCTGCTACTGATTTTGCGCGCACGCTTGAGGGAGAGGTGCAGTTTGAAATATTCCAAAATCTTGAATCCGCCTTTGATAGGGCTTTCAGTGATGCGAGGAATGATTCAGGGACTGAGAAGTCAATATTATTATCGCCAGCATGTTCATCTCTAGATCAGTATGAAAACTTTGAAAAAAGGGGTAACCATTTTGCTGAATTATACCAAACAAAAAAACAAGAAAATAAATAAACAAAAGTTTCAAAAATGAATGAACCAGAGGCAAATTTCCTAAAAATATTATTCTGGAAATGGTGGAGGGGGGTAGATAGGCAATTTCTAATCGCAATTGGAATATTGATATTTTTTAGCCTTCTTCTGGTTACAACTGCAAGCTCTGCCGTAGCAGCGAGAATAGGCGTTGCTGATGATTTCTTTTCATCAAGGCACTTATTTTATATGCTAGCAAGCTTTCTTTCTTTGATTTTAGTTTCAACCCTAAATACATCCAGTGTAAAAAAATTAGGCATAGCTATTTTTGCGGCAAATTTTATATTGCTCATAATGGTGAAGTTTTATGGGTTTGAAATTAAGGGCGCAAGAAGATGGATCAATATTCTTGGGTTTTCAATTCAGCCTTCGGAATTCATCAAGCCTGGCTTTGCGATTGTTACTGCTATAATTTTTTCTCATTTTGGAAATAGGAATATATCTTTTATATTAAGTGCAGCTCTTTACGGAGTCACTGCATTTCTGATGATCATCCAGCCAGATCTTGGCATGGTGATGACGCTAACCGGAATATGGGGGGTTCAGATTTTCGTAGCCGGTCTCCCTTTAATTTGGATGATTTGCGCTGTTCTAATGATTGCAATAGGCTTGGTGCTTGCTTATAAATTGTTACCCCATGTAACCGCAAGGATTGATAGTTTTTTTGATCCCCAGTCTCACGAAAATTATCAAGTTTCCCAGTCCCTAAAGGCATTTCATAGTGGTGGGCTTTTTGGTAAAGGTCCGGGAGAGGGCGTGGTGAAAAACCACATACCAGATTCTCATGCTGATTTTATCTTCTCTGTTGCAGGAGAAGAATTTGGTATTGTAATTTGCATGTTTATTAGTCTAGTATTTGCCTTTATAGTTTTAAGATCAATTTTATCGCTTATGCGCAAAAATAATGAATTCGTCATTCTAGCTTCCTCGGGGATTATTGGGCAGCTTGCTTTGCAGTCTGTTATTAATATGGGGGTTGCTCTTAACTTGCTACCAACCAAAGGAATGACCTTGCCATTTATAAGCTATGGAGGCTCCTCAACTATTGCAATAGGGATAGGGGTTGGGATGCTACTTGCTCTCTCTAAAAACGAAGTACAAATGATCAAATATAATATTCTTGAAAAAAATGAGTAAATATGCAAAAGCCTGCAAAAAAAACAGAAGATAAAGCTGTAAAAAAATCTATCTTAGTAACAGGAGGCGGCACAGGCGGGCATCTTATGCCTGCCATCGCGATTTGCGAAATCCTAGGATCAAACGGTTACGAACCAATACTCATCACTGATAAAAGATGCGAGAAATTTTTGCCAAATGACCTAGAATTCTCAGTTCAGATTCTAGATCTAGCAAGGCCAAAATTATCAAATTTACCAAGTTTTACTTATAGTTTATTTACATCTATATACAAGAGTTTTAAAATAATTAGAAGCAACAAAGTAAAGCTCGTTGTTGCTTGCGGGGGATATTCTTGTGCGCCTATTATTCTTACCTCTATTTTAAGTTTTACACCATTTGTTCTACAGGAGCAAAATTCAGTAGTTGGCAAAGCGAATTATCTATTTTCTTATTTCGCGAAAAGACTTTTCATTTCTTTTATACACACAATTAATCTTCCTCATATTTCACATAAGAAAATCATATGGGCTCAAGTTCCATTACTCAGCAAACATACAAAAGAGAATAAAATAAGGCCAGTAGAACTCGGTAAAAAGGTCACAATTCTTGTAACTGGTGGAAGTCAGGGTGCTGCAATATTTGATGATGTTGTAACGGGGGGAATTATTTTGTTAGCTCAAAAACATAGTAATATTAAATTTAGGGTTATTCAGCAATCCAAAAACCATGCAATTGAAATTGAGAATAAATATGAAAAAGCAGGGGTGGAATGCGAAGTAAGTCCATTTTTTCATAATTTGCAAGAATTCTATTCAAAATCCGATTTCTTCATAGGAAGATCTGGTGCTAGCACTGTAAATGAAGTGATTCATTACACAATTCCCGCTATTTTTATTCCATATCCTCACGCAGCAAATAATCACCAATACTTCAATGCAAAAAACCTTGTTGAATTTGAGGCTTCTTGGTTACTTGATCAAAAGGGTATAAATCCCGAGAAAATCATGGATAACCTATCTCTTTTGATTGAAGAAAAAACATTTAGGGAAAAGTCTATATCTCAATTATCCAAGATTAAATACGATAGTAGCAAAATTATTTTGAACGAGATAAAGAAACTTATCGACAAAAACCACTAATTTGATAGTTTTATTTTAGTCAAAAACTTTAATAGCAATCTAATTGGTTTATGAAAAATTCTTTTATTACAATCATCTTTATTTTAATTGCAATCTCTTTATCTTCTTGCGCTGGAAGTGGGATTAAGGACTTGAAAAAATCGGCAAGCAACAAATACATAGATATGAAAGGCTTTCATAAAAGCAAAAGAAAGCCAATATACAATAAGAAGTATATCACACAGGCCAAAAAAAATATATATGCTGACGATTTTGATGACGAGGATGAGTATGATCCCGAGAACATTCCTCCAAGTATGAGAAATATAGCGATGTACCGAGAGATGATAAAAAAGGAGCAGGAGATCAGAAGGCTCAAAAGAATGGGTAGAAAACCCTTAATCAAAAGTGTTTATGATATTGAAGATGAAGAAGAGCCCGATTTACATGCAGCTAGAGCAAGTTTTGCAAAGCAGAATAACGCTAAAGAAAAAAGTCAATTAGAGTCAGAGATTGCGGAAATAAAAATAATGCTACAAAAGACAAAGGACGATTTAGCAAGAGCAAAATGTATCCACTCAGAATCTGATAAATCTTCCCGCGAATTAGACCAAGATATTGAAGGACCAAAATCATTTGTAAGGTCAAAAATTTCTACCCCTAAAATTCTTGAGACCAAAATTCCATCAAAAGAAGTCAGGAATAAGATTATTGAGCGCGAAGAAGTTCTCTCTACAAAAGACAACAAGGCAAAAAAAATAGACTATAAAAAAAATGAAAGGAGCAGTCACAATCAACTAAATTCTTTAATTCCAAAACCCCAGGAGTCCAAAATTAAGAGAAGGGTCATGAAGCATCATATCGAGCAAAAGGAAGAAGCTAACGATAGTGAGAGTAAAACAACAAAATCTGCACAGAAGGAGATAGATAAAGCTTACAAGGAAATACAAGAAAAAGAAAAAAAGAAGGCGGAAAATTCTGCGCAAAATGCGGACAAAGCAGAAATATCCCATGGATTAGACCAGAAGGAGTGGGGAGAGAAATCCGCAAACCAAGAAGAAAAAGAAGCTCCCAAGGCAAAACAAAAGAAAAAATTCAAGAAAAAGCCAAAAGTTTTACAACATGGCACTATGTCTCCCGTTGTGGGTTCACCAAGCAAAGACTAAACACCAAAAATTGTACCATAGTCTTTTATGTTGAATTGGCTACGCTGTTGACTCGTCTCTCACTTAATACTCATAAGCTTCTCTCCTTGCGCCTGGTATCTGACCCAGCCTAAAAGACTATAAGTTTGCATTTAATCTGACTACACTGGTAAAAAAAATAGTCCGTCAGATGAAGCTTGAATTAGAAGATCACTCTATTCTTGCAAATATGAGTTCTGCTTGGTTTAATTTAGTGCCGGGTTTGATGCAATATTTAGGGTTGATATATTCAAACGCTCTTTCGGAGCTGGGGATTCTGAGAATATCTAGCAATTTTTCAGCGCTATGAGGAATGAAAGGTTGAAGACAAATTCCGATTATCCTGATTATCTCAATTAAAACAAAGAGGACTTCATTCATTCTGCTTATATCAGTTTTTTTTAGGGCCCATGGGGCTTCTTTGTCTATATAAATATTTGCAGACTCAGCAAGCTTGATTATCAGATCAAGAACGTGGTTAATTTCTTGGTTCCCCATATGATTTCTCATTGCATCAATTGCTGAGTAAGCTAAGGCGCATATTTCCTCGTTTGCAAGAAGGCGTTGGGGGTCAATTTCTGGCAGGTTTGAGTCTAGGTTTTTGTTGATAAAACTAATTGTTCTGTGACACAAATTTCCAATTTTATTTGCAAGCTCAGAATTTATACGATTTACAAAGGCTAGCTGCGAAAAATTCCCATCATTTCCGATGATCACTTCTCTTGATATGAAATATCTAAAGTAATCTAGACCATATTGATCGATAATTTTTATTGGGTCTATGACGTTGCCCAGGGATTTTGATATTTTTTTTCCTTCATTTGTCCACCACCCATGAGCAAGAACTCTTTTTGGAGGAGTGATGTTTGCGGCCATCAGGAATGCAGGCCAGTATACTGCGTGAAATCTCAGTATGTCCTTACCAATCATATGAAGATTTGCAGGCCAAAATGATTGAAAATCATCGGAGTCTTCATTTCCGAGTGCTGATATGTAATTCGCTAATGCATCAAGCCAGACGTAAATCACATGATCTTTGTCACCAGGGACTGGAATCCCCCATTTTAGGGTCTTGCGGGAAATTGATAGGTCCTGCAGCCCTGATTTTACGAAGCTAATAACTTCATTTCTTCTTGATTCTGGCTTTATGAAATCTGGGTTTTGCTCGTAAAATTCTAGCAATTTTTCCTGCCATTTTGAAAGGTCAAAAAAGTAACTCTCCTCTTCTACCCATTCTACAGGGGCGCCAGAAGGGGCGATTTTTTCCTCACCAATTTCATCTTCAGTGTAATATGCCTCATCTCTGACAGAATACCAGCCTGAATATTTACCTTTGTAAATATGTCCATTTTGGGCAATCTTCTCCCACAGGCTGATGGCATATTTTTTATGCCTCTCTTCCGTGGTCCTAATGAAATCATCATTACTTATATTCAGAGTATAGCACAAATTTCGAAAGGGCTTAGACATTTCGTCAACAAATTCTTGAGGATTTTTGCCCTTTTCTCTTGCGGTTTTTTCAATTTTTTGCCCATGTTCATCTGTGCCAGTTAAAAACTTGACCTTGCGGCCATCTAGCCTCATAAATCTTGCTATAATATCAGATAAAATAGTTGTATAAGCATGCCCTATGTGCGGAATATCGTTTACATAGTAAATTGGGGTAGTGATGTAAAAATTAGGCATGAAGCTTTTATTAATTGGTTTATATTATATTGCTAGCTAGTTGCAAAACCCTTGAAGAATTGACTGTTATTTTGTATAAAAGTCAGTATTACTATACAAAATAAGTCAGATATCAAGCTTTTGCCTACCTATCAAAAAGGCAAAATCACTATATCATTTTATATAAAATTATCAAGCAGCTCGCGTGAATTTTTTAGTTTTAACAACAAGGCAACATCTACCCCCTCTTTCATATTCCTCCTCTGCTCTGCTTGAGCCAGGAGATGTTGTCTTAGTTCCTTTGCAGAATCACATTATCCAGGCCGTTGTGATTTCGCCTGATCTTAATAACGATCATAAATATAAGCTAAAGGAAATAAGCTGTAAAATTGAAAATATCAAAATAAGCCCAAAGTTACTTGAGTTTGCAACGCAAATGGCAAAATATTACATTATAGATCCCGCTTCCATATGCAAAATGATTTTGCCAATAAACCTTAAACCATCAATGAAAACCCGAGAAATTAATTCTAGCTTCAACATAAACCTTCCTGAGTTAAATTCCCAGCAGGATA
>JANRMF010000077.1:0-3012 GCA_033761815.1 Rickettsiaceae bacterium
TGTGCTTCAGGTATAATATTAACAAAATTCTTATAGTCTTATCAAGAAATAAGTAAAATTTTTGCATTTTCTTTATGTTATGCATGATTTCATACAACAGTTTTTTCTGCTGAAATTTTTTTGATCATTTTTTAGTTGCAGCTCAAGACATAACTATATTATAGTTATTAATCGAAAAATTAAAGTGTAAATAATATAATGAAGAATATAGTTTTGCCAGAAGGATATACACCAAGCGAGTCGGAAGAGTATATGAATGATATGCAGCTGGAGTATTACAAAAGAAAATTGCTCAATTGGAAAAATGAGCTTCTAGCCGAGTCAAAAGATACGTTAGATCACTTAAGGGAGGAAAATTGGAATGAGCCAGACATGAATGATAGAGCCTCGATAGAAAGTGAAACCGCTCTTGAACTAAGAACAAGAGGGAGGTACAAAAAATTACTTGATAAGATAGATGAAGCCCTTGCTAGAATAGAAGATGGTAGTTATGGGTACTGCGAAGAAACAGGGGAAAATATAGGAATAAAAAGGCTAGAAGCAAGGCCAGTTGCAACATTATGCATTGAGGCGCAAGAAAGGCACGAAAAATACGAAAAAGAACATAGCGTGGATTAACATAAGCTATATCCCCATCTTGGATATGGACTTTCTACAAATCTATCTGTGCGGCCAGAAATTCACTAGCCTCAGGGCTCAGCAAGTTTTGTAATTCATTTTGGATCATTGCGTAATAGTTTCTTATATATTCTAGTTGATCAGAATTAAGCATTGAAACTTCGACTAGACTTTTGCAATATGGAACCAAAGTTAGAGGCTCAAATTCCAAAAAACCCTGATACTCTGACTTCCTTACATATTGCAGATTTTCAATCCTGATGCCAAATTCGTTTTCTTTATAATATCCTGGCTCGTTTGATAATATCATCCCCTCCACAAGAGCATACTTCGTGCTATATAGACTGATTCCCGATGGACCCTCGTGAACACTTAGGCAATTTCCCACTCCATGCCCCGTTCCGTGATTATAATCTATGCCTGATTGCCACAAATTCATCCTCGCAAGAACGTCAAGATGACACCCCTTAATTCCAGCGGGAAATCTGATCTTGCTTAGGTCAATATGACCCTTTAATACATTAGTATAGTAAGTTTTTATATCTTGCCCCACTTCTTTCCCGAGTAAAATAGTCCTTGTTACATCTGTAGTGCCTCCAAAATAATGCCCGCCTGAATCTATAAGCAGCACTCCTTTCCTCTTTATTCTAAGGGAGTTTTTCTTCTCGGGTTTATAATGTATCTTAGAGCCATTAGGGCCAAAACCAACAATAGGTGCAAAGCTATCTTTTATGTAATCAGGCATTTCTTTTCGAAAGGATGTGAGTCTTGCGCTTAGTTCATACTCGGTTTTTCCATGATAATTTTTCTCAAGCCAGCATAAGAACTCGATTAATGCTACCGCATCCCTTATGTGAGCTTTTTTCGCTCCTTCTATTTCCACCGTGTTTTTGACAGCTCTGAAAAGAAGGGATGGATCCTCACCTTTGATCATCAGGCCAGGCGGAATCTTAGATTGTAAATATATACTAGAATCGCCCGGCACTAATAGTTTTTTGCTATTTTTTTCCAAAAATTCATCAAATTCTTCAAACCCCCTTAAATCCACATGATTTTCCAAAAATTCAGGAAATTTTCTTTTGGTGCTAAAAAGCACTATTTCATCAAGACCGAGATATAGGCAAGAATGCACAATTGGCGAGAACTCGCTATCATCTCCCCTGATATTGAGCAGCCAACATACAGATTCTGGAGATGTAACTATCATCCCATTTGCACCTAGTTTCTCAATCTCGTCTCTTACTCTAATAATTTTGGACTCAGCACTCTCTCCAGCATATTCTAATTTATATTCAAATACATCATCACTTGGAAGAAGAGGCTTATTTTCCCATATCATATCAACAAAATCATCAGTAGGAGTTAGGTCTAAACCACTAAATAAACCAGCTTCATATGGAGCAAATAATTTAGGATTATATCCAAATTTACCTCCTGACATAATCTGGCCAATTATGTGTTTAATTTGATTCAGCGGATAAACTTCAACATCTTTAAAGTGGGCATGAGCAGCTGTTAAATATCTCCCATCGGTAAAAAATAAATTCTTATCAAGAGTTATAATCAGATATCCGTTTGAGCAGCTAAATTCTGTTATAAATTCAAGTCTCTTAGTTGCCTCACAAGGATATTCGCTGAGGAATTCATCCGTAGAAGGAATAATAAAACCATATAAGTCATGTGATTTTAACAAAGCTTTCAAACGACGTATCTTTTCGTTCATTTGACTTTGTGATTTTGGTAGTAAATGAGCGCTTTAGAAGAAGCAAAGCTTAGGAATGAATATATTAACGCAACATCTATATAAGATTTATAAGCTGGAATACTGGCAAGACCCGCTATGAATAACGAGCATATCGAATTTATTTGACTAAAAATTATAATCCTCTCATTGCAGCTTTGGCTAAAGGCGGCAAATATAGTATATGTAAGGACAACCAAACTAAAAAAAATCAGATAGTAAATAATCATAATGACCTCGCCACTTTTTTCCATTGAATATAGCTATATGGAATTGAGCATAAATATAATATCGCAACAATAGGAAGGGCAACCCAAGTACTTAAGAATACGAATATAGTTACCACGGAGGCAAAAATGAGAACAAAGCCCATATTTTTTGGCTCAATAGTGATGATTTTTGGAGAAAATGTAGGTATTCTGCTAGCCATAAAAAGTGCAATAATTGATTGATATATACCAACTAAGTAAGGATGAGTTTTGAAAGAAATCTCATAAATATCCTTTAGTTCAAATTCATAAATTACTGGCAAAAGCGCAAGTAAGGCGCCTGCTGGCGCGGGAATGCCAACAAAAAAGTTAACAAACTGTCTATCTTCATCTTTGGATAGTGACATAGTATTAAACCTTGCAAGCCTCAAGGCTGTGCATAGA
>JANRMF010000078.1:0-4807 GCA_033761815.1 Rickettsiaceae bacterium
AAAAATCGGTTCTAAAAATCGCAAGTAATATAGATAAGCACAAATTTAACTACAGAAATAATTCTGGCTTTTTAATCCCAGGGAAAACTCTATACTCCCTCAAACATAAACCATCAGTTTCTAGATCAAGATTTTATGCAATTCAAAATAGATATAGAAGTAATATGATGGTATATTATCAAGAGCGATAATATACAAGCACCCTCTCTCTTTGCAAAATTGCATCATATATCATTAAAATGTAGAAATTCATCAAATTACCTATATATTTTGTTGAGAAAGCCTTCTTGATTTGTATTATCAGGGCTAATGATAACAAAAAAATGGACTACATATGTCATATCTCAAACTACATTTCAAATCCTTCATCATCGGATCAATATGGGCAATATTATTCATAGCAAATGCAAATAGCATACTTGCCAGCGCGACAGAGAAGAAGGACGAGAAATTATTTGGGGACTGGAAAGTTGTATGCAGCAAGTCAAAAGATGGTAAAAAAAATAAGTGTGTTGCTGAGCAGGGTCTTACAACAAAAAAAGATGATAAGGATGTGCTTGTAGCAAGCTACAGACTTGAAATGAATGATAAAAGGGAAATGAAGCTGATAGAAATTCTTCCTTTAGGCGCATATCTTGAGTCTGGAACAGCCATTGTTGCAGATGGAAGAATGGTTTCTCCTGGAAAATTTATCTCCTGTCTTGGAGATGGCTGTATAGCGCTTGCAGAAATGACAGAAGGAGACCTTGAGATATTATTATCAAGCAAAAATACCGCTATAGGGGTCCTATCTTCTGAGGGCGCGCAAAATAACCTTCCCTTCTCAACGAATGGACTCAGGCTTGCAATAGCAGAGCTAAGATCATCCATACAAGAATAGTAGGCTCTGAGTAATTCAATTTGTACCTTTATCTTTAATCCCAAGAGAGCCAGCACTCTTATCAAGCCAGAAAAAAATAACCGATGATAATATTAGGTAAATGGATAATATCAACCCAACAAATTGATATGAAGAGCCTGAGCTAAGACTTTCATCCGCCCCAAATAAGAATGCTAGAATTGCAACACCGCAGCTCATAGAGATTTGCTGATTAGCAGCCCCAAGACTTGTGCCAATGCTTACTAATTTGGTCGGTATGTCTATATAAGTTAGTGTATTCATATAAGTAAATTGAAGTGACGTGAAAAAACCTTGTGCAAAAATCAAGACATTGATCAATAGGTAATTATTCATATTCACAGTCAAGCTCAAAACCCCAAGACTAATGCCAACTAAAATAGTATTAGATATAATAGCAACTTTATATCCCAGCTTTTTGAGGATAGATTTTACGACAAACTTCGCGCTAGCCATACCGACTGCATAAAATAACAAAGAAGTTCCCGATTCTATTGGCGTATAATTATGGTAAATCTGAAGAAGTAGAGTTATTAACAATGGCACTCCCCCAATCGCTGATCTTGAAAAAAAGGTTCCGAGCAGCATCACATAAAAAGTTCTGCAGTTAAAAATTGCTATATCAATAAAGGGGTTTTTTTTGCCATATGATGTTACAAAATACATTCTCATAAAAATGAAAGATAGTATCATACATATCAAAGAAGGAACTATTCCGTATATTCTCTCGCCAAGAATTGCAAGAGAAATGACTGCAAGTGCGCTCGAAAGGCAAAACAAGGCGCATCCCCCATAATCCATATTTGGCAAATCATTTTCTTGAAAATTACGAAGAATCAATAAAGAAAGGACAATTAGAAATAAACAAAAGGGTATATTGATAAAAAAAATCCAACTCCAGGAATAATAAGTTACAATAAAACCCCCAAGAGCCGGACCTATTGCAGGCCCAATTAAAGAAGGTAGGGTAATGTAATTTGTAATTGTTACGACTTCGCTTTTTTCATAAGTCTTTAGCAAAATGAGCCTACATACAGGCATCATGAAAGCACCGCCAACTCCTTGAATTATTCGCGATATAACAAGGTGAGTGAGGTTAGAAGAAAATCCGCAAGATAAAGAGCCTAAGCAAAATACCGAAATGCCAAAAATTAGTATTTTTTTTGTACCAATCCTATCGCTTAAATATCCGCTAATAGGTATGAGTAATCCAAGACTAAATAGATAGCTTGTAAGAGCAAGTTTTAAGCTTAAAGGGCTGATGCTAAATGAATATGCGATTGAAGGGATGGCATTATTGAGTATAGTTGCATCTAAATTTTCCATAAATAAAGCAGTAGCGATTATAAATGGCGCGAATTTTTTATGATAATCCATATAAAAGAACTAGCTTTGTTAATGCTTAATTAAACAACTAAAAATAAAGAAATGCAAGTTAATCCTCGAAAAATGCTAATAAATTAATTTACAAGTCATTTTAGTCCATAAGTAATTTATATAAAATGTAGGAATTGATAGGCATTTTAGCCCACAGAAGCGCAAGTATATATACTATAGTCTTTTATGTTGAATTATCTACGTTGCCCACTCGTCGCTCACATAATACGCATAGGCTTCTCTCCTCGCGCCTAGTATCTAATCCAACCTAAAAGACTATATACGTGGATTCGAGGAATAAAATACCGATTAGATAGAAATTACTCAGAACCTAACTAAAATCTAACCTCTAAAGATAAAGACCCACCATTCCTCCCTATCTGAACTGATGTGAAAGCATAATTCTTGTTCCACTCCATTTGGCTATTGACATAAGTCACAAGCTCGGCCAGCGCTGCTCCTGCTACAACCTGCCATATAGTATGCTCCTTTGTTTGAACTCTACTATATCCTGTAATAATAGAAGTCGCATAAAACGGTATAGAAAGATAAGGGTTTTCGTGAAAAACTCTTATATAAGATGCAGCAGACCATGCAGACTGGGTATGACCAGAAGGCATTCCGTCATGCCTGTTTTTTTTATTTGCTTTGTAGGGCCTCTTCCCAGCTTCCCATTTATTAGCAGCTCCAATCAATTTGGAAGCGTGAAGAAGCGCAAATTCCTGAGAGTAAATCAAAGCAAAATGCCCAGCTCCCCTATCCTGAGATGCAATTCCAGCTGCACTAAGGGGGTTTGCCACTTGAGCAACATCACCAAAAGTCCTCAAAAAACTAATTTTAGCAGCAAGCGATGGGGAAGAAATACATAGGCACAAAAATAAACTAATGATTTTGGCAAAACACGTGCTCCTTGCTTCATTACATCCACAAAAAGATTTTATATTCAAAAGCGACATATTTTTCTCGGGACTAAAAATTAAAAGAAGCTCTAACATACCCCACATTTGAATTAAATCCAGATTTAAATTTATTTTCAACTCCAAGTTTAATATCTATACCCCTAAATGTCCGCAGATCAAGCGAGGCGCCAAGTCTAACTATCCCCTTTTTATCATTTGCTACCAAAAATTTTCTCCTGATATGTCTATTAAACAATGAGTAGGAGACGTCAATTTCGGTAGATTTTGAATATATATTTTTCTCAAAACCAAAATTTAACTCTGGGGCCAAAATTCCTGATTTCATCTCATATGTTTTACTTACAGAAATTCCCGCCCTGTAAAATAAAGAGTCAATATGAATTGGAGAAATGATGAGTTTTAACCCCATATCTTTTATCATAAAACTTTTGATGTTCACGCCTTCATATAATAATCCAATTTTTGGTGTAAATATTATCCCCTGCTCTATGTAAAAAGGCCTAAGAAGGTTTATTTCATATGATTGGAAATTGGAGGAGAGTCTCGGGCCTATTTCATTTTCTGTAATTTTTTTACCCAAATAGCTAGCGCTGTAACTTCCACTAAAATCCAATAGTAAATTTTTTGGCAAAAACAGTCTTCCGTATAGTGAGCCAGTAATCAAGTTTGATTTTTGATTAACCGGCATTATAAAAGAATTTGTAAGCTTAGTATTTATCTCTGAGTGAGTTATTGCCGCCCCGAAAATTAGCAAATCACTGAGAAGCTGTCCGTCTATACCTATTGTAAAATTTCTTGCAGTAGATTTAAATTCCCTTATCTCGCTATTAGATTTTTGCTTTAAATTAGATGATGAAAATTTAACCCAGAATTGCCGGTAACAAGTCTCATCACCAGCTGAAATTGCTTGTTGTTTAGTCCAATCATTGTAGTGCTGTGATAATTCATTTATCCTTGAAGATAAAATTTGCGAAACATATGTTCCTCGAGAGGCAAAATGAAAGCTGGCGATAGATTTGACTTCTTTTCTTACGTTTGTCTCGTAGTGTTCTGAAAATATTTTATAATCTTTGGGCGGTAAAACCACATGAGAATATGACTTATATTCATTCGCGCTAGCTACTCTTGCCCCTGTCTCAATTAATATTTCCGGAGGATTAGAAGGAGCTGTGGTATGATTTTTTTTCTCTGCTAACACTGTGGTATTTTTTTCAGCATTCATGCCAAAAATTACACCATCCTTTGCGGGTGGAGCTCTTTTACCCCCGTCTTCATTCCGGCTTATAACCCTATCTTTCTTCCTTCTGGGCTCAATTTCGTATGTGATTTCACTAATAATGCTGTCTGCATCTACAATGGTTGATGGGTCAATATTACTTGACAGATTCATACCTTTCTCTTTTATGTAATCTGTAGTTTTAGGTTTTATGATATTTGGGTAACTATTTGGATTTTGGGCATTTGGCAGGATTCTTATTCTCTCATTATTTTCTTTTTTGCCTTGCAGATCCCCCTCGCAAGTTTTGTAAGATAATACGGTTTTTGATTCGCCGTTTTTTGATATGTCAGAATCTTTTTTATCCCCTGAGTCAAAATTATTTGGAGAATCACC
>JANRMF010000079.1:0-1919 GCA_033761815.1 Rickettsiaceae bacterium
CCTGGATGGAACTCATCTCCCTGCAGGGCAAAACCAACTTTTTCGAGAAGCGTGTCGCCGAATACCAGAAAGCTGGCGTCATGTCCGAAAAGCAGGAGCAGGTCTTCAAGCTGGACGAGGACTTCTGAAAGGGTGTTGAGTATTTTCATAATCATCTGCATCAAACTATACTAGGTCTCAACCCCTAAGCCGCGGATCATGTCAAACTTTAACGAGGCTCCAACAACAAAAGGATTCTATCTTGGTTCTCCTGAAGCCGAAGGAGAATCAAATTCACGATCGCGCATAAACTTGTCCGATGTTTTTGAAGATTATCTAGGGGTACTAGACAAACTCAAATATGAAAAATTCATCATAACGGGCCGTAAAGGAAGCGGCAAATCTGCAATCGCCGTTTATATTAATAATAGATCAAAACAAGAGTATAATCTTTTTTGCACTATAGTCCGTGGCGATGATATTAGTTTTGAAAAAATAATACAACAAAAAGAAACAACAGATGGAGAATCAAAAAGTGACGAATATTTATTCAAATGGATTATTCTTGTAAAATTAATTGCCCTGATGCTTTCAGACCAGTCGATCTCTACATCTAAAATCAAGGGCATTAGGGATCTATCCAAATTTATGCAAATAAATCGAGGATTTACTGATATACACAAACTTTCGACTTCTGAAATAGTCCAAGAAAAAGGGGGTGAATTGAATATAGAGAATTTTAAACCGCTATTCACCCTGAGACTTGGGAAGAAAATACAAATAAGAGGCATCAAAGCACCATACTATAAATTAGTATCTCCATTGCAAGAAACGGTAATTTCTATTTTATCGGAATATCAAATAGAAAAAGGAAGTCCTTCTGAATATTATATAATATTTGACGACCTCGATATAGGCTATAGTGCCACCGATAGCGATCAAGCCAATCGGCTAGTGAGTCTGATTCGTTCCGCCAAGGAATACAATCATATTTTTGCAGAGAATAACATAAGAGCAAAAATCATCATAATGCTCAGAGATGATATGGCAAAAAACTTAGTTGAAAGAGCGACCAAAGCAGCTGATTCAGCTAAATTGTTTTCAAGTTACGAAATTCCTATTATATGGTATGATTCGATTAATTTCCATCGAAACGAATATGACAACCCACTTATTAAGCTAATAGCCAAAAGAATAGAATTTAATTTTCAACAAAAAAATATACCATACAACAAAATAAATATATGGAATTCTTTTCTTAAAGAAGAAAAAAAAATAAATAAAAAATCACCAATTAAAACAATACTTGATTATACATTTCTTAGACCAAGAGATCTGCTTCTGCTCTTTAGAAAAATAGGGGAATATTCCTTTTCGATACCTGTTCGAATCGACGATATAAGTAGATTACTCGAAGAATATGCTCAAGATATTGTTTTTGAAATGAAAGACGAATTAAAAATGTATTTTTCATCTGAAGAAACAAACGCGCTTTTAGATGTGCTACGTAATTCTTTTAAGGAAGGGGATATGAACTATGCTTATCTGAAATCTCTGCTCCATAAGAACCCAGTGTTCACATTAGATGAAGCCACCATAATTAAAATCATATTTGAGCATTCACTTATCGGCATAAAAGATCTGGACGGCAATTTATTTTTCAAGTACCGAGAGAAACAAAATCAAGATTACAAAATAACTGAAAATAACGACATAGTACTTCACAACGTTCTTAAATTATATTTTAAAATGAAATAAAAATCTATTGTATAAAAAATTCAACTTCATTACACTGGCATAATGTACGTAATCAAACGCAGCGGGAAACGCGAAGAGGTGAAAATGGACAAAATCACCGCCCGCATCAAGAAACTCTGCTACGGCCTCGATCCCCGCTTCGTGGATCCGCTCGTGGTATCGCTCAAGGTCGTGCAGGGCCT
>JANRMF010000080.1:0-14047 GCA_033761815.1 Rickettsiaceae bacterium
TTGAGGGTAGTATGTAAACCTTTTGGCAAAAGGATATAATATGATAAGTGGCAGAGCAACCAGTGAAGCTAGCCTTGCATAAAGGCTCATGCTCATGAAAAGTAATATACCAGGCACAGATAGAAGAGTCAAAATTATCAGGGCTTGGAGAGGCGAGATTGCTCCTGAGGCAAGCGGCCGGGATTTTGTCCTCTCTACTTTAGAGTCGATTTTTCTGTCAACAAAGTCATTAATGATGCATCCTCCTGATCTTGCAAGAATAGAACAGATTAGAAACTTAAATATGAGCAAAAAATCAAGATCAATAGATGAGATGCAGCATGCAAAAGCGCAGGGCCAAAATAGCAGAAAAATACCAATTGGCTTATCAATTCGGGTTAAAAATAGGATATCCCGTGCCTTCATTTTGACCTCTTAACATCAAAAATTATTGTTCTAATTATATATAGGTATGATATTATGTGTTTTTTGTAAATAGGAATTCGAATTCATGACAAGTTTAGACTCATATAATTTCAAGACGTCAGAGAAAAAATGGCAAACAGAGTGGAAAAAAAACTCCATATACTCATACAATCAGGAGTTTTCGAGGGAAGAGACATATTCAATAGACACACCACCTCCAACAGTTTCTGGTCAGCTTCATATGGGCCATATTTTTAGCTACACCCAAACAGATTTTATAGCTCGCTATCAAAGAATGAAGGGTATGAATCTTTTTTATCCTATGGGGTTTGATGATAATGGCCTTCCGACAGAGAGGCTTGTTGAGAAGCAAAAAAACATAAAAGCATCAGAGGTGGATAGAGATGAGTTTGTGCGGACATGTTATTCTGTGATTGAAGAAGAGGAGGAAAAATTTGAGGATTTATTTTCTAGTCTCGGATTATCGGTAGACTGGGCGCTTAAATACCAAACAATTTCCAGCGATTCAAGAAAAATTTCCCAACTTTCTTTTCTTGATCTGGTAAATAAGGGGCAAATTTACAGAGCTCAGCAACCAGTATTGTGGGATCCTGTGGACCAAACTGCGCTAGCACAAGCGGACATAGAGGACAAAGAAAAAGAATCTTTTATGCATGACATAAATTTCAAAGACGAAAAAGGCAATAATTTAGTAATAGCAACAACTAGGCCGGAATTATTACCTGCTTGCGTTTGCATTCTATTTCACCCGGAAGATGAGAGATATAAACATTTGAAAGATCAGCATGCTTTTTCTCCTCTTTTTAATCAAAAAGTTCCTATCATACCAGATGAGCTTGTTAAGCAAGATAAGGGTACTGGGCTTGTAATGTGCTGTACGTTTGGTGATACAACGGATATAATATGGTGGAAAGCTCACAAGCTACCACTTAGAATTATGCTTGACAAGCAAGGGAGAGTTTGCAATCAATTTAGGTTTGAATCAGAAAAAGCAAATGAATATTTCGCTTCATTAAAAGGTTTGAAGGTGAATCAGGCGAGGGCGCAGATACTGGAATTCCTGAAAAATTCCAGCGATTTAGTGCGCTCATCCCCCGTTACTCAGGTTGTAAAATGCGCAGAAAGATCTGGAGCTCCTCTCGAGATAATAGCCACCAATCAATGGTTTGTAAAGACGATAGAACATAAAGAAGCGCTTTTGCAAAAATCGGCAGAGCTCAGCTGGAGGCCGGGCAATATGAAAATAAAGCTTGATAGCTGGATTAATTCAATAAGCTGGGATTGGTGCATCAGTAGGCAACGTTTTTTTGGAGTTCCTTTTCCGGTTTGGTATTCAAAAAGAGCAGGGGAGGAGGGTAAGATTTTGCTCCCTCATAAAGATTCCCTTCCAATAGATCCAACAAAAGATCTGCCGGGTGGTTACACCAGAGACGAGGTAATTGCTGACCTAGATGTTATGGATACTTGGGCTACAAGCTCAATTTCTCCTCAGCTTTCTAGCCTTGCCATTAATGGTGAATATCAAATTGATCTCAGTAAGCATAAAAAGATATTCCCCTTTAATTTGAGACCTCAGGCGCACGAAATAATCAGAACCTGGGCTTTTTACACGATGCTAAAATCATATTTGCATGAAAGCACCCTTCCATGGGAGAATATAATGATTAGCGGCTGGTGCCTTGCTCATGATAAAACCAAAATGTCTAAATCTAAGGGCAATAGCACCTCGCCAGTAAGTCTAATAGAAGAATATGGCGCTGATGTTATAAGGCATTGGGCGGCTTGCTCTAGCCTTGGTCAGGATACGGCATTTTCCGAAGATTTGCTAAAGATTGGCAAAAAACTTGTCAATAAAATTTGGAACGCATCCAAGTTTGCCTCTTCTCATTTTGAGAGGGTGAAAATCCGGAATCTCTCTCTGCAAGATCTAGTTGAGCAGAAAATTATCAATCATGATGTTGATCTCTGGATTTTGCAAAAACTTAAAAAAAACCTTGAAGAGGCGACAAACTACTATGAAAATTACGAGTACGCGGCTGCTCTTGCAAAGACGGAAGAATTTTTCTGGAAGGATTTTTGCGATAATTACCTAGAGATATCAAAGTCAAGATGTTATAATGAAAAAAATGACTATAATATAGGACAAATTAGCGCCATACACACTCTTCATGTAGTAATGAAGATAGTGCTTCTTATGTTTGCCCCGGTTGTGCCTCATATAACTGAAGAGATTTACTCTCTTTTATACAACTCCTCTCCTCATACTAGAGGTTCCTGGCCAGAAATGCCCGATTTAGAAGCATATATAGATAGTAAAAAAGCAGGAGATGTTTTAGTCAGCGTCCTGGATTTAGTGCGCAAGGCAAAAGCCGCTCAAAATCTTTCTCTAAAAGCGACTATCAATGAATTATCTCTATCTGTATATGACTCATTATCTGAAGGCGCGCTCAAAGATCTAGCTTCTGTGACGAATTCTGAAAAAATATCTTCCATGCCTCTTAGTGATGCAAAAAATTCTGATATATATGATCAGGTAATTGAAAATGAAGAGGGGGTTGTTATCGGGGTTAGGTATTGACACGGTAAGTTACCGCAAACCAAGAGGATTGCCTATGATTAAAAAATAAATGTATATTAAAAATTATTTAATAAATAAACAAATAATTTGGTGTTGTTTTTATGCAACTATATAAAACTTAATTATTCTTTAATGTATACTTATATTTTTTTATACATTGCTATTGACAATGAAATTGTGAGATTATTATATGTATATACTTTAGATTAATTTGAACATAGAGCAAATAATTAAAGTCAGTTAGGAGGAGAATATATATTCATATTAACTAGAGTAGAATCATAGATAAATTAGGATCTTCACGAGTTTCAATTCACAATGCGCTTCTAGTCTTAATTTAGCGATGATTATAATCATAAATTTAGGAGGTAGATATGAAGAATATTTCAAATAAAAATACTAGAGGACTGAGCTTATACTTTAATAGAATAGAAGATGAAAAAATCACTAGCCAATCTTTGGATGAAATAAATGCGCAAACGTCACAAGACCCCCACCAAAATGAGCAAAAATTTACGCTAAAAAATCCTGAGCTCAATCAGGATGGTGATTATGAGAATCTAAAGTCTGGTCATGATACATCAAATACTTATAATCATGACCTAAATTCATCATGGTCTAGTAATTCAAGATCCTTCACAAATTCATCTCTTCTGGGGCATAAGGGATCTGACGATAATTTAGAGTCTTATTTTGGACATAATTCCCCGGTAAAATTTTACGATTCAGAGATGGGTAATTTTTCATCCCAAGACATAGAAGCATATTTTTTGAAAAATCTTCCTGAAATTTCTGTTGATTCAAATATTAAACCCTCAAGTTTAAGTACAAAAAAACCCCCATCAGCACCGCTAACTCATAAAAATTTACAAGAGATGCACAATGAAGGCACGAAGCAAGATAATACCGAGTCTTTAAAGGCAAAAATATACCAACAAGTTAATAATTCATCATTTGATGAAGCATTTGACTCGTTTGAGGAGTTGATCTCGATTAAAACGACCAAACTTCATCGTCCGGAGTCAAGGGTTGACATGCTCCGAAAAAGAGTCTCAATTGGAAAGGATGGAGATTCCGATCTTATCGTAAAAGCAAATCAGGTATCTTTATTCAAGGAAATTCAGGGTCTTTTGTCTGCAACAAACGCTCTACATAAAATACTAGAAGACGATTCGCATAACTCAATCTCTGGTAAGATCAACACAGCAAGACATGCGACTATTTTTTCAGATCAAGAAGATGATATGATTCATGCTCTATACCCAGACTCGCTAAAAGATATTAGCGGAAAAAGTGCAAAAACAGATTCTGTGAATATTACTCAATTCTCTGAATCATTTTTTCACCCTCTATCTTTAACTAGCCTAAGAAAAAATAGCCAAGACACATCAGAAACCTACAGATCGAGCGCGTTAGATCAACGTACATCAAGAACAAGTATGTCCGAGGAGATAAAAACGGCAAGGGGGATGGTTGCAAATGCTCAAGAGACAGTTATAAACACACTTGATCTTGCAACAAAATCATCAACGGTAGACCCATATATGTTGCAGAGTCTTGCTGATACTGTTGTAAATCTTACCAAGCAGCTTGAAAGTCTCAAGCATCAGCTTGAAATTAAGACGGAGCAACTTGAGTCAAAAGTTACTGAGCTTGAGAGCTCCGCAGAAATGACCGAGGAGCTTAATGCTAAAGTATCAGAGCTTGCAAATTCAGTTGCGCCAACAATAAAAAACTTAAATGCACAATTTGAGCATGAGAGGGATCTTGGGCTTATCCGAGCAAATCAGAAGTTGAGTGACTATCATAGTGGTTTTTTGAAGATTTTGGATCAATATTTCATAGGAGCTTTTGCTAAAAATTCAAATCTCGTAAATAAAAGCTACGATCATGGTTTTCTTGATTTCTTGGGAGATATTATCCCAGGTGCAAATACTTTTATAAAACCAATAGATGCAGTTGTCACTGTAGCAAGGGATGTAAAAGAGACTAATGAAGTAACATCTACAATTAATTCTGCTCCTAATTTTCTAGTTATGATGCAGGATATAGTACCTATTATTGCAGCAAAAATCACTCTAAATTCTAAAAAGATGGGGGCAATAGATAAGGCTACGATGAATAGTTTGCAAGAAATATATCATTTCTTCAAGGGGACAATATGGGAGGATCAGACTCCTAATTCGCAATTTGCTCTTGGTGCAAAAGATGCTCTAAAACTCATTAAAGCCATGCAGATGAAGAAAATCAACCTAAGCCAGGAAAAGCCAGAAGATAGTATCAAGATTATCTTAAACTTCTTCTTCGAAGATGAGGCTGATAACCACAAAGAAGCATTTCATGATAATTTTGATGCTCGTAGCGATGCTGGATCTCTGTCTGATGATGGTAACAAAATCATGGTAAAAACATCAAAGTCCCAAATTAAGATTGATTTTACTCCAAAAACCTCATCGAGATCTGATTTTAGTAGCACTCCTTGTGCGAATAATGATAATTGCTGGGAAGTTCCTTCTCATAATAATGTAGGTTTTGG
Organism: Rickettsiaceae bacterium; assembly: GCA_033761815.1. Taxonomy (GTDB): domain Bacteria; phylum Pseudomonadota; class Alphaproteobacteria; order Rickettsiales; family Rickettsiaceae; genus JANRKH01. Next base: position 5,541 of record JANRMF010000080.1, read on the forward strand.
ACATGAAAAAAGGGCTACAGAAACTGTGGATACCGGATGCTTTATGACTCTTAGATGTTTTAGCAACCTCTCGGGTCATATTCATTTCACAAATAAAAAAGCAGAACATACATCACCTCCTAAGGGACCTGAATATACTGCCTCGCATAGTGATGAAATTTCTGGAATCAAGGCTAATACAGAATGTTTAGGGATAGATGAATACCCAATTAATTCCTAAAAAGTAAAAAATATAGGGAAGCCTCTTTTGCGTCACTAGGCTTCCCTTGTTCTTACAGAGTCTGGTTAGACAGAATCTGTTATACCAATTGGAAGCAATAATCCTACGTTGTTCTTCGTCTCTAACCTAGCTTTTAGTAGGCCTTGTTCGCGCCTAGTATCTAATCCAACCTAAAAAACTATAGTAACAAGCAGACAAGAGGAAATTTATAACTAAAACCAAACTCAGTTGTTATTTTACAATAGCTCAAATAAATTATATTTAAATATAAATAAATAAATAGAAACTATATTTTTAATAATTTAAGATATAATAAATATTAATACAGAGGTTTTTATGGATAAACTTGACAAAAATGCGCAGACAATTGTGAATGAGCAATGGGCTATTATAGAGAAAGAAATAGAGAAAGAGGCTGAGCTAGCTATTAGCAAAGCACAAACACTTTGCGCACAATATATCACCGCGGTGGGTTGGGAAGAATTGATTGCCCAGCCGGAAAACTCAGACCCGAAGCTGCAAACGATATTCTCAGAGAAGACAAATTCTGGCATAATATTGCATGATAATAAAACGGCGGGAGAGCGAGCGGGTAAATTCAGTCTTTATGATCAGAATTACCTTACTCTTTTTGGGCCCGAGGGTAATTCCGGCACTTTTGGGAACCAGCTAAAAGAGCGCAATAAAACAATCACAAATAGGATAAATGCTCTTGAGGGCATATCAGATGATGAGAAAAAGGACATTATTGATACTCTGAAGGAAAAAGCCAAAACTAAGATCGAGGATATTACAACGCAGACAAGAAAGGAGTTTGATATTAGTAATGCTAATGTCCCTTCTTTTGTACCGAAAGTAATTAAGAAAGAAATTCTCACAAGCGCTGATAGCAGCTTATCAAAACCTGAAAATCAAGAAAAATTAAAGTATCTGATGGATAATATAATGATCACCGATAAATTTGTTGAAGAATTCCTAAAGTCCGGCCCAGGTATAGACACTGCTTTTAGTGTCTATGCAGAAAAAATTAGACCTTTAGTCAAAAGTATAAAGGAATTGCTGGATAACGAGAGTGATCAAGATAAATTAAAACTCTCATCGCAACTGAACAAAATCAACAACACATTGAAGCCATCATATAGTCAATTAACTGGTATGGTTTCTTTTATGAGTCCAAGATCCCCAAGGCCACCAGTTGCGAAACAGGAGAGCTCTTGGTCTCTTTTTAGCGGGGGGGCAAGTTCAGGAAGCCCAAGACCCGGATTACTAAACCAAGCTTCAAGTTTCTTTTCTTCGTTTATAAATCCGCTTCATAACTCTTCCAAATCAACATCAACAAAAAGCAACACCTCAGGAGATTTATCAAAAAGCACAGAATCATCCACGCCATCTGATACATCAGACAGTTTTGTTCTAGGGGCAATATACAAGTCTTCAGAGAACAGTAATGGTCGCAATCCATCTATTAATACGAGACTCACGAAACTTGGAATGAGGATCGAAGAACTATTCGGGCCAGTAAAGGATCCTCCAGAATTAAATCCCAACGCACCCCCTGGAACTCGAGGATCGAATAGAATGAGTACTCCCAACCTCAATAATGGTAAAAATCAGCTTTAGCACTAATAATCCTAGCTGCTTCTATTGCGCCGTATGTGAGAATAGATTTTGTCCCTGCGCGCTTTAGGCACAATAGTGATTCAATTAGGGCATTTTCGTAATCAATCGCCCCAATTTTGCTTGCTGCTTTTAGCATCGCATATTCGCCGCTAACTTGATATGCAAAAATAGGAACCTGTGAATTAGTTGAAAGTTTGGTTATAACATCAAGATATGGCATTCCTGGCTTAACCATTATTATATCCGCCCCTTCTTCTATATCAAGATTTGCCTCAAGCAGAGCCTCGCGCGAGTTTCTTATATCCATTTGGTAAGTTTTTTTATCTCCGTTTGAGAGGTTGATCTTTGAGCCAACAGCATCTCTGAAGGGACCGTAAAATGAGGAGGAATATTTTGCTGCATAAGAGAGAATGGGTATATCTGTGTACGAATTTGCTTCTAAGACCTCTCTGATTTTTCTCACTCTTCCGTCCATCATATCTGATGGCGCTAATATATCCGCTCCAGCCTCTGCTAAAATAAGGGATTGCTGCTGTAGTACTTCGATTGTAATATCATTATCTACATAGGAATTTTTCACAATACCGTCATGTCCGTGGGTTGTGTATGGATCCAACGCTACATCGCAAATAATTCCCACCTCAAGATTTGCCTCTTTTATGGCTTTTAGAGCTCTACATATTAAATTATTAGGATTAAGCGCCTCTTTTGCATCTTCTGTTTTTAGCTCATTGGAAACACAAGGAAATAGAGCAAAAGCTTTGATTCCATATTGCGCAGCTAGTTTTATCTCTTTCAGAGCCTCATCGATCGATAGCCTAAAAACATCTGGCATAGTGTTAATTTCATCTCTTACCTGCACTCCTTCTGTGATAAAAAGCGGCAAAATAAGGTCTGAGGGGGAGATGGAGGTTTCGCGTACCAAATCTCTGAGCCATGCATGTTTTCTTGTTCTGCGTAATCTTGTATATGGGTACATAAATATCCTAAATATAATGTGAATTTTTACAACATACTTGTAACGACTTGAAATAAATGTGAAAATAAAATTATCATTTTATTATCTCTTTGACTGTTTTTAATGTACAATTAAAATTGAGAAACTAAAAAAACAGAACATTATGACTAAATTTCACATTAACAGCTTTAATCAGATATATAATATCACTGAGCTTGCAAGAATGCAAAATTATCCTTTCAGGAATATGTTGCAATTTATTCAAAAAAGGCTTGAGCATGGAAATAATCCTATATTTAATGCTTTTCCAGGTAGTATGTTTAAGGCTTATGTCACTCTGCTAGAGCGCATTACAAGAAAATATAAGAAACCTTGTTTTGGAATAGAGGAGACAATAATCAGCGGGAAGCAATATAAAGTTGAGATAAAGGAAGTGACAAAAATGCCTTTCTGCAATTTGCTTCATTTTAAAAAAATAGGTTTCCCTTCCCACTTGCCAAAATTACTGATTTTTGCACCTATGGCAGGGCATCATGCGACATTACTCAGAAATACGGTAGAAGAATTACTACCTTTTTTTGACGTTTACATAACAGATTGGATTGATGCGGCAAAAGTACCCCTTTCTTCCGGGTCATTTAATATGGATGATTATATAGATTATTGCATTAAGTTTATCAAGGGTTTTGAGGAAAAAGTCCATGTTCTTGCGGTTTGTCAACCTACTGTACCTGTTCTTGCGGCGATCTCGATTATGTCTGCTGAGAAAAAGGGGCATCTACCTGCTTCTATGATTCTGATGGGCGGGCCTGTGGATGCTAGTAAAAACCCGACTTTTCCGGATGATTTTGCAACCCAGCATAATATAGAATGGTTTGAAAATAGCGTTATTAGCACTGTTCCTTATAACTACCCAGGGGCCGGTAGGAAAGTGTATCCTGGCATCATGCAAATTAGCGGCTTTATCTCGCTAAATCTGCAAAAGCATATTAATGCCCATCTTGAGCTATTTCACAATATTGTAAATAACAAAGAAGATGCCGTGAGAAAGCATATAAAATTTTACGATGAATATCTTGCGGTGATGGATCTACCCGCAGAATTTTATCTGCAAACAATCAGCGAGGTATTTCAGAAATTTTCTCTTGCAAAAGGGACTTTAGTCTCAAGAGGCAGAAAAGTTGATTTAGGGAGTATTACAGAAGTTCCTCTTCTTGGAATTGAGGGAGAAAAGGATGATATAGCGGCAGTAGGCCAAACTCTCGCAGCTCTTGATTTATGCAAAAATATTCCGCAGAGCAAAAAACATTATTATATGCAAGAAGGTGTGGGTCATTATGGCGTATTCTCAGGAAGTAAGTTTAGAGAAAAAATAGTACCAGTTATTAGGGATTTTGCTTACAAGTATATAGGCCATAAGCTATACTCAAATAGTGATGATGGCGCTTATAAGAGTGACGCAAAAAAGGTTCACCTAACAAAAGCAAGGAGCACTGCAAAAAAACCAGTAGATGCAAAGTCTGCAAAAATTACCCCATCAAAAACGAATACGAGTAAAAAGAAGGCAATAAAAAAGTAAAAAATATATGTCCAGAGAAAAATATACCAATAAGATTGCAAAAGATGGTCCGAGTAACGTAGATCTCCTATTATTCTTGTTATATGGGAATATTGCGCTAAAGCTAGTTAATAAGCCTCATAAAGCTTCCTCTGGGCTTGATGAAATTCTTGGGACAATTCATAGCAATTCTCAAGATCGCTCGATATTCTACCCAGAACACACTCATGCAGTAGAGGCAATAGATCGTGAAGTTTTAGGCGATGTTAAAGCCAAGATGCAGATGCATGGTGAGGAGGAGTCTCAGAAGGAGGGGTTAAAAGAGTTTGACAACCTTGAAAATGAATATGTGATTGTAGATGAGGTTAATAATCATATTTATTCCGGGTTTTATAAACACCCAATATGTAATGAAAATTCTAGAATTATTAGCGATCAAGAGGTGAGTATATATGATGATTATATTGAGTAGAGGTGAAATTTAAGAAGAAAAAAGCAATGTTTAAATAAATAAAGGAGGTATTTTATGTGTAATATAGACCATTTTGAAGACTTACAAGAACATGAAACTATATCTAGGGAAAAATCTTGCGATGTTCTTTTGTATAAGATAGATAAAATTTTTCCGAAAGACCATAGAAAAGTCCTTGGAACTATAATAGTACCGGGTGGAAATGAGAAAAGTCAGGAGTTAATTAACAACATTACTATACAAGGATCCGGTTTCATTGAGGTGGTTCATGACTCATATTTTCTGCCAGGGGAGATATCTGGGCTGGATGAAATTAGAGATTGATTTTTAATTGGTGGTATTTTTACTAGTCAAGCAAGAAAAAATACTTTATAGTACAAAAATTCATTATTGCAACTATAAAAAGATAAATATTTTTCAATAAATCAAATGTAGTAAGTTGTTGCGCTATCGATGTATTTATATACCAACTCTACTCAGCCCTTCGTTTTTTGATTTATCAGATATTTCCTTTGCGGTAAAACCATATTAATTCCGCCTTGATGAAGCCTAGTTGCGCATAGATAATTAATTTTTAGCCATAAGGCTATAGGAAAATATATAATAATAATTTTAATTTAGAGGGTGTAGTGACTTTAAAACAACATAAAGAGGATCTCTTATTTTTGCCACTTGGTGGGTCCAATGAAATAGGAATAAACGTAAATTTATACCATTATCAAGGCAAATGGCTCATGGTGGATTGTGGTAGCGGCTTTGCTGATGACTACCTACCCGGGGTTGATATGGTTGTTGCTGATATGGATTTTATCATTTCGAGAAAAAAAGATCTTGTAGGAATAGTTCTTACACACGCTCACGAAGATCACCTTGGGGCAGTGCAATATTTTGCATCAGAGCTTGCAGTTCCAATTTATGCTACAAACTTCACCGCAACTTTTTTGAAAATAAGATTATCAGAAAATGGCCTTGGGAAAAATATCGACCTCAGAGAAGTTGCGCCTGGATCAAAGTTTGATCTTGCCCCTTTTTCTATTGAAATGATAGGAATTACCCATTCCGCCCCTGAAATGCAGGGTCTTATGATTCGCACAGGCGGAGGAAATGTGCTTCACACAGGAGACTGGAAGTTTGATCCAGACCCAGTAGTCGGACCAGTATCTGACGAAGAAATGCTGAAGAAATGCGGTATTGAGGGGGTGGATGCTCTTGTATGTGACTCCACGAACGTTTTCAATGAAGGCTCTTCTGGCTCAGAAGGGGATCTAAGAAAAAGCTTAGTAGATATCATAGCAGGCTGCAAAAAAATGGTGGTTTGCACTACATTTGCATCAAACCTTGCAAGGCTAGATTCTCTTATATATGCAGGTAATGCATGCGGAAGGAAAGTAATCCTTACTGGTAGATCAATGAACAGAATGTATTCCGCTGCGATTGATAGCGGGTATTTGCAAGATGCGCATATAGTTTTTGACGAAAAGGACGTTGCCCGATTCAAAAGAGAGGAAGTCCTCATTATTGCAACGGGATGTCAGGGCGAACCTCTTGCAGCTGTCTCCAAAATGGCCAATAAATCCCACCAGAATATTAGACTCGCCCAGGGCGACACTGTTATTTTTTCTTCCAAAATTATTCCTGGTAATGAGAAAAAAATCTTCAGATTATTTAACTATTTTGTAAGAAACGGCATTGAAGTTATAACGGAAAGAGATCACTTTGTTCACGTATCAGGACATCCCGCTCTTGATGAGCTAAAGAAAATGTACGAACTTGTTAAGCCAAAAGCGGTCATTCCCGTGCACGGAGAAGCGGCCCATATTCACGAACATGCAAAATTTGCTCGTAAATGCGGCATTAAAAATACTGTTGAAGTTGAAAATGGCTCAGTAGTCCTTATTAGCAAGGCAGAAAGTAAGATTATAGACAAAATCGAAACAGGATATTTAGCAGTAGATGGCTCTAGCTTACTACCCGCTGAGTCCAAAATCTTTGCAGCAAGAAGAAGGCTCAGGGATGCAGGTCTTGTTATTGCAAGTTTAGTATTTGACAAAAAGGGCAAGTTAGTGACAAGCCCAATTCTAGATTTTCCTGGGTGCCTTGATAGATCACAAGATTCAGATATTATAGACTATATTTCCAAAGAGATAATCTTGCTTCTATCAAGAGAAATAGAAAATAAAGTCGCAAGAGTTAAGAATGATGAAGTTACTCAGGCTGTGAGGTCACTGATTAGAAGAATTCTCAAAACAGAAATCGGAAAACAGCCTCAGGTATATATCAACATAGAGCATATTCATTAATAACGTTTGAGAGAAATATCTAAATGGATAGTATAATTGTTAGAGGCGGAAGGGCCTTAGATGGGGTGATCAAAATTAGCGGCGCAAAAAACGCCGCTCTCCCAATTATGACAGCATCTCTTCTTACCGAAGAAACAATCACACTTTCCAATGTTCCCAATTTGGTTGACATCAAAACTATGCAAGATTTGCTTGAAACTTTGGGTGCAAAATGCAACTGGTTAGCTCCTTCGCAAATGTCCTTAAATTCTGCGCAAATAACAAGCCAGGTAGCTCCATATGATTTAGTCAGAAAAATGCGCGCATCAATATGGGTGCTTGGACCCCTGCTTGCAAGGTTTGGATATGCGGAAGTTTCTATGCCAGGAGGATGCGCTCTCGGTGCCCGGCTTGTTGACCAGCACATAGCTGTCATGGAGGCACTAGGGGCAAAAACAAAAACACAAAATGGCTACATTATAGCAAAATCAAATGGCAGACTAATGGGATGTCATTATAATTTTACAAAAATTACCGTTGGCGCAACTATAAATGGTATGCTTGCTGCATGTCTTGCGGAAGGCGAGACAATACTCACTAATTGTGCAAGCGAGCCAGAAATTGTCGACTTAGCCAATATGCTAAACAAAATGGGCGCAAAAATTTCAGGCATAGGCACAAGTAAGCTTGTGATAGAAGGGGTTAAAAAATTGCATTCCTGCTCTCACAAACTAATAAGCGATAGGATTGAGGCTGGAACATATATGTGCGCAGTAGGAATTACAGGAGGAAAAATCATCCTAGATAACATAGACTATAATCTTGTGGAAAACACGATTTTGCAACTAAAACAAACCGGAATTGAGTTTCAAGATCTTGGAAATAATAGGATAGAAGTCAAAAGACTAGGCAAAATTACCGCTAGCGACCTGCAAACCAACCCATTCCCTGGATTTGCAACCGATCTCCAGGCGCAATATATGTCTCTAATGACATTTGCGGAAGGATCTTCTGTCATATCAGAAAATATTTTCGAAAATAGATACATGCATGTTTCAGAATTGTGTAGAATGGGCGCTAATATAACAATCAATGGACATACAGCAATTGTTAGAGGTGCAGAAAAGCTTACAGGCGCAGAAGTGATGGCTAGTGACTTAAGAGCTTCAAGCTGTCTTATTATTGCCGGCCTAAACGCAGAAGGCTCCACCAAAGTCAGAAGAATCTACCATTTAGACAGGGGTTACGAAAATCTCGTCCAAAAATTACAAAATTGCGGAGCCGATATTGAGCGAATCCAGGGAGATGGCGTTTAATTGTTCTAGCCTTGCAGGACCACCCCCCAAAATTCAATCTGATACCAGATCCCAAATTAAATTGAACAAATGCAATTTAAAGGC
>JANRMF010000081.1:0-2433 GCA_033761815.1 Rickettsiaceae bacterium
GGGCGCAGGCTATGGCGAGAGATTCTTATGAAGGAAGGAGTCTCTCAACTTTATACGCAGGGCTCGCATCGGGGCTTGCTATTATGCCCTCAGTTTCATCATATATAGCGGGGAATATCTTAGAATATTCAAATTGGCGAATGGTATTTGTGTACCTATCTGTAATGGTCGGAGCTATATTATATCTTTGCTACTCTGTTATGCCAGAAACCACAAAATCATATCACAATATTCATGTCAGAGTATATAATGTAGTTTTTCAGTCGATGATAAGGGACAAGAAAGTTATATGCTATGGATCTATCATAGGGATTTTTAACGGCATAATGTATGGTTTTTATATTGAAGCGCCTTTTATATATATGATTAAGCTCAATGTTGAAGCTTCAGATTACGGTCTATATATTCTGTTGCTAGGAGGAAGTGCAGCAGTAGGGGGGGTAGCTTGTAGATATTTGCAAAAAAAGGGCATAGAGGATGAAACGCTAAAAAAATCCGGACTTGCTCTAAGTATTTTTAGCTGCGCATTTTTTGTCCTTATTGCTATATTGTGGGATTATGATTACATAACTCCCCTTGCAGTTACAATACTTATTACAGCGAGCATGATGATACAATCTTTTGGTTACGCTATTATTATGCCTATAATTTTAAGATATGCTCTTGAGGATTATACGAAAATTAACGGTACTGCTGGAGCAATTTTTGGCACATATTACTATTCTATGGTAGCTACGATTAATCTCATAACCACATATCTGCACGATCCACACAATATATATAAAGTAACGTTTTTCTTTTTGGCTATAAGTATTTGTGCTTCTGTGCTTTATCTTATGGCAAAATCTATTCATACTGACCGAGATGGCGCGCGATGAAATGCCCCTTTTGCCAAAGTATAAATACCTTTGTAAAGGATTCTCGGATCTCTACTAATTCAGAAAATGTTAGAAGGAGAAGATCTTGCGTGGATTGTAAGGCAAAATTTTCTACAATAGAGCAGCCTATCTTAAAGGAATTATATGTTGTAAAAAGATCCGGTACAAAAAAACCATTTGAAAGAAAGAAAATATATAATGCAATTCAAACCGCTTTAAGAAAAAGAGAAACAGAGGATGGTTTGCTAGAAAAAATAGTAAACAAAATTTGTCTCACTCTTCAAACCCAGCAAGAAAAAGAAATTCCGACAAGGAGGATAGGCGATATGATTTTGGAGGAGCTAGCCTTGATAGATGAAGTAGCTTACATAAGATTTGCCTCGGTATATAAGGACTTTATGTCAGCTTCTGATTTTTCAAGATTTATAAATCTGATTAAATCCCAAAAGAAAAAAAGCCCGATAGGACAGGTCAAGGAGATGGGGGAATTAGCAGAATAATTGAGATAAAGATAGGCTACAATAGGCGGACTTGGTGGTCTGATAAACTTAAAAACCGAGTCCATTAAATTTGAAATCTATATCAGTCCCAAGATTTTTAGTCTAGCATCATAGGCTTTCATTATCTCTTGAGCGTTATAGTGAGTATCTATGAAATTTTTACCATTTTTCGCTAATTTATTGTAGTACCATCTATCTTCATATAATTTTTTCATATAAAAAGAAGCGTGTTCAATATCGGGGTCAGCCCACTGCTTGCCTTGCTCATAAATATATTCAAGAGGTTTGAGGTCGATTAATTTATAATCCACAGGACAAGAATTATCGGAAAGAGTAAAGTCAGTATTGCCTGAATAATCTGTAGCAATAACAACTTTCCCCATTTTCATTGCCTCTGCCATACCTATTCCAAAACCTTCTGCCCTATGGAGAGAAACATAAACATCGCATGAATTAATTAGACCCAAAATCTTATCTCTTGGTAAAATCTCGTTTATCAGATGAACCCTTGAGTCATTTTTAGTAAGGTCCATAATATCGTTAATCTGTTTTTTATGATCAGGGTTTTTTTTGTTTGAGGATGCTTTGATCACAAGCCCCACATCATTATTGCTTGGAAAGGCTGATAGGAATGCTTTAATAACAGCATATGGGTTTTTTCTGCTAGCAAGGGAGGATAAATCGAAGGTGAAGATGAACAAAAACTTTTCTTCAGGTAAACCAAAATCTTTGCGGGAAATGTAAGTCGGAATTTCAAAGTCAACGGGATATGGCATATGTATAACAGGAATATTAGCTACATCAGAGACGGATTTTTGCAAAAAAGATGACATAGCCCAATATTCATCAACCAAATTTATACTATACATCCACTCTTCGGGATATTTTCTGAGTTCCCAAGCTCCGTAATGAATATTATACTTCTTTTTAAATAAATTGCTTTTTTCATGGGAAAGCAAGGCAAGTATATCACCGTTACAGACAAATATATTAGTATTATAATCTAGAGAAGAACGTATTTTATCCTCTACTCTTTTGTCTTTTTGAGGCGCTGA
>JANRMF010000082.1:0-7927 GCA_033761815.1 Rickettsiaceae bacterium
GGTAATAACAAACTTACTTACCTACAAAGCCTTGTGCATTTTAAAATATTTAAATTTTACTCCAATATTTTCTATTGGGATAAAAAATTTTTCCTTTAGCAAAAAATATTTCAGTTATTTTAGCAACTATAATGTAGATATGTAAAAGCGCGAAAAAAATTTTATCTAATAGCTCCTAGAAGCCGCGCGAAATCTACGTTTGAATATATTTATACTTTAGCATCTAACCCACTTAAATCACTAAAAATTCAAAATTGATGAAGTCCAAACTTAGTCCTATGCATCATAAAAGCAATATTATCAAAGAAAGGTTTGCGACTAAATTATGATTTAAGTGTACTAATTAACACTTATGTATATCTTTATATACAAACACAATGTTATAATCAAATGATATTTCAGTCGGGACAAAATCTTTCGTATCAAAATGGGAATTTGCCTATATATGACAAAAAGACCTTCAAAAACTTAGTGGCATTTTCGCTAGCATGCTTTTTTTATGGTATTTCCGCTGGAATAAATTTAGCAAGCTTTGCTCTCTTTCTCTCTAAATACAAACTCCCCACCGCAGAAATTACTGGGATATTGAGTGTAGAACTTATAGGTAACCTATGTATGGCTCCGTTTATGGTCTTGCTCACCAGAAAGCTAGGTATAATCAGACTTGTTCTCATTTCATTGATATTGCGGAATATATTCCTACTTATATTTGCTTTTGGTGGCAATATTATTCTTTGGGAAATTGGAATGTTTGGCTTTGGCCTATTTGGATTTTCTTTATATTCTGCAATTTTTCAAAGAATAAATATTATCGCATTAAACACTTACAGAGGAACTTACCTCTCAATTGCTAGTGTTTTATTCGGCCTTGGCATCTCTCTTGGGCCTATATTTTTATCTTTTATGGAAATAGGGTTAAGTTCATATACTTTTGTTGTAAGTGCTCTTGCATCTTTTTTAATGATTTTGCCAATAGGATTCGTAGATGAAATTAAGAACGAAAAAACCTATGTAAGAACGTTAGGTATCGCAAAAATAATCAAATATTCACACATACCTATTATGTGCGCAATTGCAAGTCAGTTTGTATTTTTTTCGATCGTAGAATTTTTACCTCTATATACACTAGAATTTGATAAAGGTCACTCAGAAGCTTATATGCTACTCAGTTATTTCTCACTGAGTGGGCTTATTCTCGGTATTCCTATAGGAATGTTCATAGATAAATATGACAGGGTAAAGATTATAATGTTCTTCGCGCTGTGCATAGCAACTTTTATTCAATTAATTCCCTTTGCCATGAATGATTCAATCATGATCTTCTTGGTTTTTAGTCCATTAAGCGCATGTATAAATGGAACGATAATAGCTGGGCTTGCAATCCTTGGAGATAAATTTCGAGGAGATGATTTTGTCGCAGCAAATAGCACAACTCAAGCAATGAGTATGATAGGAGGTTACGCGGGCATCCTCGGAACAGGAAGGGCTATTGATGTGGTCGGTGGGGACGGGCTTATTTTTTCCGTAGCCTCAGTTTTCTTGGTCTTTTTTGCTATGCTAATAGCGGAAAACTATTTATCAAACTTAAGAACTGCCGAAAAAAAATAGATGCAAAGTGATACTTTTTTTAATAATCTACAAGAATTTAATAATAAGTACATCGAGGCCCTGAATTTACTCAACAAGAAGAAGTTTGATCAGTCTGCCTCACAATTCATAGATATGATGGGCATTAAAAATGCCTATATTGATGCAGTCACAAATTTTGCCAATAATCCTGCAAAATTTTTCGAGCATAATCTAGAATATGCATCAAAAATTTCGGGTCTTATGTTTCATTTTATGGAGAAAATTAGCGGCCATGAAATGGACAATTTGTATGAACCCGATGCAAGGGATAAGAGATTTAAGCAGAAGGCTTGGCAAGATAGTATGTATTTTAATTTTGTGAAGCAATTTTATCTTATGTCTTCAGATTGGCATAGGTCTATGCTAAAAAAACTAGATGTATCAGAATCGCAAAAAAAATTACTCGAATTTTACACTGAGCAAGTTTTAAATGCCGCAAGCCCAACAAATTTCCTAAATCTCAACCCGGAGGCATTAAACGAGCTAGTTGCAACAAACGGCCAGAATCTTATCCAAGGAATAGAGAATTTTCTAAATGATATCAAGAACTCAGAAGATGTGCTTTCAATCACAACTGCAACCTCGAAAATTTTTGAAGTAGGCAGAAATATAGCCTCAACAGAGGGTAAAATTATCATGGAAAATGATTTGATGCAGCTAATATGTTATAAGCCCCAGAAGAAAGTATATCAAGTGCCAATTTTTGTGGTGCCGCCTTGGATAAATAAATATTACATATTAGACTTAGGCAAAGAAAATTCTTTTATAAAATACTTAGTGGATCTTGGATTTCAGGTATACTTAGTATCATGGGTAAATCCGGGCCCTAAACTTGCCCATAAATCATTCGAAAACTACTTAAAAGAAGGGATTGACGAGCCGCTCGAATTTCTGAAAAAGAAATTTGGATATGATAAACTCAATATTATTGGATATTGCATAGGGGGCACTCTGGCTTCTTGCGCCGCAAGCTATTATGCAGCAAAGAAGAAAAATCACTTCTCTACCCTAACGCTTTTTACAACAATGCTAGATTTCTCAGAGCCCGGTGATTTAGGGCTCTTCCTCAACCAAGATACTCTGGATTTGCTTAAGTCAGAAATTAAGAAAAAGGGATATTTTAGCGGGAAACATATGTCTTATGCGTTTAGCCTATTAAGAGCTAATGAGCTTATTTGGAGCTTTGTGGTCAATAATTACCTTTTAGGGCGCAAGCCTATGGCATTTGATCTTTTATACTGGAATGCAGACAACACAAACCTACCCGGCTCTATGCACTTATTTTATATAGAAAATATGTATGGCTCTAATAATTTAGTAAAAAAAGGCGGCATCACTCTGCTTGATACAAAGATTGACTTAGGCAAAATTGAGGTTCCTGCATTTTTTATCTCAGCAATAGAAGACCATATTGCTCCATGGAAATCCACATATAAAGGGTGTAAATTATTTAGCCAAAAAGCAAAGGAAAAACCGGTTTTTTGCCTTGCTGGCTCAGGGCATATAGCAGGGATAATAAACCCTCCTGCTAGTAGGAAATATAATTACTATCTAAATGATAAAATATATGAGGATCCTGAGGATTGGCTTAATTCCTCAACTCAGTATATGGGTTCATGGTGGGAGGCATGGGCAGAATGGGTGATTACAAGAAGCGGGCATATGGTGAGCTCTATTGATTACGAGAATTTAGACTTTCTCCAAAAAGCCCCTGGAAGCTATGTTTGCAAAAAGATTACCAAATAAAATCATTTTGACCCATGTAATAAGCTTTTGCTTGTGATCTCATCTTTTTAGCCTCATCATAAGCAAAGCTGTATGGCATAAAAGAATCTAATCTAAATTACAAGGAGATGTTATGAGCAAAAGACCAAAAATTGCTTTAATTGGAAGTGGAAATATAGGCGGTACACTTGCCCACTTAATTATGTTAAAAGAACTGGGAGATGTTGTCCTGTTTGATATTGCCGATGGCATTCCGCAGGGAAAAGCCCTTGATATTGCTCAAAGCGCAAAGCCTGAGGGCAGGGATGCCAAAATCTCCGGCACAAGTAGTTACGCTGATATTGAAGGAAGCGATGTGGTAATTGTTACCGCAGGATTTCCAAGAAAGCCAGGTATGAGTAGAGATGATTTGCTCAATATGAATGCAGGGGTAATTAAGCAAGTAGCAGCTGGAATAAAGCAATATGCTCCGAATAGCTTCGTAATAGTAGTGACAAATCCACTTGACGCTATGGTTCATGTAATGAAAAAAGAAACGGGATTTGATCATAAGAAAGTTGTCGGTATGGCCGGGGTTCTTGATTCCTCAAGATTTTCGCATTTCCTTGCCGAAGAATTCAAAGTCTCGATTGAAGATGTAACAAGCTTTGTTCTGGGCGGACACGGAGATACTATGGTGCCTCTTGTTAGATATTCATCAGTTGCCGGAATTCCAGTGCCAGATCTTGTTAAAATGGGGTGGTCAACCCAGGCCAAAATTGATGAAATAGTCAAGAGGACTGCCGGCGGCGGGGGAGAAATCGTCAATCTTCTCAAAACTGGCTCCGCATTTTATGCACCCGCCGCATCAAGCATTGCAATGGCAGAAAGTTACCTTAAAGATAAAAGAAGGATCTTCCCTTGCGCAGCTTATTTAAACGGTGAATATGGGGTAAAAGATCTTTACGTAGGAGTTCCGGTTGTAATAGGAAAAGGAGGGGTTGAGAAAATTGTAGAAATCGAATTAAATCCGGATGAGAAGCTCGCTTTTGAAAAATCAGTTGGTGCTGTCAGAGATTTAATGGTAGCATTAAAATAATTTTGTTTTTGCTATTAGTGGTGCCAAAAAATGTGCTATAAATATAATATACTCAGACCGTGGATGTCAAGCTCTCGCGCTTACCTACACAAAAAGACCCCCCTTTTATCAGGGGTATCTAAGTATTTTTTAACCTTTTCCCTGAGTATATTATTAAGTAGTATGAGTATATATGATATTAGTTTTGAGAATGGTAAAACGGGGGAGAAAATAAATCTCTCTGACTATAAGGGCAAGCTTATTATGATTGTAAACACGGCCTCTATGTGCGGCTTTGCCAAACAATTTGGAGCTTTGCAAGAATTATGGGGGAAATATAAAGATAAGGGCTTCATACTTATAGCAGTGCCTACAAATGATTTTTGGGGACAAGAACCTAAAAGCGATCAGGAAATTGTTAGTTTTTGCGAAGTGAATTTTGGAATCAATTTCCAGGTAGCAAAGAAAGTTACGATGAAGGGAGAGGATGCGCATCCTATTTTTCAGCTTATAAAAAAAGACTTTGGCAGCGCATCTGGCCCTTTTTGGAATTTCTATAAATATGTATATTCTCCAGAAGGAAAGCCGTTAAACTGGTTTTCTTCAATAAGAGCCCCAAACTCAAAAAGAATGAAAACTTTTATTGAAAAAAACCTGCCACCTCATGAGTGATATAGTAATTTTAGGATGCGGTATAAGCGGCGCTCTTACTGCACTTACTCTTGCGCAAAACAATATTAGATGCAAGGTTATAGAGATCAAGTCAGAAAATTCACTCCTTGAGTCCGATGACCCAAGAACCACTGCCCTTAACGCCTCTTCCAAGAATTTTTTTGAGCAAATCAATATATGGGACGCGCTTACGCCATATATTCAAGAAATTAGGGATATTTTTGTTTGTCAAAATATGTCAGACGACATTCTACACCTTGCTAATGAGCGAGAAAGTCTTGGCTTTATGATCCCTAATGATATATTCAGAAATATTCTATATAAGCAAGTTCAGCAAAACCCTAATATAGATATTATCACAGAATCTGCTTATAGCGAGATGATCCACTTAGAGAATAAAGTCAGTATTACCATAACCACAAGAGGTAAAAAAACAAAAATAGATGCTAGCCTTTGTATTGTTGCAGATGGGAAGTTTTCAAATGCAAGAAAGGATATATTTGATAGTAGAATAGAAAAAAACTATAACCAAAAAGCTATTGTATTTAATATTGCGCATACAAAAAACCACGAAGCTGGGGCAATAGAACATTTCCTTCCAAGAGGCACTTTTGCGACTCTGCCTCTAGTAGGAGGGTTTAATTCCGGAATTGTCTGGGTAGAGGAAGAATCAATCGCGGATTTTTATACATCTAAAGATGATAATTTTTTGTGCGATACAATATCGAGATTCATAGGCGGAGCCCTTGGAGAAATTAAAATAATATCTAAACCAGTATCTTTCCCATTAAATGCCTCTTTGACAAAAAAATATTATAACAAAAGACTCGTTCTAATTGCAGATAGCGCGCATACAATCCATCCCCTTGCAGGCCAGGGGCTAAATGTTGGAATAAAAGATGTAGAGTCCCTTTGTGGATTAATTGTCAAACATAACAGTCTTGGACTAGAATATGATGAATCTATGCTCGAAAAATATCAAAGCGATAGGAAATCGGATAATGCCAAAATGGTTCATATAACAGATACTATAAATAGGGTTTTTACTACAAAATATAGTATTATTAACAAAATAACCCAAAAGGGCTTATCTATTCTTGATAAATCAGACATACTCAAAAAAACCCTAATTTCATACGCAAAAGGAAATAGGGTTAGTAAATAGCTATATGTACACATAGGCTAAACTATCTATTTGATTGTCTTTTTTATAATTTTAATATAAAATCCCAATTTTGCGATTAACTAAGGATTGGATAGCATTATCTATTAGGCTTCTTTTGCATATTTATGTAATAGAGGAACTTGTAGGTTCTGATCCATTCCTATGTAATAGAGGAATGAATCAGAACCTAGGTATTAGCTGCAGAAAATTTTATAGTATCATATAGATCAAATATAGGAGTCATTAATGAAGATTTTAGCAAATTCAATAAGATCGGGGAATGTTTTGGTGCACGAAAATGCACTATGGGTAGTTAGTAAAAATCCAGAACATACTAAACCCGGCAAAGGCGGTGCATATGTGCAGGTAGAGATGAAAAATCTTAAAACTGGAGTTAAATTAAATACAAGATTCAGCTCCTCGGAAAATGTCGAAAGAGCATCGCTTGAGCAGAGAGAGTTTCAATATCTATATCCTGAGGGTGAGTTTTTGATTTTTATGGATAATGAAAACTTCGAACAAATATCTATCGATAAAGATTTACTGGGAGAAAGGCTTCCATTTCTTCAGCAATCAATGAATGTAAAGATAGAATTTTACGAGCAAGAAGCTCTTGGGGTTCAGCTCCCTACAAACGTTACCCTTCAGATCACCGAAACGGAGCCGGTCATCAAAGGCGCAACCGTTACATCAACATATAAACCTGCTATTCTTGAAAATGGCGCAAGAGTTATGGTTCCGCCATATATTGAGTCAGGCCAGAAAATTGTAATTAAAACAGAAGATATTACCTTCGTTGAAAGAGCTAAATAATGTCAGTATTTCACACCCATGCAAAGCAAGCGCTATGGAAGGTTACTAAAAATCTAATCAGAGACTTTAGTGAACTTGAGGTTATGCAATCTGGAAATAATCTCTCAGTTGCAAGATTCGTCTCTATGTCTAAAGTCAAATCTAGAGAGTTACTTGAGAGAGAGCTCAGGGCGCTAAATTTTAGATCAATCAGTTTCAGCGATGATCCCATTCCTCAAGAAAATGGGATTCATATATTAGTCGGCGAACTTGAAGGGCTTGAAAATTTGAGCAAAGCACTTCCATTTTTTGGGTGTTATATTGTCCAAATAAAAATTTCAAATGGCATAACTCAAATACTTGCTGCATCAGCAACCTTTCCCGCTCTTGGGGTTATGTGCTACGCAGAAGACGGACAAGGAGCCTGGACAGAAAGATATGACGATAAGCTGCAAACTTCCAGTGCAAGACTTAGGTCTAGCGGTCAGAAAAATATCACCAACACTCTAGTAAATCATGCTCTTTCATCTCAAGATGAGAGATTTCCTAATTCCCGTCATTTTGGCTCATTTTTATATGATCTAAGCGCATTTGCCTTTGGAAAACTAGATGCAATACTAATTCCATCAAGCTTGAACATACTAACTTTTGCGCTGGAGCTTTTTGCAAAAGAAGCTGGTGGATATATAATCAAAAAAGATAATGGTGATGTAATTGCATCCGGAGCTGCTCTTGGGGCTTATTTAAAATAATTTTGCGAAATATGATAAGGCTAGAATACCCATCTTTTTGGAACTCGAGGAATTTGGCTTCTTACTTACTTTTACCCCTTTCTTACATTTTTAGGATTATGGGATTCCTCAGAAATATCGCGATAAAGCCAAAAT
>JANRMF010000083.1:0-9287 GCA_033761815.1 Rickettsiaceae bacterium
GGCGCAGATACTTCTCTATTAACGCTTGGGGCTGCAAACTCCGTTGTAACATTTGCTGATGGAGCTAGCATTTCTGGTATGAGTATCGTCGGATCATCCGCAGGATATGGCCAGGTAGTATTCTCTGGTAGCGGATCTGCAGAAAAGATCGGTGTTGATGGTACATCAGTTAAGAGCGTGGCATATACAGGAGCAGAAGGCGTTGAATTTACACAAAAAGGAGCTGTTTTTGCAGGTAGTGTATCTCTTGGTAAAGGTACATTCACACTTCAGGACTCAGTAACAGCTGGATCTCTATCATCAGCTGCAGGCACTAAAGTAGTAGTCGATAGTGGCACATTGAATGGTGGAGCTGTAACAGTCGGAGGTACGACAACAATTGAATTTACAGTAACAGATAAAGCTATTCCTGGAAAATTTGTTGCAACTGGAACTCCAACTGGAGAAGTGTCAGATATTGATATCGTAATTGGTAGCGGATTTGCTGAAGCTGGTTATGTAGCAAAGAGTATCATTAGTTTTACAGGAGCAGGAACTAATGTAAGCAAACTAGATATATCATCCAAAAACAAGATTGTTAAATGGAGTTTAGTAAAAAGAGATGCAGATTCTGTTGATGCAGTTGCATCATATGATACTGCGGCATTTAAATCTTCTGTCCTGTCTGCAGGTGCTAAAGGAAATGCTCTAGCTTTTGTTGATAAGCTTACTAATGCATCAAGTGGTCCTGCACTTAAACTACTTGACCTTGTTTCTTCAAATGATACAGCTACAGCTACTGAGGCTTTAAACAGAATCACAACCTCTTCGTTTGGATCTCACGCTGCATTTGCTTCTACAGATGCTCTATCTTCAAGCTTAAATTCAAGATTTAATCTTCAAAGTGCTGAGTCTATCTCTTCTGGAGATGAGAGTCTTGATGTGGGTGTATGGGGTCAAATTTTTGGTTCTTTAGGAACTCAAAAAGCCGACAAATCAAACCCAGGATACAAAGTTACAACAGCTGGTGGTACAATCGGAGCTGACACTAAAATTAGCGACTCAGGTCTCGTCGGTCTTGCTGCGACATATGGTGTTTCAGGATTGAAATTTAAAGATTTCAAAACTGGCGATAAAACTAAGTCAACTAACGTTGTATTTAGCGTATATGGAAAACTAGATTTACCATATAATTCCTTTGTAAGAGCAGTTGCAACTTTTGGATCAGGTAAAGTCAAATCTAATGCAAAAAGACTTACAGCTCCTGGTGCTTACGATGTTGCTAAATCTTCATATAACACAATGTCATATAGTCTTGAGGCTTTAGTGGGGTATAAATATCCGGTTCTTGAGAGCACAAGCTTAGTTCCTACTGCAGGGCTAAGATATGCTGAAGTGAATGACGGAGGTTATACAGAAACAGGTTCTCAATATAATCTATCAGCAACAAAGAAATCCTCTAATAAACTAACAGGAATCTTTGGAGCAACAGTTGAAAACAAGATGGATTACTCTGATTACCAAGTAGTATCTGAAGCTCACGTTTTCGGTAATTATGACTTTAGAGCAAAAACTCCTACTGTTAATGCATCAATTGATGGTCTAGAAGGCTCTTTTGACATCACTCCATCAAAAGCTCCTAAGTTTTCTACAAATCTTGGTTTAGGTGTTACGCTTAAAACAGGAATGGTTGAATATACAGGATCTTACGATGCTAAACTTGCTAAGAAGTTCAATTCTCACCTTGGAAGCTTAAAAGTGAAAGTGAACCTATAATTTCGCCTCTTAAGTTTCTGCGCATAAAAACCCAGCCTCAAAAGGGCTGGGTTTTTTTATTTCTATCATCCCCCTAAAACCTATGCCACCCCCGTGAAAACCTGGATCAAGGAGTGATACAATTAGATTCCCACCTCCGGCGGCAATGACAAGGAAGAGTTGTGGCAATGAGGCAAGGAAGGTGCGTGGAGGGCTCTCAAAGGAGACCCCTAATCCCTGGTGATCTTTCTTATACTAATCACCAGTTATAATAATACTATGCGCGAGGAGAGAAGCTTACTAAAGGCCTGGTTAGAGACGAGCAACAACGTAGGATTATAGATGTTGATTGGTATTAAGCCAAGGAAAGTTTGGATAATCTATTGACCGTGATAATCATCACAATTACGCTGATAAAAAAATACCCCATAGGAAGCCAAGATATATTTGTATAGTAATATATCGAGGTTGAGATGTAAGCCGTTGGAGCGCTTATTAAAATTGAACCAAATGCATGAGCAAGACTAAAAAGCCTATAGCGAATTACTTTTGGGAGAGATTGCTTGAGGAAGGTAAGGCTTGGCATAGTAATGAATGGTAAAATCACTACCATAAAGAAATACATACTCAGAGAAAAACTATCATATGCTATGAATATGCTAAATATGATGGATAGTAATGCAAGTAGGGCGGATGCAACGCGTGCTACTAGAAGCCTGCCAAATACATCAGCACTTGCGCCGCCAATTACTGAGAAGATCATGTAAATTACCACCCCGATAGTGGTATATAGCTGCATTCTGGAATGGTCCACTAATTTTAGTATCTCAAAATTATATGTACCGAAGAAAATGATTATAAATTGATATGTACTACCGATGCAGCCCGCAAGTACGGCGCAAAGAAGAAATAATTGCCAATTATTCCGAACTATTCTGAGTGTATTTTGGTCTTTATATGTTTCGTAATTGGGGTCCTGCTTGTTATCATCATCATTCTGTATCTGATATTTCATTCTAAGAATAATAGCCCCAAACCCCATCAGAGCACCTGTAAAAAATGCGATTCTCCATGAATAATAAGGCATAAAATCTAGAGAAAAAAACCATGCAGATAGAGATGCGAGAAAAGAGCCAACCTGGGTTGAAAAGGCAACCATTCCATTGCCGAGGCATTGCTTATCTGCTCTGATTTTCTCGAATATATAGATTCTTATCCCATCAGTCCCTGATGAGACAAGGCTTGCAATACACATGCGGCATACAAGCAAAATTATGGCTGAAATTATGCCTATTTTTTCATATCCAGGAGATAGGCTGATGACCAGTGATGCAATTGCGGTTCCAGAAAGGCTAATAATGATCGTTGCAAACCTGCCGTAAATATCCCCAATTCTTCCAAGAATAAGTGCGCCTAACGGTTTTGCGGTAACAGCTATTGACATAATCATATATGTTCTGAGTAACTGAACGACTACATCGCCTGAGCTAAAAAAATGTTTAGAGATTCTTGCGGCTAAAAAACCGAATAGGTGATAATCATAATATTGCACAATTGTGCATATTGTTGCGATGATAAAAGATTTTCTGTTCATTTCTAGTTATTTAAGAGTGAATCTATTTGAGCAATATGGACAGGTAACATACCCTAAAGATTTATCAATTTCTAGATATATTTTTGGGTGGTCTAAAGGAAGGTCCTTTCCTGAACATTCAACTTCTTTCTTATTCGTGTAAACAACATCTTCACTTGACATGTGCAATTTTCTAAAAATGAAACATACTAATTAGATTAATATATTTCAGGAGCAAAGTAAAAGCATATTCTTCATATAGGCTATGTATAGAAGTTCAGGGAAATATATGAGAATAAAAAAACCACGCCAATTTCTTGGCGCGGTTTCTAAACTTTAAGGTAAAGAGGGCTAAAATTATAGCTCAACTCTTACACCACCAGTAATGTCATGTGTTCTTAGGTTGTACTTAACTGATGAAGTAGAACCTTTGAGTTTTGACAATTTACCATGATCGTTGTATGAGTAAGCAACATCAAGTTTAACACCGTCTGCTACATCAAATCCTGCACCAACTGTTAAGAGGTAAGAGAAATTGTTTTTCTTTTTCCACTTCATAGCTGATTCAACGCCCATATATTTAGCTGTGAATTTACCAGAAACTTGTGAAAGACCAAGGCCAGCACCAAAGTAAGTTTGACCAAAACCAAAATCATAGAAGTCTACTAAACCTTTAACATGTAGTGATGTTGCAAGTGGAGCAACTTTGATATCCAATCCATTTTTTGAACCTTTTTGTTTCGGTGAAAAATGATTAGAAAGAACAACTTCTGATCTAACATTATCCATCAAATAGTAACCAACACCAAGATCTCCAACTAAGTGAGTAGAAGATTTAACTTTAATGTCATAGTTTTTTTCTCTTTGTGTTGGAAGGATTGATCCACCTAGATCACCACGAAGGTAGAAAGTGCCCTCAGCAGCTAGTGCTGAAGAAGCAAATGTTGCAACTGCTGTTGCTAGTAGTAATTTTTTCATAATTAACTCCATTAATTTATTTTTTTTAAGTTATCAGTAGATCTCATTAATGATCCTACCCTTGGGTACATTTATAACACTATTTTAGTTCTCATGATACTATAAAGACAAAAATGTCATAGTTTTAGGGTTGGTTTGGCCAAAACTGTTGTATTTTTTCCACAGTTCGTTAAATCAGCCCTAATTATTTAGTGCAGTAAATAGCCTGCAAAGCCATATAGCAAAAGGAATTAAGGGCAAAAAAAGGTAATTAAGGAATGTATAACAGATTTACTATATAAATCACTTTATTCATGATTTTCTCACATAAAATAGGTAGATAAATCGTAAAATCAAGAAATTTTTTTATAGAGGGTAGTTTTTTAATATATTGGGCAAAAAACATTTGCCTTGGAAAAAAGGCTGAGTTAGGCTTAAATTTTCATAGACCAATATGAACTTTGCTCAAGTGTATGAGTTCTGGGTGAGTGAGCAATATGTCGGGGTCCTTTTCACCGTTATAATTCACCAAAAAAAGCTTCCCAGAATCATGATGAAAATGATTGCTAAAGTCATATATCATTCCAACTACTGTTACTTCTCTATTTTTTACCTGGTCTGCAAATTTTTTTAATGCATAATCAACCTGAAAATGAACATTTTTTAGAGCCCCGTGAGATACGGATTCTGCATCTTTGGATATATGCATAAGAGAGTCTAGCTCTTTTTTTATAGTTTTTGGTACATCTTTATGATCATGCATAGCTGCATCTATAGCGCCGCAGCTACTATGGCCTATGATTAGTAACATCGGAGTTTTTAGAACGCATACACCATATTCTACCGATCCTTCCGCGGTATATACCTGATTACCTATGTTTCTTATGATAAACACATCATTAATCGGGGTTGCGTCAAGCGCTATAACCTGCACTCTAGAGTCGGAGCACATTATAGCTGTTGCCCTAGGGGTTTGCCTTTTTGGAAAAAACTCACCCTTATGTTCTTTTACTGACTGAATATGGCTGTCATTATCGGCAAAAATTTCATCCAGATATTCTTTGACCATATTTACTAGTTCTGATTTTCTATCCATATAGCACTCCCTAAATAATTTATTTATGATACTATAAGAGAGGAATATGTGCAAATTTGAAGTGAAATTTTGATGGTCGGGGCAGAGAGATTCGAACTCCCGACCCTCTGGTCCCAAACCAGATGCGCTACCAGACTGCGCTATGCCCCGATTTTTTTGATAGTGATATAATTACCATATTTTGAGTCAGTTTCAAGCCTTTAGAACTAGGATTGAACAACTCTGCTTTTACTATAGAATGAGGAACGTAAGGAAATAATTTTATCAAAACTCGCTCGGTTGATAAGTAGGTTATTTCTTTTGAGACGAAGTCTAAAAAACTATCAATTCCTTAATATTCTAAAATATGTCACTATAATTAATGATTTTTTCCAAAAACCAATGGTAAATTGATAGCATTTTTTTTCTCGAAAATCAATAACTAAATATTATTTTTTTCCTTGAATTAGCTCATAGGCCGACTTTTCATCAAACAAAATCACTTTGCCCTTATACACAATAAAAGAAGATACTTTATTTGGAATAGAGAATTTTTTGATCATATCCCCGTTCTGTCTATTCACTAGGTAACCAACACCATCTCGCCCAAAAACAAAAATCCCCAAATTAGAGACCAGAGGAGGGGTGAAGATCGTGCTTTTAGCATCGCGAACATTCTCTTTATCCTTTAGAAGATTAGTTGTCCAAATAACAGATCCATCTTGAGATGATATAGAAGCTAATTGCCTTGCATTATTTGTGATGAATAAATCCCCCGCAAGAGTCATAGAAATTATATCCTCAGCTTGGGTTTTCCAGACTAGGCCAGCATTACTTATAGCTAGTTTGATTAAAAATCCGCTACTACTAGGAAGATATAGGTTGTGATTATTCAAAATAGCATGGGTTGAAAGGTCTGCAGGGCTTGATCCGAGTGGGTCAGACGAGTCTTTTGTGAGATTAATCTGCCAAATTTCACTACCATCTGCTATATTTGATGAGATAACCTGACCCGTAGAAAAACCAGCAAATACGCTATTTCCATCAATTAAAGGAGAGCTATATGTTGAGGTAGAGACATTATCAGACCATGTTTGATAGTGCCAAATTTGGACAAGGTCTGATGTTCTATATGCAGCCATTTTATTGCTTGCAGTTTTGATATAGATGACTTTATTGGAAATTAGGGGGTAATCTCTTGTGATATCATCAAGAAGAGCCTTTTCACGTATTTTCCCAGCTGATGCATCAATTTTATATATGTATAGATCAGATACTACGTATAAATAGCCCTCGCTATATGAAATGCTACCTGATTCAGATGCTCCTGTTTTAGGGTCTATTGAAGTTTGCCAAGCTAACTTTTTTGCCTCTAAATCAAATGAGTAAACTTTGCCATCTTGCGTTAGAGTATATATATATTTATCAACATTTAGAGGTATGGACTGTAACTTTCCACTAAATGAAGTGGTTTTTGAATATCGTATATTTTGAATATCTTCTAGCTCTATGCCAGAATGACTATTTATATAATCAAGCATATTACCAAAATTTCTGACATTCCTAAATTCTGTAGAGCTTACTTTTCTTGAAGAATTAGGGGTTAGCTGAGTTGTAAACTCCACTATGTTCATTGTTTTCTTTGGTCCTGAACATGCTATTATGATTGAGCTTAGGGCTACGACTAAATATTTCTTCATTTTATGCTATTCCTTTTTACATGATTGAGCAATTTTGTTGCAACATCTTTGACTGAAAATGATAGTTGTTCGATGTCTAGAAGTCTATTTAAAATATCTTCGGCGTTACTAAAATTTGAGTTTTTTATTTGAAACATTGCATTATATAATAAAATACTCTCATATAAAGGCTCGGTCTGATTGACAGAAGAAATATATGACTGAATTTTGTGATTTTCTTCTTTGGTAAGAGTTTCTTTATCAAGTAATAAACCTATGTGCGAGATTTTTGCAAGATTTTTTATCCCTATATTCTCGGCTGATTGAATCAATTTTTCCAAAATTATCGAAGCTTCTTCTAATTTTCCTGAGCTTATTCTATTCGATGCTTGGTAGAGAGCCGCAAGTTCTGAGATTGAATTTTTTTCATTTAGTAGCGATGATATTGATTGATCTATTAGTTCATTTTTCAAGTTTTTTTGGAAATTTGCATTGAAAAGTATAGTACTGCGCTGCTGCATCAAATTATTTTGCCTGTCAATATACCAATTACTAAGTATTAATAAAATTATCACGAGAAGAGTTATCCCGATTACTATAGGCAGAATTTTTTTGAATAAATTAACATTCCTTGCATCTTCGTAATCTTGCTTTGCTTCGTCTAATATATCAAACATATTATTATTACTTACATTTAAGTTTGGCTTTTAGTCCATTGGACTTTTTTGTGCTAGCATCACTTCTATTTGGAAATTCTTCCTCAAGCTTGCTTATAATTCCGCATGCTTCAGTTGTTTTCTTCATTTCAGACAAAGAAGTTGCAAGTTTTAAAAGGGAGTCGGCTGACTTCGGTCCTTTTGGAGAATTTTTATAACTCCTTAGATACTGCAAAGCGGCCTTATCGAAATGATTTTGCTTGAATTGGGATTCGCCAAGCCAAAAATATGCGTTCGCAACAAGTGGACTTTTGGGAAATTGCTCAATAAAACGCTCAAATTTCTTTGCAGCAGCAGCGTAATCATTACTTTTAAGAGCAGAGAGCGCTATGTCATATTCCTGCTTTTCAGTGCCGCCTGAGGAGGGGTTCGTCTTTACTTGCTCTTTTTCATGGGTATCTTGATGGGTAATTTGAGGTGTATCTATATTTGGGGAGTTCTTATCAGCCTGAGACCCATCTATTCTGTTTTTTAAGTCTAAAACAATTTTTTCTATTTTTTCTTGTCTAGTAGATAGGTTTTTTATTTCTTTTCTGAGTTCCTCTACCAAATATTCTACCTCTTCTTTGGATATGTCCCCATCCATATATCTGGATTTTATGGAGCTTGCAAAAGCACCGGGGCACATTAAGATAATAAATAGAGCAAGTGTAATTTTGCTTTTCATATTTTTGTACTTTTGAATATCGTCAATAAGAGAACTTATACAATCACGATTCTAAAAAATCAATAGATCATTGAGAATTACTATATTAATGAATAGGTTTTTTTACTTCTCGTCATCATTAATGTCGATATCTTCGAAGTACATAGAAGATTCGTCGTCAAGATTCATCTGATCCTCTGTTAATGCAAAATCAGCATCATCAGGTATAAATTCTTCTTTGATGTCTTTATCGACAGTTTCTAAATCTTCATCTAAGGTTGTGAGAATTGTTTTTGGAAGTAGAGAAGTAATAAATCTTGACCTTAGTTCATCGATTTTGATGTTACCTGCGGCAATTTCTCTTAACGCTATCACTGTTTTCTTGTCATTATCAAGAGGAACAGTGATCTGCGCTCCAGCGTGAATGTCCTTTGATCTCTGGGTTGCAAGAGTAACTAACTCATACTTATTATTTGTTTTACCTTCTCCAACGCAATCTTCTACAGTAACTCTAGCCATATTTACCCTTATGTTTAATTAAAAATTCGACAAATAGAGATTATATTATGTTTTTTACAAATTGCAAGTTTTTCAGATATGATTTTTTAATGGTATTTCTAAATCGTTATTTAATCTTCTATTGAAGTATCCAGCAAAAATTAAGATCGAGGTTAACATGATATAAATTATAGTATGTATTACTCGGCAATACTTAGAGATGACTAGTCAATATATATTGACTTTTATTTATATTAGTGGATTAATCGCCTATTAACATAAAAAAATATATTCATGACTAGATTAACCCAAGAAAATATAAAAAAATTATGCGAAGAGCTCAAAACTGATACCACAAGGACTTCTCTTGACTTATCAGGTGAGATAATAGGAGCAAAAGGGGCGCTCT
>JANRMF010000084.1:0-22365 GCA_033761815.1 Rickettsiaceae bacterium
CATCATCATATAGCCCTAACACTTGGTCTTATGAAATTTTTGTTACTCTTCATGTAATTTAGAAACTGAGTAATAGAGTCAACCAAATCATCATGTTTGCAATTTGGAAAGTCTAGCAATTGTTTCACGGATATTTCCTCTCGACTTCCGCAAAAAAAATCCACAAATTTCCCAAACCCCCCTCCAGAAGCCAATAAGTCCCAGGGTTTAGGTTTGTAGTAAAGTGCTCGAAATCTCTGCGCCCACGAGTAGTAATGGCTTCCATCATTTTTGTTGCTTAAAAAGTGCGGAAGTCGGGCTCAGTTTTTAATTTTTAATGAATTTCGAGTACAACCTAAACTAAACCTTCGGGTTTGGGTGTTTTTTTCTGATTTGCGCTATTTATCTTCTGATTTTCCTGATTATTAGAATGTGCAAAAAGAGATTGTAAAAATTGATGCTGAATGTTAGCTGCCTGATCTGGCGAGTGGGACATAAATAATGTACTCATATTTGGGTTAGCGCCCATATCTCTTAGCGTATCGAGATATTGAATCGTTAGAATAATAGACATAATATCCTTAGACCCCACCTCTGGAGAATGAGACCTCATAATCTCCATCGTATTTCCAAGACCCTCGATAATCGCAGCCCTTTGCCCAGCAACTCCTTTTCCATGAAGAATATTGGCTTCTGACTCTGCCTCTGCCTGTTTAATTTTAATGATTTTTTCAGCTTCAGCCTTCTCGTTCGCTGCAACTCTCATCCTTTGGGCGGTGTTTATCTCGTTCATCGCTTTCTTAACATTCTCATTTGGCTCAATGTCTGTTACTAGAGCTTTTACTATCTGATAGCCAAAACTTTGCATTGTTTCTTCTAGTTCATTTTTGACATCGATTGCAATTTCATCTTTTTTGGCAAAAAGCGAGTCTAGATCTATCGATGGCACTTTCGCCCTAACTACATCAAAAACATATGCCTCAATCTGAGCAGATGGCGAGTAAAGCTTGTATGCGGCTTCAAAAATCTTATTCTCATTTACCCCAAACTGAACTGCTACTTTAATTTTTACGAACACATTATCGTGGGTTTTGGTTTCAACTATAACATCGAGTTGCTGTATTCTGAGACTAATCTTATTTGCCTGCGTCTCTATAAAAGGGATCATTAGGTTTAAACCAGGATAGGCCACTCTGTTGAATTTTCCTAGCCTCTCAATGACAATAACGGTTTGCTGATGAACAACAAAAACTGCACTTAAAAGAAAAATAACAATCGCAACAATAAACCACACAAAACTCATATCAAGACTCTTTATAAAATTACTGAATATTTTTCCATCTATACTATTCAAAAAAATTAGTCATGCAAGTGATTTCAAATTTTCTGGGGGTGTTGAAAAATAGGTATAGGTTTTTTAATTCTCACGCCAAGGGTATATTATACCAATCAACATCTATAATCCTAAGTTGTTGCTCGTCTCTAACCTAACATTTAGTAGGCTTCGCTCCTCGCGCCTAGTATTATTACAACTATTGATTGGTATTAGATAAAATTGACTCAAAAATCTCCTCTTGAGTAAGAGAAGCGTCAAGTTTTACAAACCGGTTTGGATATTTTGAAATAAGCACATCATAATTTTCTGCGACTTTTTTCCTAAATTGCATGTCTTTCATTTCATACTTATTAATATCACCTCGCTCATTCGCCCTCGCTAGAGCATCTTCAGGGTCGAGCTTTAGAAAAAATGTCTTATCCGGCATTAGGTTGTCAAATAATATTTTATGAAGGTCTAGAATCCTGTTCATATCCTCTGAGGTTTCTGATTGATATGCTGCAGTTGAGTCTATGAACCTATCGCAAATGATAATTGCACCGGAATTTAACGCGGGCCTTATGACTTTCTCTACATTCTCGCATCTTGCAGCAAGAATTAATAATAGTTCCGTTTTGGTAATAAGCTCATTAGAAACAACAATATCCCTAATTTGCTCCGCTATTTCTGTGCCACCTATTTCTCTTGTCCAGATTGTTTGGATCCCTTTTGATATCAAGTACTGGTATAGTTTTTTACTTTGGGTTGTTTTTCCGGACCCATCCATCCCCTCAAATGTTATGAATCTGGGGAATTTTTCTAAGTCGGGCTGTTTATCGAAATTTTTACTCATCACGCTCCTTTGTAATATTTTGAAGTAGTAATGTAGTCGTTACTGCTCATTTCTGCAATCCTTGATAGAGCTCTGCCGAATTCTTTTTTATATTTCTTGCCTTTGTAGAGACTTGCGATTTTATCTTTGAAAATTGCTATTAAAAGTAACTTACTATCGTATAGACTATCTATGAAATTAATAAATCTTATGACTTTATCGGAATCATCCTGCAGATTCGTTTCCGCCTCTAGCACAATTGCGCTAAAATTTTCACTAATTTCAAGGAAATCATTATACGAGAGCTCATTATCGCAAATTTCTTCCAAAGTCACAAAGGCAGCTTTTTTATATGTACGCTCAAATATGATTTTTCTGCCAAATATCTCCAGATCTGTTTGCGTTAATTTATGCCCCTTTGTAATTGAGTGTTTTAGCTCTTCAAAAAGAGTTAGATTATTTTCATTATAACCTTCTGTGATGATTTGTTTGCTACTTGCTGCCTTGCTAAATCTGTAATCATGCCCATTATCAAGGTTAAATGTGAAAAATTTTGACTCTATGGTTCTGATAAAATCCATTAATAGCTCCCTTTGGAGGCCGTTTAAATATATGTCAGATGGCTTGATGTTTGATGTAAAGCACAAAAAATTGCCCTTTGAAAGCAGGATTTTACTTATTCTATGGATGATCATTGCATCTGTAATATCTCTTATCTCGAGCTCATCTATTACTATAAGTGAATATTTAGAAGAAATTTTCTCTGCAATATCCACAATGGCATCCTGACCACTTGCTTCAAAAGCTTCGTGGGATTCTTCGTGGATAAATTGTATGAATTGCTGATAATGATACCAAACTTTGGTTTGCTTTGATGCTTCAAAAAAAGCTTTCAAAATTACCGACTTCCCCCTGCCTACCGGTCCATGAATATATATCCCTGAACAAGACTGACTTGAAAAAAACTTCATGAAATAATTTTTCT
The DNA here is from genome assembly GCA_033761815.1 of Rickettsiaceae bacterium. Taxonomy (GTDB): domain Bacteria; phylum Pseudomonadota; class Alphaproteobacteria; order Rickettsiales; family Rickettsiaceae; genus JANRKH01. The sequence continues at coordinate 3,112 of JANRMF010000084.1, forward strand.
CAAGGCTTTTTTTGATCTCATCAAGTTTTTGTATAAGGCTTTTCTGCTGGTTGTCTAATTTGACACCAGTCTGAATATACGCCTCTATATTCTTGCTCGTATTTTTCATAAATAATTATAATTTATAAATTTTATCTTCTTTGTAGCTAAAGGTAAATTTTGACAACAAAATTACCACTCTTCTAGTATAACCCATTCTGAGTAGGGAATTTTTAGGAAAAATGGAGGTGAGCATCGCAGAATATTAAACATATTTGAGACGCGCAACCAAAATTTTGACAACAAAATTACCACTCAGAATAGGTTATGAAATTTGATTGAGTATATCTTCCTTCTTATCCTCAAGCCTCAGATAAGTTGCAATAGCTAGGAAAATTGCAAAGTGCTTATCGAATGTACAGGAATCTACTAACTCGTCATATAATTCACGATTTGTTAAATCGGTAAACTTTCTGACCAAGAGAAAAAGTTCAAAACTTGGCCTTCTTGCAAAAGATGAGATGAGGACTTTTTTAGTTAAATCATAGTTTCTTTGTAATGTTGAAATTTCTGCAAATAATTCTGCGGCATTCATGTTTGCTGGGTCTTGTTCTAGTGATTTAACGCAATAATCCTGCGCATCTACGTTATTTCCATCATTTAAAATTGTTTTTGCAGCGGTAACATAAAGAGAGGAAAATACAAGCCTTGTCTCATCCGAAAAATTATAGTTTCCTACTGAGGATATAAGCCCATCCATATCTCTCCACCTTTCTTTTGCTGCATGAATTTTGGCAAGTATTATATTGATTTGCTCATCTTCTGGGTCGGAATAATAATATTCTTTTGCATATTCTAATGCTTTATCAAAATTACCCATTTTAAACTCAATTTGAGATAGTTTTTTTGAGGCTTGCTTTTTTAATATTGGGAATTTTTTGCTATAATGGTAAAAACTTACCGGCACTGACTCAGAGGATGTAAGAGAGGATATCAGCTCAGCATATTCAGCAATCTCTTCGGAAAGATAGTTTACATCTACATTTTTAATAAGTGTGGCTGCCCCCTTTTTATCATGAATACTCATCAATATCGCAGACTCAATAAGCCGCTTTAAGGCATTTTGAGCTCTATCCCCACTAAAACTATCTCTAATGGAAATTAGCTGAGAGAATGTATAGGATATGATCCCAACAATAAGAAATAATAGGCTAACAAGCAGTATAAACCCAAACAGAACAACTCCGACATAAGTCTTGATCCTAAGGTCTCCAAATTCTATAGTTAAATCAATGTTATATTTGCTGAACTTGCTGTAAATAAATGCAAAAGATATGCACACAAGGGTAAGAATTAGAAGCTTGAATATTTTAAAGCCAATAAAATTAAGTTTCTTGCCCATCACATCCCCTTGGCAAGTAACTCTATTTGCTCAAAATTCCCTGCAAGTGGAGTCTCTAATATCCTCTCGATATTAGATTTATCAATAAATTTAGCCCGCAGCAAAACAATCTTTTCCACTAATGCAGCCTTGAGCTTTTCGCATTCAAAATTCTTGCGCTCCAGTCTTACTATAGCTTTTGTCCAGTCTGGCAAGGCAGGACCTATGCCAAATTCTTCATATTGGTTCATAGACATCATTTTTTTTAAGTCCTCTTCAATTAATGAGATTTCTTCTCTGAGATTTTGGACTATATCATATTTCTTTAGAATTTCTAAGCTATTTACGCAATCTTGGTAAGAATTATTTTTCGCTTCAATCAATAAGTTACTAATTTGCCCTTCGCAAAATAATAAATTTAGCAAAATTTCTTGGTTGTTCTTTTTGCAATCCTGTTGCTGAGCTTGGAATGAGCTAAGAGCGCTCTTATTATCTTCAGTAACATGATCGCTAGATGAAAGAATCTGATTTGGAGAGAGCTTATCATTTATATCACCTCCATTTCCTTGCAATGACACCGGGAATGATTCTTTATTTCTCCATGGAATGTAATATTTGCCCTTATTAGAATAGAATATAGCAACCAAAAGCAGAATTGAGATTCCGATTAAAATTTTTTTCATGTGATTAATGTTTAACTTTTTAGCATCTGAACAGTTACGAATTTTCCAAGATCAATCTCGATTTTGAGGGTCTTATAAAATGAGCCATCTTTTTCAACCGTTACGTCTCCAGAGCTTTTTAACATAGAAGTTCCGGCATCAAAATAAGCGCTTGGTACGATTGTTACCTCTTTTAAATCTTTGGTAACGATTTTTGTTTGCTCAGGAAACTCTACTCTATTAAGTATCATACTACCTTGCTCAGATTTCATTATAAAGATAATTTTTGAAGTTACTATGTCATATTTCGAGAACTCAACCCTAACATCGCCCTCATAAGTGATTACATCACGAAGTTGATTTGCAATCATTTTTTTCGATTGAATCATTACTGGCATTTTTGGCATAGAGGCTCCGCAAAGAGCATATGAACTAATTAGGATGAAAAACAGTCTTAACATTGCCTTCAAATATTATTAAATTATCTTTTGTGGACTTGAGCTTATCGGCTCTTATACTAATTTTTTCTCCATCAATTTCAACTTTGCTATCTGATTTCAGGGTTTGGTCTTCGATATTCACCATTAAACTATTAGTTTTAAAGTCATACCCCTTATACTTTCCTAAAATATTATCAGACAAAATCAAATTCGCGCCCTTCTCTTCATATATTCCAGAAGGTGCGTCTATATCAAGAATACCTTCTTCAAGGATAATAGATGCCATTACTTCTCTCATTATGTAGTTGCCTCCTTCGATTTTAAAAGCTTTTTTTGCATGGATTTTGTACTCTTTATTATCCTCCGTTTTGCTCTCAAAGCTCAGGTTATCAATCTCTAGCTCTTTATTTTCATCGGGTGTGTGATCTTTTTGATATGAATCACTCTCCTTTTTTATATTTGATACATCTTGTGTATCCTCACTTTGTGATAAATCCGTAATGTTGCGATAATATAAAAAATAAATAGTATAGCCTAATATCAAAAGCAGGAGAGCTATCATTGCAGCACTAATTAAGAAGGGGGCCCATCTTTTTTTTACAAACAATAATAGCCTAGTTCTTTGATTGATATGCATATCACCTATTCTTCCACATGCATCGCTAGGCGCTCTGCTTCGTTGTAAGAAATTAGTGCGTCTATAATTTCATCAAGATCACCCTCATTTGTAATAGCATCGATTTTATATAGAGTTAGGTTAATTCTATGGTCGGTTACTCTACTTTGCGGATAATTATATGTCCTGATTCTCTCGGACCTATCTCCAGACCCAACTTGGGACTTTCTTGCGCTAGCAAGTTCTTGGTCCTTTTTTTGTCTCTCAATTTCATAAATTCTGGAGCGGAGGATTTTCAGCGCCTTGGCCTTATTTTTATGCTGAGATTTCTCGTCCTGCTGAGTAACAACTACCCCAGTTGGGATATGAGTCACTCTCACTGCCGAATCTGTTGTGTTAACATGCTGCCCGCCCGCACCAGATGCTCTATATGTATCAATCCGAATATCTTTATCCTCTATCATAATATCCACCTCCTCTGCTTCTGGCAAAACGGCAACAGTTGCAGCTGATGTATGTATGCGCCCGCTTGACTCCGTCTCTGGTACTCTTTGAACCCTGTGAACGCCAGACTCATATTTGAGCCTGGAGAAAACCATAGGACCACTAATTAAAGCAGAAGCTTCTTTATATCCCCCAATTCCTGTATCTGATATACTGAGTATCTCAAATTTCCATTTTTTTGACTCGGCATATCTTTGATACATGCCAAATAATACTGATGCAAATAAAGCAGCCTCCTCCCCTCCGGTCCCTGCTCTAACCTCAATTATCGCATTTTTCTGATCTGCTTCATCTTGTGGCAAAAGAGAGATTTTGACTATTTTTTCCAGATCTTTAATTTTTTGCGTAAGTTCTTCATATTCAGCTTCAGCCATGGCTTTGAGGTCTGGATCCTTTTCGTCCTTTAATATTGCTTTCAAACCATCCATCTCTTTCACAGAGTTTTGGTAAGAAATAATCTTCTCGGCAAGTGGAGTCTGATGTGAATACTCCTTTGATAAATTGATATATTCTTGACCCGCCACTCCAGATGAGAGTTTTTCAGAAATCTCATAATACCTATTTAATATCTTATTTAAATTATCCTCAAAAGCCATAGCTACAAATTTTTAATTATATTTTCAAAGTATATATAGCACAAAATTTGCCATGGGCTAAGCTTTTTAAGTAAAATTTTTTCACCATTTTTATTTTTCATATGGATTCCCGCCTCGGCGGGAATGAGAGAAAGGGACCCGCAGGAAAGATAAGAAGGGGGGGAATAAGTAGACCTCTTTAGCCGTCGAGTTTGATCCTTTGCAAGACATAGTGTTAAGGTGGGTATGGTAATAATTATCCTTGAAATCAGAAATAACCAGTGACCATTCCCTTGAAATGAATATAGTCCTAGGAAATACACGCTCTAACGAACCAAGAAGCCGTAACTTCATTATACTACAAGCTTAATTTTATTCAATATAAATTTCACCCCATCTTTTCCTTATATCACCATCCACTCGAGAATGATATAGAGAGGCTGCGGGAATGACATAAAGACAATCTGTCATTCCTGTGAAAACGTGGATCCAGGAGAGATATGACTAGATTCCCTGCTGCGCGGGAATGACAAAGGGTCTGCGGGAATGACAAAGGGTCTGCGGGAATGACTAATTAGGTATGCCGGAAAGTCTAATAGGGGCAAAAAATCTTTCTGATTTGAATGATCGTATCCATTTCCAAATTTGTGTAATTTGCTCTAAGCTAAAGCTATTATCCAGCAATAACTTTTCTTCAAATGAAAAAAACACAAATTGAGCCTTGCTGATAAAATTTTCAAAAGGCACTACTCCCATTTGAAATCTACTATCTCCTGACTGATCCCTGTTATCCCCAAGAAAAAAATAATGCCCATCGGGGATAAAAAACGGCCCGATATTATTAGCCCTCCTGAGATCTCTGATATTCATACCCTCTAATGGTAGTTGTTTTATATATCTTGTTTGATAAGCATAATTACTCGGCAAAATTTCTTTATATTCTTCAAAAATTGTTCCCGATTCTTCATAGGTGCTAACTAACTCCCTTTTTAGAGGGATATCATTAACATAAACTACGCCGCCTTTTAGTTCTATTTTCTCCCCTGGCAAACCTATCAATCTCTTAATATATCTTGTGTTCATATCATGCGGGGGGCGAAAAATCACTATATCTCCTCTTTCAGGTAATGACTCTAACACTCTTCCTGAAAATAAATTAGTACTAATGATAAATGAGTGCCTACTATAGCCATATGAATATTTTGTAGAAAAAACATAGTCGCCTTCGACGAGTGTGGTTTTCATAGATGGGGAGGGTATATAAAAAGGCTCAAAAATCAATACTCTAATTGAAAGCGCAAAAAGCACAATTAATATCAGAGATTTAATCTCTTCCCAAATATGCCTTGGGGAGATATTATGTTTATTATTTTTGGCTTTATTCATAGAGCGCTTAGTTAATTTCGTTATTGAAGGCTTATTATATGCAAGAGACTATTTTAAATCCATGAAAATGTATAATTTCTTTGAAATTATTGCCAAGGTGTAGTATTGATAATCCCTTGGAAAATTCGCAATTTTGTTTAGGTTAACTTAAGGATTCAATAACTCAATGAAAATAAGTCTTTTTAACGTATTTCTTCATCTTCTATGGCCCAAAAGATATTGGTATCTATCTTTAGTTTTGCTTGTGGCGTTTTTGGGGTCGACAATCTCTATTGACGGATTCTTAATCAAAAACCTCCTAGATTTTATAGAAAATGCGGATAAATCTTCTGAGGTTGATTTTCTGAGTCGGTCTTTTACTTGGGCGTTAATTTACGGATTATGGTGGGAACTCTGCAACTGGTTATGGCGATTATATGATTATTTATACCTAAAAACATTACCTCAGGCTAAGTCGGATATTATAGATTCCTATTTTTCCCACACTCAAAAACATAGTTATAATTTTTTTAAGGAAAATTTATCAGGGTTTGTGACTAATAAAATCCTTGACGCATCCAGATCATTTGAGATGATTTTTTCTAGCCTAAACGAGAAAATCTTGAGAAAGATCTTCATGCTCATAATTGCAATATGGACTCTCTCCTGCGTAAAGGCAATATTCGCTACAATTTTTGTTATCTGGCTATCTGTTTTCTTTTGCCTTGGGGCAATTTTTTCGCCATATGTCCACACTCTCTCTACCACTTGGGCAAAGCAGAGATCTATAATTGCAGGAAAAATTGTTGACTCACTCACAAATGCATATTCAGTGAGAATGTATAATAGGTTTGAGTATGAGAAAAGTTATCTTGGGCGTTTTTTGGATAATATGGTAAAATCTGAGAAGATTCTTGGGTGGTTTATGCTTCGCCTTAGATATTTTCAAAGCCTTAGCTGCTCTTTGATGATGTTTTCTATGTTATTCTTCTTGGGACTTCTCAGATCTAAGTCTGAAATTTCAGTGGGAGATTTCGCTTTGGTTATTACATTATGCATCGCTGTTTGTGAGGACATATGGGATTTTACGCAAGATGTAGGTGATTTATTTGAAGATATAGGAACATTTGCACAAAGCATAGACCTTCTGGAAATACATGAAATTTCAGATTCGAGGTCAGCGGGTGGGTTTTTGATTAAAAACGGAAAAATAGAGTTTCAGAATGTTACATTTGGATATAATGACTCCAAGGTTTTGTTCGAAGAAAAATCTGTTATCATAGATGAGAAACAAAAGGTTGCACTCGTAGGCTTTTCTGGCTCTGGGAAAACAACTTTCACTAACTTAATCGCAAGGTTATACGAAGTGAAATCTGGGAGGATTTTGATAGATGGCATGGATATTTCAGAGGTATCTCAAGAAAGTCTCCGTCAGCAAATTACAGTCATTCCTCAGGAGCCAATTTTATTCAACCGCTCAATCATGGAAAATATTAGATATGGCAATCTTGATGCAACTGACGAAGAGGTTATGAATGCTGCAAAAAAAGCCTATATACATGATGACATAATTCAGTTGAATGAGGGTTATTATACTAGCGCAGGTGAGCGGGGTGCTGGCCTTTCTGGGGGCCAAAGACAGAGAATTGCAATAGCAAGAGCTATATTAAAAGATGCGCCTATTCTAATTTTAGATGAAGCAACAAGTGCACAAGATTCCATAACGGAAAATAAAATCAAAAGCGCAATTGCATATTTAATGAAAAACAAGACTGTAATAACGATAGCGCACAGAATATCAACTATCATGAATATGGATAGGATTTTGGTTTTTGATGGTGGAAAAATTATCGAAGATGGAAGTCATGAGGAACTATACAAAAATTCTAAACTATACAGAAAATTATGGGATACTCAGACAATGGGCTATATTTCCGAAGGGGTATAATAGTTTATTACAAGGCTTATTACTAATGCTTAGACCCCTGTTTTCAGTTGATGATGTGGTTTTTTTTATCGCTTGATCTTTTTTGTGCCTGACCTTAAAAGACAAATCTATAAAATAACAAACTTCCTAAAAGCCACCCCCGTCTTTTATGAAAAATATTTACTAAATCTTATATTGACAAGTAATAAATATTTGTATATAATGCGTCAAATTTAAAATATGTTATGTTAAATGAAACTATTTCTACTACCGCGAAGAAAAATATTTGTGGTTTTTTCTCCCGAAGAAAATAACACCTTAAATGAGGAATATGATACCTTTAAAAATGTTTCACTAGATTCCTGGCTTGCTGCAAAATATGCAACAATTTTCGGAAAAGATCTATATCATAGTGTAAAGTCACAATTTGCTGGGGCCAATCTTTCCAATATGCTAAAACTATGCAACATGATGTATTTAAACCCGCAAATCATGCAATTGGACTTATCAGAAAACTGCTTAACAGAAGCTTCAATAGGATATCTCTCGGAAGCTCTTTTAAATTTACCTTCTATAATTAGGTTAAACCTTTCTTTTAATGACTTCAGTACTACTTCCATGTCATACCTATCAAATACACTTGCGAAAAATATCGCACTAGAGGAGTTGTCGCTAAATCAATGTAATATTAACCACGATGGTCTGAATTTGTTATTTAAGGCCTTAAATGTAAACACTAATCTCACTGGAATATCCTTAATGAAAAATAACATAGACTCTGGTATAATAAAAAAATTAGCTAATGATACTAATGGGATTAATGTGTGTAGTTTAATTCTTGCTTATAATCCCCTTGGAAACGAATCTGCGAGATATATTTATAAAATTATAGATGATTCTAGAAATCTGAGCGTGGTTCATTTAGAGGGGACGGAAATTACACACAATTTCATAAATGTCATAAAAAAAGCTTGTAATGCAAAGTACCAAGAATATTTGGGTCATGTAAATAAAGCTTATGACTCACTATCTAATCCCGAAGGGCATTACTACGTTAAGAAATTTTGCCTTAGTAATATGATGATTTGTAATTCGCATAATTTTAATTATTCCAATAGGTTCATACTAGATTTTATATCGTGTGATAACTCTGATATTGAATATTTAATAGATACTATTTGCCCGCAAATAGCAACTCGGTTAAAGGCTGAGCTATATTCGTATAACGATGCAATAAGCGCAGACCGTCAAAAATATATACTTATCAAAAAATTAGCAAAACATGCATTCTGGCCATATGAGGACTTAAAAACCCCTGAGCAACTAGAGGCTCTATCTGTTATTTCTAGTATTGTGGTGCAAAATGCAAAATCAGAATATAAATTGCCATTATCATACCTTCAAGAAAAATTGGATATTGTTTTGAATTTTGCGTGTAGTCATTTGAGAACTTCTTTGATACTCTCTTATTTAAGAGATATAGAAAACACTTTTGATGAAAAAACTTTTGATATAGTAGATAGAGGGGGGAGTGAATTTCTGCCTCATCTTAATTCCATGAATATTTTCCTACACGAAGAAACTATCAGGAATATATCAGGTAAGAGTAACGAGGCTCCACTTTATCATAGTGACTGGCAGTTATTTGATAATTTAGAAGAGTACGCTGATTAGACTAAGGTCGTATTCTTTCATGAGTTATTTCAGTAGCGTGACAAATCGACATTATTGTCAAAATAATAGAAATAGATATCTAACAAAGAAGTTAAAATATCTAAAAAAATACAAAAAAGGTTTATCACAAGCTATAGAAAGACCGAGAATCTTGGAGGATGAGGCACCGGAACCATCAAGTCAACTAGTCATGGTTGTCCGGAACAATCCAGACACGGTGACAAACTCAGTAGTAGATCTGATAAATAGAGGGGCTGATGTAAATCCTACTGATCAATTTGGTAATACCCCATTATCTTTGGCTTGCCGCAACAATAATACTGATTTAGCTCAGTTTCTTATAGAAAGAGGGGTTGATGTAGAGATCTCTCTCATAAAAGCATTCATAAGACCTAGAGAATTTGGTGTTATTTAATCGAAGCAGCAAAGGATGGACATCTTCATTGCGATTATCACGATCATGATATAATAACCTCAGTTTGACGTAAGAAACTCCTGTAAACCTTATATACAAAGGGCTTTAGTTACAAAATACTCTTGATTTTATAGCGGAGCGCAATAAATTAACCTCAGTTTGACGTAAGAGCCATATATTCCTGCTGTAATTTATTGCTCATTCTAATCGATGGCTTCCTTGGGCGGAAGCAATAAGCGATGAGGCCTGCTATAAGATTTGCGAATGCATTTGCGGGTTTTCTGTGTCTTGTATGTTCTATTTGACATAGATTTTTTAGCTGATCATTTACGGTCTCTATTAATCCTCTTTTGGATAAGTAGAATTTTTGCCCCAGAGTCATCATTCCCCGCTTCATGTTCTTCTTTACCTTGGGGAATATATCTATAGATTGCTTTTTTAATTTTTCCATTAGATTTTTGCCTAAATAGCCCTTGTCTCCAAATGGCCATCCACTCAAAGAGCTTACTAAATCTGGAACTGACCCCTTTAATTGTATAGTTAAAATCGTAATTTATAGCATTCCGCTTAAAATTCAAGTGCTACTTGCCCTCTATCCCTTGCTAAATATGGACTGTAGCTTTTTTTATATCAAACTCGGGTGAATATACCATCAAGCCAAGAAAGAAGGGCTCAAGCTAAAAAATAGGCAAATCAACGCACTCCCACAAAAAATTCTCATTGACAGAATTTAATTCTTGCGATTTGGCGTTAAATCTCTGATCCCATTAAAGTCGTGCATCCTTGAATTCACCTCACTTCAATACGGGTTGATATGCTGCAAAATGTAAAGTCATCTCCGCCCCATTTTGTCCTATAACATGAATATGGTGTTCAAATTCTTGAGGAAGATGCAGTATGTCTAAAATTTCTTGCCCCATTCCGTCGCGAAGGTGCACCGTTACTTCCTCATTTTCTCTAACACCTTCTATGCCGGAATTTTGTACTAGCTCATCAATATAAACACTATCTTCCTCCCTAACTATAGATTTTAATATTGATATATCTACATTAGCTCCATGATTTATTAGTAGTTTTACGAGATCAGTTTCGCCATTAAAGCACGCCCAATATAAAGGAGTCGCGCCTTGATTATTTTCCTTATTAACGTTAGCTCCATGATTTATTAGTAGTTCTGCGATATCAGTGTAGCCCTCTCGGCACGCAATGTGTAAAGGAGTATTGCCTTCATTTTTTTTCTGATTAACATTAGCACCGTCTCTTATGAGCTCTTGTATATTATCAAGAGAGTAGTAATGTGGTTTTCGTATCTCTTCCCAAAGCTCTGAGTTTAATTGCATTATTTGTTCTGGAGTTTTTTCTGTTGTTGCGTGATCGCCGTCTTCCTTTGACTCTTCGATTTCAAAATTTTTTCTCATACTTACTTACTTGTATGTTAAATTAACTCAAGTTGATATATATCAGCTATACTTTATGTCAAGCAATAAATCTCGATTTATCTATACCTCTTCTATCTGACTTTGCTTCATAGAACCGAGTTTATAAGGGCCGTATTCTATTCTGATTAATCTATTTACCTGCATATTTATATGGGAGAATATATTCCGAATTTCTCTGTTTTTTCCCTCAAAAATTTCAACCTCAAACCAGTGATTTGATAAATTGGTCTTAATATGCTTAATCTTGCATGGTTTATATTGCAAACCTTTATGGGTAATACCCTTCTCCAAAAGCTCTAAACTCGCCTTTGTAAATTTCCCATAAGCTTTAACCTTGTATAATCTTTTGAAATTATTTTTCGGTAACTCCAGCTCTCTTGCCAGTTCTCCAGAATTAGTGAGTAATAAAAGCCCCTCAGATTCTATATCTAACCTTCCTACTGAGATTATATGTTTTGACTGAAATGAGTGACCCGAGCACTCATTCTTCCCATTGGCTGAATTTTTTGCGAATATGTCCTCGAATATTGTTTTTCTGCCTTCTGGATCTTTGTGAGTGGTCACAAACCCTCTCGGTTTGTAATATTTCCACAATCTTATTTTGGGTCTATGCAAAATTACTCCTTCAATTTCTACTAGATCACCAGGACCAATTAAAGTAGAGACAATAGAGATTGTGGAATTATTTACCTTAACTTTTCCAGATAATATTAGTTTTTCTGCCTCTCTTCTTGAGCAATAACCACAAGAACTTATATATTTTGCCACCCTCTCCACTAATCAATACCTTTTTAATAATGAACTGTAAGATATCATAATTACATAAGAGCTTGAAAGCATGAGCGCAAGACATGGACCATATGATACATCATAATTTAACGATATAAAAATGGATAAAACTCCTGCTAAAGAGGATATAAGGCAGCTAATTATCGTCATTTGGACCGGGGATTTGGAAATTAGCCTTGCCATAGAAGCAGGAATCACGAGTAAGGAAGAAACAAGTAGAATGCCAATCACGTTTGCAGCAAGGGCAATTGTAAGGCAAAGCATTATTTTAACCGCAAGATTTATGCGTAAGACATTGACGCCCATGACTTTTGCGAAATCACGCGAGGTAACGCTGAGTATGATTTTTTTGTAGTATATCACAAAAAAAGCCGCCACTAAGAAAAAAATCACAATACTCATTTTCATCTGATCATAACTCAGCGCCATCGCATCCCCGAGTAAAAATTCCTTGATTCTAATTTTACCATCAGCCAAATCGGAAATAATAATTGTACTAGAAATGAGAAGGCAGCTAAGGCTGACAACCTTTGCTCCGCCATCAAGCCTCTGATCTCTTGCTCCAAACTCAAGCAAAAAGGCAAAAATCAAAGCTACTAAAATTGTGGATGAAGTTTGGCCAAGGTCAAAAAAATACCTAATCACAAGAGAAAACATAATTGAATGAGATAGGGCATCGCCCATCTGAGTAAGCCTATGCCATAATATTATTGGCCCAAGAAGCCCAAGAGTTGCAGCTGTAAATAGCAATGAAATTGTGATGTATACCATACGTTTGTTATAATTTTATAAATTTCGCATAAATTCGCAAAAATATAACACAAAAAACCAGGTTTTTACACAAAAATAAATTTTACATTTTTAAGGTAACTATGGGAGAGGCTTAGGAGAATCAGATAAGCTTCGTAAATAAGCTATCATATTTCCTATATCTTCTTGCTTAACAAGGCCGGCAAAGCTCATTTTTGTTCCCTTTGCATAAGCTGATGGTTTATGCAAAAAATGTGCGAGAGAGTCATAATCCCACTCACCTCCTAACGCGTTTAACGCAGCAGAATAGCTATAGCCCTCATGAGATGCTTTTTTTCTACTAACAATTTCCCATAAGTTTGGCCCTACCCTATTCGGACCACCTTTGTCAGCGGTGTGGCATGCTGCGCATTTGGTAAAAATAGCTTTTCCAGCCTCTGCAGATGCATTTTTCATCACTTCTTTTATATCTATCTCAAATTTTGCAGCTTGTTCGGGCGCTGGAGAGCTTGAGGCTTCATTTTCATCCACGTGAACACTATAGCCCCTATGCTCTGGCGATAAAACTGGCTCGTAAATAATATCCACCACTTTTCCAGTGAGCAAAATAATTAAACCAGCGATCAATACGCTAGCTGCGATTTTGTTAAATTCCCTTCCGTTCATAATATTTTCACCTTTGACTAATGTTATTTAGTCTATATTCTTCTTGCAAACAAAATATATGCAATCCTCTACTATACTATTATGACAGAACTTTTGAAAATTGCCACATGGAATGTTAACTCGATAAGAACAAGAATAGGACAAGTGACAGATTGGTTACAAAGAAACAATGTGGATATAATTCTTCTGCAAGAGCTGAAATGCACAAAAGATCAGTTTCCATTCGAGGTTTTTGAAGACTTAGGATATAATTCATACACAAACTGCCAGAAAACTTATAATGGGGTTGCTGTGATTTCTAAATTCAGAGCAGATGGGGTAATTTACGATTTTGCACAAAACCCCTGCCCAGAAGAAGCTAGGTATATTGAAATTAAATTTTCATCTCCTATTGGGTATCTTTCGGTAACTTCTGTTTATGTGCCAAATGGAACAAGCCTTGATAGCGAGAATTTTATAAAAAAAATTCGCTTTTTAAATGGGCTAAAAATTCATTTGGCAAAAAATAATCTCAGAGATTATTATATTATAGGTGGGGATTTTAATGTAGCACCTAGGAATGAGGATGTTTTTTCCCCAGAAGAATTTGAGAATAAATTGTTGTTTACAGAGTCTGAAAAATCAATTATTAGGTCAATAAAATATTCAGGTTTGGTTGACCCTGCTGAATATCTCACACAGGAAACTCGTTTTACATGGTGGGATTACAGAGCAGGCGCTCTCCAAAAGGACCAAGGAGCAAGGATAGATTATTTTCTTGTATCTCCAGGATGCTGTGCAAATCTACATGAGATTTGCACAGATAAGAGCGAGAGAAAAAAAGAAAAAGCATCAGATCATGCGCCTGTTTTACTAACACTTAGTTCAATAAATTATGAAAAAACACTATAAAAATTTTGCAGCCGGGGTTCTCGGGAATATATTAGATAGGTATGATATAGCCTTATACGGCCTTATGGCTACCTTCATAGCGCCTGTATATTTTCCTGGTCAAGACCCTCTTGTTTCAACCATAAAAGCATATGGTGTAATGGCTCTTGGAATGTTCACAAGGCCTATTGGAGCTTTGATATTTGGGCAAATGGCGATGGTTTTTGGACCAAAAAGAGTCTTGGTTATAGCGCTGTTTGGCGTAGCGATTTCCACTGGATTACTTGGAATGGTGCCATCATACGAGCAAATTGGCCCTAGCGCTACTTTTTTCTTTATCTGTATAAGAGTAATGCAGGGAGTATTTGCCACTGGGGAACATGTTGTTGCGCCTTTTTTTATCATCCAAACCTCCCCAATCAAAAACTATACTCGCTCTAGCACTATTTTTACCTTCTCAACTATGCTTGGTGTTGTTATGGCCTCAATTGCTTCTGCAATAGTTAGTAGCACAAGTGACCCAAGTTACTACTGGAGATATCCTTATTTTGCGGGATCAATAACTGCTTTTGCGGGTCTATATCTCAGAATTTCTGCAATTAAAGAATTGGAAGAAACCTACCCCAAAATTCATATTGGGGAGATATTATCCCTTGTGAATAAGAACAAACTAATTCTCCTCAGAATAGCTCTAGTTGCAAGCTTTAGCTACGTTACATATGTGATACCATTTGTGTTTATGAATAGTTTTGTACCCTATGTAACAAACGTCAATATCTCCGAAATGCTTCATCTAAACAGCTTCCTTCTTGTGCTTGACACTGCATTGATTCCCATATTTGGTTTTATAGCAGAAAAATATGATAGGAAAAAATTCATGGCATCTATGAGCTTTCTTACGGCTATTCTAGTTCTTCCATTATTTTACTTCATGAAAGATTCGAGCTTTGAGTATATAATGTTTGTAAGAATTGTTATAATATTCACCGGGCTTGCCTATCTTGCGCCTCTTCATGCTTGGTATTATAGCTTATTTAAAAAAAGCGACAAATACTTACTTGTTGGCATAGGATGCTCACTTGGAGATGAGTTACTGGGCAAGAATAGTACCACAATTTGCCTCTTTCTGTGGCATTATTTTCATAGCCCCATCGCGCCTGCATTATATATATTTGCAATATCAATCCTTGCAACCTGCGCATTGCTCTTTATGCCGGAGCCATCTAAGACTTGATATTATTACTCTTTGTCTTTTAAATCGACAATTCCTTCGTTTAGGAATCTTCGGGTTTGCCAGATCAAAGACTCATATCACCTTTGATTTTTCGGGTTAACACTAAATTTCGCTGCTGCTTTTGCTATACTCTCTTTACTATTACGGATCTCTCTACGACTTGTCTCCGTTGTTCTGGCATTTGCGTGTGGTACTTGTCCCATAAGCTTTTTCTCCATGAATTATTATCTTCATAATATATACCATGAATTTTCTGGGACTAAACATCTAATAGCTCGTTGAAATCATTTTGTTTACCCATAATTCACAACCTTTAAAATGATAATTACCTTAATTATACTTTATATTTTTATAACTTGCATTAAAATTCCAAATTCTCATGTTCGGGATCATTTCTCCCTTGACTATATGTGATAAAAATAATATATTCCTCCCCAGTCCTTGTGGGATAAATTTTCTCAAAAAGGGGTTTGTAGCTCAGTTGGTTAGAGCACACGCCTGATAAGCGTGAGGTCGGAAGTTCAAGTCTTCTCAAACCCACCATTCAAATCTGAATTATTATATAGCGCCTAGCTCTGATCGGAAATTTTTCTAAAATTTCTCAAATGCCTTACTCTCCTGAGCGCTAAAATGATTTAGTATTTTATCTCTTTGATAAATCATTCCCTCCTTAGTTCTTCTCGCAATATAGTCTGGCTCCAAACCAATTGCATAGCACATATTCACAAATTCCTCGTTTTTGCCAAAAATCCATTCAATAGCGTCTTCAGCCACTTTTTTATCCTCCTCATTAGTAGATATGGTTGTTGCATCAATCATAGCCTGGGTTATTATAGCCATTCTAAGCTTCGCATCAGGTGTGTTATTTTCAAACCTAATTCTCTCAAAAGGGGCATTTAATTTAATTACTTTCTTCATTTAGTTCTCTCTTTTTATTATGTAATGTATATTTATTCAATAAATACAGAGAGTTTATACACTGTATTTCTTAATATATGGTTAATGTAACTCAAAAAAAATTTTATAGGTAAAAAAATGAATTTAATGCATCATGTTGTTATTTCAGCATCTATTTGGACTATTTTAATATTTGTCTCTCTTCCTTTATTTATTCAACAAGAAGAAGACCCTAAATTAGGGCATGATCATGGGGCGCCGAAGGTGCATCACCTAAAAGCTAAATTATTCATAACACTGTTACTTGCCATAATTGCCGATTTACTTTATTTTCGGCATTACTAATACCAGATCCCCCGTTTTCAGCTGGATGATAGGGGTTTCATAGGGGTGACATAAGGAAATTAGGTGGGTGAGAGAATTATTTTGACATCACCTTCTTGCTTTGATCTTTCTGGTAAATAGTGCTATGTTATTAAGTGCCCTTTTTATATACTTACTATATTCTTCTTTAGAATTCGCAAAATTATAACTATGGGGAATCTAAGCATTCGTAGCTCAGCTGGATAGAGCGTTGCCCTCCGGAGGCAAAGGTCGTTGGTTCGAATCCAATCGAGTGCGCCAAATTTTTAGTTTCCCTATGCACATTTCTAAAAAAAATACACAGATAACTATAAAGCTATCCGTGTATTAATTTTATCGCAAATCAAAATATTTTATTTTTCTTTTTGATTGCCTTTCGAAGCGTCCCTGTCTTTCTTAAATTGCTCTGTAAAGCTTTCCTAGCGTGATGGTGGTGGCACTTTTCGTGGTACTATTGGTGGAGGGGGGGTGTGTTCTGGTGGTCTTTTAGCATTGAGTTTGGCTCCAAAAAAGTTTGCTATATTTTCTTTTGCCGAATTAAAAGCTCCTCTGTCTATTTCTGAAGCAGGTTTTGTGCTTTTTTGTTTGAAAAGCGGCGATGAAGCCAGAGCATTTAGTTTAGCCTTGAACGCGTCTGTTTTTGTTGCTTTTTGGCCATGTTGTACTTCTGGTTTTGCTGTAGTTTTAGCATTTATTTTGTTAAATACCTCTTGTGCTTTTTGTTTATTTGCAGCGGCAGAACGCTTTATTTCATCAAGCTCACTATATCTCGCGTTTTTATAGCCTGCAACTGTTTCGTTGAGTGCTTCTTGTGGTCTCGCTGGTGGTGGTGGCGGTGCTTTTTTCGCTTGTTGCAGTGTCACTTTTGGTGGCTTCGGATCTAGACCTAGGTCTTGTTGCACTATCATTGTTGCCCGCCTCATACTCTCTCTGTGCGCAAGTATCTCTTCGGGGGTTTTTGGTGGGTTTTTTGGCATAATTATATCTCCTAATTATTAGTTAAACATAATAGAATTTATCACCTAAATAATAAACTCGACTTATGAACTAATTATTATCTTTTTTATGTAATTTAACTAGTTATTAATGTATTTGTCTATTCTTTTATTTTTTGATGTGGGAATTTTGTAACAATTAAATTATTGTGGTAATAAATCAAAATGTCCAAGAAAAAGTGGGTTTTTTAGTAAAAACTATAAGGATCCACTTCAACCCTGATCCTGTGCTTAATTTTGAGGCTAAACTTGGAGATGATCGCGGATGCGTAATTCTGAATATTATAAGTCTTATCTGAAATAAGTAGTAACCTGAATCTATACTTGCCTCGTAGTTTGCTCATAGTTGCGGGAGCCGGGCCCAAAATTCTCACTCTTTCTGTTTTGGGGGCGGAATTTCTCACTTTTTTCGCAAGATCTAGTGTTTCTAATTCATGATCTCCTGTTATTATAAGTGCTATAATTCTTGAAGCGGGAGGAAGAAATCCATCCTCTCTCCTCTTAATTTCAGTTTCGTAAAATAATTCGGGGTTACTCGTTCTTATATATTCAAAAATTTCATTAGCAGGATAGTAAGTTTGCAGAAAACTCAGACCTTCATGCTCGCTTCTACCTGCCCTTCCGCTAACCTGACTTAAAATTTGAAAACATCTCTCTGTGGCTTTCAGGTCTATGTTTGACATGGAAGTATCAGCATCAATAATACCCACTACCGTCACATTTGGAAAATTATAGCCTTTAGTCAAAATCTGAGTGCCAACTATTATATCCACCATACCATTTTCTATCATTTTGATGATTGGCATTTCTTCTTCTTCCGGATTATAATCCTTAGTGAATTGCTTTATGATAGCATCTGGAAATAAACTTGCAGCCTCTTCTGCCACCCTCTCTACACCCGGCCCGCAAGGAACAAGATTATTGCCACCGCAATACGGACATTCATTTGGGTATTTTATGTTATATCCACAGTGATGGCATATAAGAGCGCTGCTCTCTTGGTGATATACAAGCCAAGACGAACAATGGTTGCATGTGAAGCGAAAACCGCATGAAACACATAAGATTAATGGGGCATAACCTTTTCTATTAATAAATAATATTACTTGCTTTTTAATGGAGAGAGCATTTGCAATAGCATTTTTGAGGGGGGCAGAGATCCAGTTGCCTCTTTCTTGCTTTTTCATGTCAACAATATTTATATTAGGAAGCTGGGCATTTCCAAATCTTGAGCCCAATATGACGTGATGATACCTCCCGGTTTTTGCGTTATTATAAGTTTCAACTGAAGGAGTCGCAGACACAAGTATTACTTTTGCATTTTCAATATACCCCCTCAGAACCGCACCATCCCTTGCATTATATAGACTCATTTCTTCTTGTTTATAAGACCCATCATGTTCTTCATCAACAATAATTACTCCGAGATTTTTGAATGGTAAAAATAAACTACTTCTTGTTCCTATTAAAACTTTGCATGAACCTTGATTAACACCGAAAAATATATCCCTTTTTTTTGCAGGGCTAATTGAAGAGTGCCATACGGCGCAAGAGGTGCCAAATGTAGTTTCAAATCTTTCTACTATCTGCTGAGTTAGACCAATTTCCGGGAGCATCAAAAGGGATTGTTTTTCGCTCTTTAGCATTTGCTCTATAACGTGAAAATATATTTCGGTTTTGCCCGATCCTGTAACACCGTGAATTAGCGACACT
>JANRMF010000085.1:0-3441 GCA_033761815.1 Rickettsiaceae bacterium
TAATATCATTATATTAACTTACAAGAAAATGAATCAAAAAAAATAATAAAAGATTTAAGAGGTAGAATCATGCTGGATATAAAATGGATTAGGGAAAACTCAGCCGAATTTGACAGATTAATGTCTCTTAGGGGATTAGAGCCTTCTTCAGAAAAGCTAATATCTCTGGATGAAGCTAAAAGACAAACAACAACATCTATTCAGCAGCTTCAACAGGTTAGAAATGAAAAATCAAAAAAACTGTCCGAATTTAGAGATCCATCAAATCCTGAATTTCAAAAAATCAAAAAGGAATCAGAAGATATTAAGTCTCAAATTGAGGCGCTAGAAAAAAGTCTAGAAGGAGACAACGAACTCCAAGATTTGCTCGATAGACTCCCAAATTTACCTCTAAGCGATGTGCCTTTCGGAGAAGATGAAAGCGAAAATGTGATTTTAAGAAAGTGGGGAGAGATCAAAGAATTTACGAACCCAAAGCAACATTTTGATATAGGCGAAGAGCTTGAGATGATGGATTTCGGCCTTGCCGCGAAAATGTCCGGCAGTAGATTTGTTGTTCTAAAATCCGATCTTGCAAGGCTAGAGCGCGCTATTGCAAGTTTTATGCTAGATCTCCACACGACAGAGTTCGGCTTTACTGAAGTTTCTGCGCCATATCTTGTCAAGGATGAAGCGATGTATTATGCCGGTCAATTGCCAAAATTTGCAGATGATTCTTTTCAGACGACGAATAATTATAGGCTAATCCCCACCTCTGAAGTTTCATTGGTGAATTTAGTATCAAATACTATCATACCAAGAGAGCTTCTACCGCTTCGCTATACCGCATATACACCATGTTTTAGATCAGAAGCGGGTGCAGCAGGAAGGGATACAAGAGGGATGATAAGACTTCATCAATTTAGCAAAGTTGAGCTAGTCTCAATCACCCCAGAAGATGAGTCTGAACATGAGCACGAAAGAATCACGCAAGCAGCGGAAACTGTTCTAAAGAAACTTGAACTACCTTATAGAGTAATGGTTCTTTGTACAGGAGATATGGGTTTTGCATCCAAGAAAACATATGACCTAGAAGTTTGGCTCCCTGGACAGAAGAAATATAGAGAAATTTCTAGCTGTTCTAATTGTGGAGATTTTCAGGCAAGAAGACTCAAGGCAAGATATAAAGATTTTGGCCAAACAAATACTAAATTCGCTCATACACTAAATGGCTCAGGCCTTGCTGTAGGTAGAACATTAGTGGCAATTCTAGAGAATTACCAAAATGAAGATGGCTCTGTTACTATTCCTGATGTTCTGAAGAATTATATGGGCGGGCAAAAAATAATAGAAAAAGTAAGTTAAGTATTTTCACCTCAAAATACCCACCTCTTATTGACATGAGTCATTTCTAGAGGTTATAATCTTATATTAAGAGGAATTTAGAGGAGCTTCATATGCAAAAGCAAGATGGGAATTTTGCCCTCAATTTATTTACTAAGAATGCTTTTCTCAAGCGATTAATAGCTTTTCTGATTATCTTCAGTCTTCCTTCTAGCGCTCTTTCGCATATCATTCTTGATACTACTATGGGCAAATATACAATAGAAGATGAGCTTATAGAAGAAGTTTTAAAGAGTGAGTCTATGCAGAGATTGAAAAAAATAGACGTCTCTGGCCCTGCGCCATATTTTTCAAAATTGCCAAAATTCTCAAGATTTGATCATTCTATCGGGGTAATGCTTCTGGTCAAAAAGGCGGGACGGAGCCGAAAGGAACAAGTAGCAGCATTACTTCACGATGTATCTCATACTGCTTTTTCTCACATAGGGGATAATTTATTTTATAAAAGCAATATGGCAAAGTCATATCAAGACATAGTTCATTTGGAGTTTATCAAAAATACAAATCTTCCGAACTTGCTTCAGAAGCATAATATTAAAACCGAAGATCTAGATCCAGATAAGCATGAATATTCAGCTTTAGAGAGAGAATTACCCGATTTATGCGCGGATAGAATTCAGTATCTTATTCATACCGGGGTTATACTCGGAAAAATATCCAAAAAAACAGCAAAAAATATGGTTGACGATCTGAAGTTTGAGAATGATAAATGGTTTTTTTCAAGATCAGACTATGCTGAGACTCTAGGATACCTCTCTCTTGATTTTACCGAAAATATATATGGTTCTCCTTATAATGCGGCAATTTATGAATATTTTACTAAGATTTTGAAGAGGGCTACGGCACTTGGGCTATTTTCTCAAGATGATATAAAGAAAAGTACAGATAAGGAAATTCTATATAAGCTCAGCAAGTCTTGTGATTGGTTGATTGTAAAATCTTTAAAAACACTTCGCATTCTGGATAAAAAGATTGAAGTCGTTCCTTTTGGGGAGGGGGAGTGTAATCAAAAACCAAAATTTCGTGGCGTGGACCCTTATGTGAAGATAGGCTCAGGAGATTTGGTTAGAATTTCAGCAATTAATCCTGATTATAGAAAAAAGTTCAAGCATATACAGGAATTTTGCAATAAAGGTTTTGGAGTGAATATTAAAGAGTAGAAACTACCTCTCTGAAGCTAAGAAGAAAGGTAATGGTGCCGGATGTCGGATTTGAACTGACGACCTACCGCTTACAAGGCGGTTGCTCTACCACTGAGCTAAACCGGCATAATCTCATTTTCATCAATAAGATCTCAAATGTATGGTGCTTACGCTAGGCGCAAACACCATTTAAACAAAGTGATTTTTGAGAAGAAGCCCATAATAATGTATGAAATTGGTTTTGTCTAGAGATAATCTCATTCTATTTTTGAATTTTTTGATAAAAAAGCCAAAAACTTGATTTTTTAATCACTATAGTCTTTTAGGCTCAATTTGATACTAGGTGCAAGGAGAGAGAAGCCTATGAGTATTTAGGTGAGCAAGGAGTGGGCAACGTAGCTAACTCAACATAAAAGACTATATATTTGATTTGTACATCCTAGTCCTTAATTTCATTGCACAAATTTAATTCTTGCGATTTGGCATTACTTACTAACAAAGGAAATAAAAAAAGGCCCGGATTAAATAAGTTCCAGGGCTTTTTTTGTGAAAATATAGCAGATAAAAATTTAAATTTAATTAAGCAGCTTCTTCTTCAGATTTTTTCTCAGCTTTTTTGGATAATCTGACTGCATTAGCTTCTTTTTTCTTAGAAATTTCTTTTTTGATATATTCTGGAAGTGTGATCCCTGATTTTGCTACAAAAGCTAACACCTTATCAGAAAGTTGAGCGCCTTGGTTTAGCCAATATGTGATACGGTCAATCTTTAATGAGATTCTATCTTTATTATCAGCTGATAATAGCGGATTGTATGTTCCGATTTTTTCAATGAAATCCCCATCTCTTGGTGATCTACTGTTTGCTACTACTATACGATAAAATGGACGCTTTTTAGAGCCACCTCTTGCTAAACGG
>JANRMF010000086.1:0-12216 GCA_033761815.1 Rickettsiaceae bacterium
AGACACAGAAAACCCGCAAATGCATTCGCAAATCTTATAGCAGGCCTCATCGCTTATTGCTTCCGCCCAAGGAAGCCATCGATTAGAATTAGCAATAAATTACAGCAGGAATATATGGCTCTTACGTCAAACTGAGGTTAAGTAGAGAGCAATAAGCAAAGCTTATAATAAATCACCATCGATTTACCTAAGGCTTATATTTCTATAAGCCTTAGGTCCGACGAAGCAAAATAGAGCTCTGCATTACTTTAAAATATACGCATCATTAGAGTGAAAATGGAGGGAAATTTCCTCTCCATTTTCCCCTATCGCCCGAATGTGATCCTCTAATTTTGACTCGAATTGCAGGAGATCTAGAATACGAGCTCTGTCATTACGAATAAGAAAAATTATGTGATCATTTTCTGTAAGATTTTGCAATGTTGATATCCGGTCTACATTTGCTATAAGGTTAGGATTAATATTATCATGGGAAATGGCAAGTAACAACAATAGATCAACAGTTGCATTAGAGCTGAGCAACAAATTTACCATCCCCTCCCTACCTTCTGCGCATGCTAAATGAAGAGGGGATTCCCTAAATACATTATCTTTCATATTAACATCCGCTCCTTTGTCTATAAGAAGTTTTGCGATTTCAAGCTTTCCTTTACTGCAGGCAGCATAGAGAGGGGTGAGGCCATAATAGGTTGCGTAATTTACACTTACGCCCCTTTCTAGTAAAGCGTGAATTTTTTCTATCGATGATTCATGTTTTTGTATTTCTGTCATAAGCTCTGATCCTAGCTCGTGAAATTCTGCTAAAGACTGATTATTTAGATCTTGGCTTGTAGAATATTTTGTCATTTCTATGGAACGGTCGCTCTTCTTCAT
This sequence comes from Rickettsiaceae bacterium, assembly GCA_033761815.1. Lineage (GTDB taxonomy): Bacteria > Pseudomonadota > Alphaproteobacteria > Rickettsiales > Rickettsiaceae > JANRKH01. The sequence continues at coordinate 874 of JANRMF010000086.1, forward strand.
TATATTTTACTCTAATAATGCCTCAATATTATGTTTTGTTTTTAAGGTGTTCAAGCTTGGGTTGAGTCTTATTTGGTGATTTTTGCTTGCTCATAATGCTCTTGCAACTAGATAACAAATCAGTTAACTGTAATGCATTAAAGCAAATTATGTCAAATATATATAAAAAACAGATATCATATTTTGCGCTCGCTGTGGTAAAAGACGTTCCGCGCAGATATTATTTGCAGCAATTAAAAAAAGGACTAATAATGCTTGCATATATGCTATTGGGGGTGTTGTTTGAAATATATTTTAAACAATAAATCGTTATTTTGATGATCTTACTTGATATTTTTATATAACAAAGCGATTATATATTACATAAGACAGTGAAATTAGGGAATTATGCATCAATTTGAAGTTCTACCGAGTGTTGTTATTCTGCTTTTTGCAGCCATTTTTATTGTTATTATATTTAAAAAACTAAAATTAAGCCCAGTACTAGGTTATTTAGTGGCGGGTGCTATGATCGGGGATCATGGCTTTAAAATTGTTTTATATGACCAAATTCATATACTTGCTGAATATGGGGTTGTATTTTTGCTGTATGCTATAGGCCTTGAGCTTTCGGTGAGCAGATTAATGGCTATGCGAAAATATGTCTTTGGACTCGGGAGTTTCCAGGTAATTGTGACTGCGGTGATTATAGCAGGTGCTGTTGCTATGTTTGATGAAAATGGGAATAGATCAGCTGTGATTATCGGGGGAGGGCTGGCTCTTTCCTCAACTGCTGTGGTTTTGCAGGTGATTGATGATTCCAGAAGGCAGTCAACTCAGGTAAGTAGGATCTCCCTTGCGATTTTGTTGCTACAGGATTTTGCTGTTGTACCTCTTCTTGTTATAGTGCCAAAACTTGCCGGCGATAACTTATCCTCCCTCCATCTTGAGATTTTTATTTCTATCCTCAAGGCAGCCGCTGCTCTTGCTGGAATATTCGCAGTTGGTAGGATATTTTTCCGTCCTATGTTTGGATTATTGTCCAATGAGAGCGAGGCGAGCAGTAGTAATGAATTATTCATCGCAGCTACTTTGCTGATTGCTCTTGCTTCTGCTTTTACTACGGAATATATGGGCCTATCTCTTGCTCTTGGGGCGTTTACTGCTGGCGTTCTTGTCGCTGAGACCGAGTTTCAGAGAAAGGCTGAAGAGAGTATATACCCATTCAAAGGATTGTTGCTTGGGCTATTTTTTATGTCAGTAGGAATGACAATTGATGTAATGGAGATATATAATCAGCTTAATATCATAATCTCTCTTAGTATAGGGCTAATTGTTGTAAAAGCATGCATTATTGCGGGTTTGTGTATTTTGTTTGGCTTTAATACAGGGGTTGCTATTCACGCAGGTTTAATGCTATCTCAAGGTGGTGAGTTTGCTTTTATTTTATTTAAGCTTGGAATGAGCGAGGGGGTTATTTCAGAATCATCAGGAAAGTTATTACTCTTAATTGTCACTTTCTCGATGGCCCTAACCCCCTTACTTTCAATTATAGGTGCAAAATTTGAGCATATGCTGGACTTTGACCCAGAAAAAGTTCCAGATAATATAATTGAAAAAGGCGCAAGAGACTTACGCAACCATGTTATTATAGCAGGGTTCGGAGTTGTTGGAAGAATGGTTGCCAAATTTCTAGAAGCTGAATCTGTAAATTATGTTGTGGTGGATATTAACCCAGAAAGCGCAAAAGAAGGGCAGTCTAACGGATTCCCGGTATTTTCGGGGGATATATCTCATTTGCCAACACTTGCAGCATCAGGTGCTGATAGAGCTCTTGCTGTGATTATTGCGGTGAAGAACCCAATTACTCAGAAAAAGGCCCTTAAAACCTTATCAAAAAACTTCCCTCAACTTGCTGTAATTATTAGAACCGAGGATCTCAAGAACTCAAACGAATTATATGAACTTGGTGCAACTGTAATAGTGCCAGCATCATATGAAACTGGTCTTCAGCTTGGAGGCGCTGTGCTAAAAGCTCTTGGCATAGGCGAGTTTGAGATTGCAAGGCTAAAAGAGCAGTTTAGAGTTGGGAATTATGTAGTTGCAAACCAAGAAGAAGATGTAGCTGATGAATTTTAGAACATTTCTAGGTTTCTGTGTGCATCTCTAAAAACTTCAGACTTCGTCATTATTTTTGTCTTCGGATCTGCATTTATGATACATAGAAATATGCACAGACTATAGCGAGTCTCAAATTTCTGAGACTTTTTCTTCCATCCAGCCTGATTTCAGGTCATTTACAAAATTTTGATTTAACGCATGAACCAAAATACTAGATCCGTCTGCATCAAGAGATAAAGTTCCGGGGGTAAGGGTGATGGAATTTGCGTAAAGAGCGAGTCTTCCCTTACTCCTTCCAAAAGATGAGTCTATTTTGACAATTTTAGGATTAATTTCCTCGTTAAAGTCCCAAATTATCTTTGTCACCTCAATTGAGGAATTGATAATCTCTTCCAATAACCAAAAGCTATATATAAATAGTCTTGCAGGGTTAAATACAGAAGTTGGCTCAAAATACATAATCAAGATAGATGTAGCAGTTAGGGATGCGCAAGAAAAAAACGGGAAATGTTTTATCCCATCTAAACCAGCAAGACACGCCCACAAAAGACACGCAAGGAAAATATAATAAAAATTAGTGAGAACTATTTTCAACATGATGAGTATTTTTTGTAAAAACAACTAGTATAAGAGAAAGCATATACATCACGCTTATATAAGCAAACATATTATTGATAGAGATAATAAATCCTTCCCTGTATAGTAACTGATTTAATATATAAATTCCTGTCATGCTTGCATCATGACCTACCTGATCAAATTGGCTACTAAGCATTTCTAAGTTATTTTGAGCAAAAAAGCTTGTTGAGGGAATATTAGATGAGAGTATGTCTTTATATCGTACTGCATTTTGAATCATATTGTAGTTTATTATAGCAAGCCCAAATGCGCCACCAAGATTACGCATTAAATTATATAAACCACTTGCATCTTGCACTCTGTCTTTCGATAATGTTCCAAGTGTTAGATCATTGATTGGCACAAAGCAAAACATGAGAGCAAAACCCCGAACAAATTGAGGGATAATTAGCTCATCAAATCTCGTATTTGCAGTCATGAAGCTATTTAGATAACAACCAAATCCAAATAATGCAAGGCCAAATGCCATTATAAGCCTTTTATCAACCTCCCTTTTTGCCAAATTTCCAGCAATAGGAGCAGAGAGGAACTGACTTAAGCCCGTAACTACCATAGTAATTCCGATTTGAAGGGTATTAAGGCCGCATGAACTCAGGAAAATAGGAAGGAGAAATACAGACCCGTAAAGCCCAACACCAAGTATGCCAGATAGCATGCAACCAATTATAAAATTTCTATTTTTGAAAGCGAGCAAATCTAGGATCGGTTTTGTGGTATAAAGTTCGTGATAAATAAGCCAGATAAAGGTCACAAGAGAATAGAGGGAGAGGTTTATTATGATGTTGCTTTCGAACCAATTTTTTCTCCCCCCTTCTTCTAATACATATTGAAAGGATCCAAGACATGTCACAAGCAAGAAGACTCCAAGATAGTCAAAATTCTGCAGCAAAGATTTATCTGGCTTGTCAAAGTCTGCAAAATTATATACCAAAAATGTCACCAAAATACCCGGTATAACATTAAGCAAAAACATAAAATGCCAAGATAATATCTCTGTTATATAACCACCAAGAGTAGGGCCAAGGGTCGGCGCAACTGTAACAACAAGGCCTATGACAATTATAACTGAAGGACGGTCTTTGGGTTCAAATATAATATAAATTACCCCAAAAACAGTAGGTATCATAGCTCCGCCAAAAAATCCTTGGAATGCTCTTGCGATTATCATCATTTCCAAATTATTAGCGCATGCACAAACCACGCTCATAATTGTAAAACCCGCCGCTGCAATCACAAAAGAAATGCGAGTAGAGAGTAGCTTTGCGGTAAAGCCCGTAAGGGGGATAATAACTACTTCTGCAATAATATAGGAAGTTTGGACCCATGAGAGCTCCTCTTGAGAGGCAGAAAGACCGGATGCAATAATAGGCAAAGAGCTTGCGACTATTTGTATGTCAAGAATTGCCATAAACATCCCAAGAATCATCCCCAAAAAGCCAATATTTCTTCGAGTAAAAATACCACTACCTTCTGGAATAGCCTGGGCTTGTTCTACCATTTTACTGATCCGTTCTAACTGTTACAGTACAAGACATTCCTATCGCAGCTTTATCGATATATTCCTCTGGGATTCTAACATCAATAATCACCGGTACTCTCTGAACAATTTTGGTAAAATTGCCAGTTGCATTATCAGTAGGTATTAGGCTAAATTTTGATCCCGTTGCTGGGTAAATATTCCGAATTCTACCCTTGAAACTTTTTCCTCCTATCGCATCAAAATAAACTTCTGCAGTCATTCCCTCCTTAAATTTAGATATTTGCGTTTCCTTGAAATTGGCCTTAACATAAAAATCCTCCTTCGGAACTATGGCAAACATATGCATACCAACTCTTGCATATCCACCAACTCTTGCAGAACTTGAGGTAATTATCCCGTCAATAGGAGCCCTTACTTCAGTATTGGCAAAGTTTCTACCTGCTATTTCAAGATTGTTGCCTAGAGCATTTGTCTCAAAAATTTGAGCATTTCTTTTTCCTTCAAGAACAAGTAGCCTTCTTTTGGCGGACTCAAGAGTGAGGGATGCTTGGTCGAGTTCTGTTTCTGATTTATGTTTGAACAAGGATGCATCGTCCAAAAGTTTCTTACTGCTAAAATTATCCTTTGCAAGTTTTGAAATTCTTGCAAACTCCTTTGATGAGTTCTCTGCAGAGGAATGACCGAGCGATACTGCTTCTTGGGCTTTTGCGATCTCAAGTTTTGCTATCTCAATTTCATAGTCAATAATCGAAATAGCTATTTGCGATGCTTCATAACCATTTTTTGCAGAAGAAAATGTTGATTTATAATCATCATCCTTTATCTTGAGAAGTAGGTCATTTTTTTTAACAAATTGATTCTCGACAAATAAAACTTTTTCTATAACCCCGTTTACTTCAGGGCTCACAAAAGTGATATTACTCTCAAAATACGCATTATCAGTAGATTGAGTATTGAACCAAGCATATAAATTGTATAGAACAAATAAAATAAAAAACCCGGCAATTAAAGCTGCGAATTTTAAGTAGTTAGTATTGAGTTGTTCTGGTATATTTTGCTTAAGTTTGGGCATAGGATCATGATATTCATTTGAGTGCAAGATTTATTATACTCAGAAACTCTTAAAAATTAAATAATAATTCAGGATCATATATAAAATAAATAACAGTTATGGTAAAAGAAACTATTGAAAATTTGAGCTTCTCTGATGTACTTGAGGAAAAATATTTATCCTATGCTCTTTCAACAATAATGTCCAGATCTCTTCCCGATGTAAGAGATGGGCTAAAGCCTGTTCATAGGAGAATTTTATATGCAATGCAGCAATTAAGGCTAAGACCTGATGAAGCATATAAAAAATGCGCAAGAGTTGTTGGAGATGTTATAGGTAAATACCATCCGCACGGAGACACCGCTGTTTATGATACTCTTGTGCGTCTTGCTCAAGATTTCTCACTTCGTTATCCTCTGATAAATGGGCAAGGAAATTTCGGCTCAATTGACGGAGATAACCCAGCTGCGATGCGATATACAGAATCTAAACTTACTCCAATTGCAATGAAGCTTATGGAAGATTTAGAAAAAGATACATCCCCCTTCAAACCTACCTATGATGATAGTGACTCTGAGCCTGGACTCTTGCCTGCAAAATTCCCAAACCTCCTCTGCAATGGGTCAGAAGGTATCGCAGTTGGAATGGCTACGAGTATACCACCTCACAATTTGGAGGAGATATGCAATGGATTGATATATCTTGTAGATAAACCAGATGCAGAATCTCACGAGCTTATGAGCTTTATAGAAGGTCCTGACTTTCCGACGGGCGGCATAATTTATGATAGTAAAGCAAATATAAAGTCCATATATGAAACCGGAAGAGGAAGTCTTAGGATAAGAGCAAAGTGGGAAAGGGAGGAATTTGGGCATGGTCTATACCAGATTGTGATCACTGAAATTCCTTACCAAGTGCAAAAGTCCAAGCTAATTGCAAATATCGCAAGTTTGCTACATGAAAAAAAGATACCATTAGTCGCAAATATAAGGGATGAATCAGCAGAAGATGTTAGAGTAATCATAGAGCCAAAGAGCAGAGCGGTTGATCAAGAGCATGTGATGGAGAGTTTGTTTAAGCAAACGGACCTAGAGATTAGATTTAATTACAACATGAATGTCATTACATCAAGTGGCCTGCCGCAGGTGATGAATTTGAGGCAAATTTTAGAAGCTTTTCTGGAATATAGGTTTCACATTATCACCCGAAGATCTACTTTTGATAAAAACAAAATAGATGCAAGACTCTTGATTTTAAACGGAATGAAAATAGCCTATCTCAACCTAGATGAGGTTATAAAAATTATCAGAGAAGAAGATGAGCCAAAGGAAATCTTGATCAGAAGGTTTGCCCTAAGCGATATCCAGGCTGAGGCCATATTAAACACACGCCTAAGATCTCTTCGTAAATTAGAAGAGCAGGCGATAGATGCAGAGATAGTTGAGCTTACAAAAAGGAGGAATTTTTTATGTAAGATTCTTGAAAATAAGGATGTTTGCTGGGGTGAGGTAAAAAAAGAAATTAAAGAAATAATATCCGAATTTGGCAAAAATACTCTTATTGGAGCAAGAAGAACTATATTCGTTGAGCAGTCTAGCACAATAATCGCGCCTATAAACATTGAAGCTTTTATTGAAAAAGAAGCTATTACAATTATATTTTCTCAGCAAGGATGGGTGAGGTCTATCAAATCTCAGGTCGAAGATGAGTCTGCTTTAAAATTTAAAAATGGCGATAGTTTTGGCACAAGCATCAAAGCATATACAACGGACTACATACTCCTTGCGAGCAAAAGAGGAAGGTTTTATAGCGTCTTTGCAAATGACATAAACAAAAATAAGGGTCATGGCGACCCGATCAGAATGATGATAGATCTTGCGGATGATGATGAGATAATAGGGTTTTTTGTCTATAATCAAGAATCCAGAATTCTTCTTTGCTCAAGATTTGGAAAGGGCTTTATCACCGCAGCAAAAGATGTTTACGCTCAGACAAAACAAGGAAAGCAAGTCATGAATTTATCCGAAGGGGATTATTGTATAAAAATACTTCTATTAGAAAATGATGCAAATATGATAGGATGCTGCTCAACTGAGCGCAAAATTGTTGTATTTAATCTAGATGAGCTTCCAACTCTCAAAAGAGGCAATGGAGTAGGGCTCATGAAGCTTAAGCCCGGTATTTTTCTATCTGATGTTACCATATTTAATGGTGACGCTGGGTTCAAATGGAGAGGTCCTAAAGAAATAAAATATCAGCAAAATATTGATGCCTGGAAATATAAAAGAGGAAGTATGGGAAAGGCAGCTCCTTTTGGATTCTCAAGAACGGGGTTATTTGACTAACAATGAGGAAAAAGAACGGAGAATTAATTTAACCCATTTTTATAATCTTCTCTTACTCAATTTCCTCAATAGAGCATCAAAATAATTGGAAGATTTGTATCTATTATGAAAAATCATTCATACTAGAATCAGGGTACTGTAAATCACTTGTTTGAATATTTTCTGAGTGATTAGACTCTTGGATAATCTTGTGATCTTGTTCTAGGCTCGCACCCTGCGCCGCGCTTGCAAACAAGACATTTTGTTTATCAACAAGGCAGAGAGTCGTGTCATACCTATCGTATGTTCTATTGGGCGCGTAAATAAAAAACTTGAACACATCCAGCACTTCATCTGCATTTAATAATAACTTCTTCTCATGAGGGCTGATGTTTGATTCATGTAAGTCACACATGAAAGACCCCAAAGCCTTTACAGTAGGGAATAATATATTACTATGCCACAAAGATATATCTTCGGGAGTTAGCTCTTTATCAAAAGGTGAGATAAATTGATGTCCATTTAAAATTGAGGATGAGATTTTTTCTAAGCAAATAGCTGCATCGCTATATCTTTCCATTCTTCCAAAAATCAGAGCTTTTGTTGCAAGAATTTCTAGTATAGATGACTTACAAGACCCAAGCTCTGAATCGGAATCTGTATTTCGCATTTTATGCTCTATGATTTTGATTGCTCTGTTAATAGGTCCGAGTGCATCAACATGATCATTAATACAGAGCTTAGACCTTGCCTTAATCATCAAAATTTCGTAAGATTTTGGGTATAAACTCAGCATAAGATCAGATAATTCTATTGCATCTTTATATTCACCCGAAGCCTCAAGAGAGCGTAAAAAAGACATATAATGAGATTTATCCAGCTCTCTATTGCTCCTTTCCACCGCAAGGCTATAAATATCCGCAGCTCCACTTACATTACCTGAAGATCCGAGATATTCAGCTTTATGGAGAAGGTTGTTTATGTATAAATCTTGGTCATTATTTGCTAGAGCAAGGTTAATTTTTTTGTCAAATTCTTTTAGGAATAAATCCCCATTATCTTTGTTTGTATTCTGACGCGCGTCAACCATTACTTGTGATAACTCAGATCTTGGTGATTCGCATAATTGCTTACTAGAATCGGATATAATGCTACCTACTTCTGTTTCAATCTCAGTTGCTGCTATATCTTTATTTTTAATGATTTTTGAGTGGGATATTTCTGCAAATTTTAAGATTTTTTCAAAATTTACAGGACTAATATCACAGCTGACCAGAAAATCTTTTGCTTGGCTTATTGCAAAATCTGGAATTGGTGATTCTGGATAGATTTCATTTATCTTCTCAAGTGCATCAATAGAATCCATAAATTTATCATTGCAAAGCAGGATTGCAGAAAGTACTAAATATCCACTCGGACTTAGTTTATATCCAATTTGGTCTATATTAATATCATTTTTTTCCACAAATTTTGTAATAATTTTAGCGGCGCCAAGTATATTATAATGATCTATTAAATATTGGAATTTCTCTATACTTATATTTTTATATGATTCTTGATCCTTGGTTACCTGTGCAAGTGCAAGCCTTGCATTTATCGCACCAATTGTGGTAGTATTTTGTAATATAGAGGAAGTGCCGTTAGATGTCTTAGTTGTTTGATAATTCAGAGTGGGAGAATCTAGAGATTTATAAATACCTGATTCAGAAGGATCTGAATCTTGTTGGACTTTCGCACTCCTTCTAAAGAAGTTGCCGAATTGTGTAAATTTTAACATAGAAACCTCTCTAATACGTTTAATAATATTAAAGCATAAAAAAAAAGTAAATAAAAGAAAAAAGATACTTATTTTTTTATTTATTTTTTAATAACGTATTTTTTATATTTATTGTGATAAATTTACCTAATTGGGTTTTTTCAGTGCGTCATTTCAAAAAACCTAGGTTTTTTGTGGATTATTCCTCTAAGTAGAGATAGGTTAAAAATAAACTGATAAAGAATGAGGACGTTAAATGCAAAAATTTGATAAATTATTCCCCTCGCTATGCGCGCTATTTTGCGCACTAGTTTTGCTGAGTAATTTGATATATCAGAAATTTATCCTCATTAAGCTCTCATTTATAGAAAGCTTTTCAATATCATCCGGAGCGTTACTATACCCTATAACTTATATGATTAATGATATTATCGCCGAATTTTACGGCAAGGCTAGGTCCAAATTTTGCATAATCCTATCTGTTTTTGTTAATATTATTTCACTTAGCATAATTAGCCTCGTTGACTATATGCCCGCTAGTTACTGGTCAAAAGTTACAAATGAGGAATTTCACCATATTTTCGGATTCTATGGGGTAGCATTTTGCGGATCATTGATCGCATTTTTTATATCACAAAATCTGGACATATTCATCTATCTCCATCTGAAGAAAATCACTCGAGATAAATTCATAATGCTCAGAAATATAGTCAGTACCTCCGCCTCTCTACTTGTCGACACAGTCATAGTAATAGGATTTATGTATTACTTTGGCGCAATTCCCAGGGATCAGTTTATTTTACTCATTTTTCATAGCTTCATTTGGAAATTCATCTTTACAATAATTGCCTCTCCACTATTCTACGTATCTCTAAGGCTCATTAAAATGTACAATTAACCATGCTAATATTATCATATTTTTGCATAGCACTAAGTGCTTTTGTATCAATTTTTTCAAAAAAAACCCCATTAATTTTATCCCTAATTCTTATGTCTCTGGTTTTTGGGTTTCTTGGTTCTGTTATAGATGAGGTGGGAATTTTGAGTCTTGTGGTTTTTTATGTTTTGTGCAGCCTTTATTTTGACGATACAAGATCTTCATTCGTCAGGCTCATATCAGCTATTTTAGGCGCTGTTTTACTCACCCTATTATGCTTTCACAAAATACCAGGCTTTGATAATTATTTTCTCGGAAATTTCAAATTCTCTGACTCTTCTTACGCATTAAGCCTTTATTTAAACTATGATAAAATAAGTGCCGCGATGGTTTTGATAGCAACTTCTGGCTTATATAAAGAGGAAAAATTTCCTAGCGTTAAATCTTTGCTTACCTCGAGTAAATATCTCTTATATTGCGTCTCCATCATCCTTGTTCCTGCTTATTCATTTGGGTATATAGATTTTGACCCTAAATTTCCAGAAATATCACTTTTCTGGGTGCTGAATAATCTTATTTTTGTTGCTTTTGCTGAAGAGGTGATTTTCAGAGGCGTGCTTCAGAATCAGCTAAAATCCATCACAAGCTATGATATGCATATATATATCTCAGCTCTAATATTTGGTATATTGCATTTTCACGGCGGGTTATTTTATGTTTCATTATCCGTTATAGCTGGTATATTTTACGGCTTTGCTTATGACAGAACGCATCAAAGACTTACCTCTTCTATATTTGTGCATTTTTGGGTCAACGGGCTTCATTTCTTTTTATTCTCCTACCCGTTTTTGATCAATTTTCGCTAGGCTTTGTGTATATTTTTAGAAATCTAAATGAGTCTTGTGGCTCTTACGTCAAACTGAGGTTAAGATAGAACATACAAAAACTAAGATCAAGCACCCTTGGACAAATGGGCAAGTAGAGCGCATGAATAGAACTCTTAAAGAAGCAACGGTTGGTAGCTTCTATTGTGCTTCTCAGGATGAGCTAAAACAGCATCTACATGCTTACCTGATGGCATATAACTTTGCAAAAAGACTCAAAGCCATCAAGGGC
>JANRMF010000087.1:0-11609 GCA_033761815.1 Rickettsiaceae bacterium
CCATAAACCTATCGTGCTCTGCATAATCGCCCCTACCCGTCTTAAAGTAAATTGAGAGTTTTTCTGGGGTCGAATCAATAGAGCCTTCTAAAATTTTTCGTAAATACATCGTATCAAACATTGCTTTTCTCATGCTCTATAAGCCATTTTTTGCGCTTTGTGCCACCGCTATATCCGCCGTAGTCACCATTACTATTGATGATGCGGTGACAGGGAATGATAATTGCAAGCTGATTAGCTCCATTGGCATTTGCAACAGCGCGGAAGGTCTTATTTTTGGAGATAGACTCTGCTTGCTCCATGTAACTTCGCGTGGTCCCATAAGGAATTCGCATTAGCTCTTCCCATACAAGCCTTTGAAATGTCGTGCCCAGAAGATGCATCGGTGTTTTGAATATTTTAAGTTTTCCATCGAAATAAGCCTCAAGTTCTCGTGTAATGGAGTTGATATGCTCAGTACTACCTGGAATAATGGCCGCTTTTTTCTTAATTCTAAGCCTTTCAACCTCGCGTTCTAAACCCCGCCGGTCTACAAATTCCAAAAGATAAAGACCATCTTCATCGCTAATTGCAATCATGGACCCGAGCTTTGTATCAATCCAAGAGGCTTTTAGAATCCTATACTGTTGATCAAATTTCGTAGGCGGTGCTCCCATAATTTTAGAAAAAGCATCTCGAAATCCGCTGCTGGCTGCATCATCTCTATTTATTTGCATTTTATAAAATGATTGCTTTTTTACTTCTTCTATCATTTAAATCTTTATATTAATTGATCTTTCCCTGAGGGAATACAAGTTAATTATACCACGCATCTTGACAAGTAGCTCTAATTAAAGGAGCTACCATTAAATAGAGCTACTTGTCAAGATGCGTACGTGGTATAATTCATAAATCTAGATGTAAGAGTATATTATTCGGTAAATTTTTCAATCGATGAATAATCAGGACTTGACCCCGCGCAAACGATATATTCTGATGGTGCGTCATTTATTGTAACGCAAAAATTCTCTATCGAATCTGAGATTCTTGGTGAATATATCACATCCTCATATTTTTGATTTAAATGAATTAAAGGACTCATGAAACTTAGTTTGGATGGTATTGGCATTAAGTCGATAGTTACAGTGTTGCAGTTTGTTTTGAAGCTCTCAATGGCCGATATTTACCTATTTGATTCTCAAAACATTCCATGTGTAGTACACATTCTGAGTGAAGCACAAAACTTTTATAGTTCATGACATCATATGTTCTGAAATTTATCCCAATCTTTTGATTAAAAGATAATGTTGCTGTCTCGCAAGGTGTCCATGTAGATGTTCCGCAAAATATAGTGGAGTTGATCTTTGAAGTCTGATATATGATGTATTTTTTTCTTTTGGCATAAATTTCTCTTTTTTGAATGTTGAATTTGTATTCTTTCTCTTTTAAAGGACGATCTGGAGTCTAGCTCAAAAAAACCTCAACTCCAGTCTCTTTTACATAAGCGATCCCGCCCTTAATATCAATATGCTCTATTATTTGACCAGCATCATATATTGTAATTTGCCCACTCTTAAGCTCGGCAACCAGACTCATATGATTAGGAAGAATCCCAAGCTCTCCTTCTGCCCCAGGTAAAATTATCATATCACCCTGCTTGCTGACATATTCAGAAATCGGGCTATTCACAGAGCATGTAATTTTGGTCGGGTTTTTTTCCATCAACTTGCCTTCTTGAGTTTTTCAGCTTTTTCCAGAACTTCCTCTATAGTCCCAACCATATAGAAAGCCGCTTCTGGAACATCGTCATGCATTCCACTCGCAATTTCCTTAAAGCCCTTGATAGTATCATTAATATCCACAAATTTCCCTTTTGAGCCTGTGAATACTTCCGCAACGTGGAAAGGCTGAGATAGGAATTTCTGTATCCTTCTGGCTCTTCCGACTATTAGCTTATCTTCTTCTGATAATTCATCCATACCGAGAATTGCTATGATATCCTGCAGAGATTTATATGTTTGCAATATTTTTTGAACTTCTCTTGCAACATTATAATGCTCCTCCCCAATTATGTTGATATCAAGCATTTGTGATGTGCTATCGAGTGGATCTACTGCCGGATATATACCTAGCTCTGCAATTTGCCTGCTAAGCACAGTTGTTGCATCAAGGTGAGCAAAGGAGGTAGCCGGTGCTGGGTCGGTTAAATCGTCAGCAGGTACATATATCGCCTGAACAGATGTAATAGAACCACTTTTGGTAGAAGTAATTCTTTCCTGCATCGCTCCCATGTCAGTTGATAATGTTGGCTGATACCCTACCGCGGAGGGTATTCTTCCAAGGAGCGCAGAAACCTCAGACCCTGCTTGAGTAAATCTAAAGAGATTGTCAACGAAGAAGAGCACATCCTGACCACCATCCATATCTCTGAAATCCTCCGCTATAGTAAGCCCCGTTAATGCGACCCTAGCACGCGCCCCTGGCGGCTCGCTCATTTGTCCATATACAAGCGATACTTTTGATTTTTCTGGCTCGTCTATGTTGATTACCCCTGAGTCCATCATTTCATGGTATAAATCATTACCTTCTCTGGTTCTCTCGCCAACTCCTGCGAAGACTGTATATCCGCCATGGGCTTTTGCGACGTTGTTAATTAGCTCCATTATAAGAACGGTTTTTCCAACTCCAGCTCCCCCAAAAAGCCCAATTTTACCCCCTTTAACGTATGGCGCAAGTAAGTCGATAACTTTAATACCGGTCACGAGCAGTTTTTTGTCAGTGGCTAGATCCATAAAATGCGGAGCTTTCGCGTGAATTGGCATTTGGTTTTTGGAGTTAATAGGTCCCCTTTCATCAACAGGCTCACCAATAACATTTAGAATCCTGCCGAGTGTTTTTTTGCCAACGGGCACCTTAATTGGCGCTTCAGTATCTTCAACTTCGAGGCCTCTTTTTAGGCCGTCAGTAGAGTCCATGGCAATACACCTTACAGCATTGTCGCCAATATGCTGAGCAACCTCAAGGACTATTTTTCTCTTACCATCCTTGCATATAAGAGCATTAAGAATCTTTGGCATCACGCCGGAATCGAATGTTACATCGACAACGGCAGAAACTATCTGTGAGATTTTTCCTATATTTTTCGTCATATTCCTATCTTTTTAAGTTTTTAATCATATTGCTTCAGCTCCAGCGATTACTTCTATTAGCTCATTTGTAATAATAGCCTGGCGAGTTCTATTCATTTTCAATGTCAAATTTTGAATCATGGAACCAGCATTTCTGGTTGCGCTATCCATAGCAGTCATGCATGAAGCTTCGCTACTTGCTTTGCTTTCGTATAGATTTGCAATAATATTAGATTCAATAAATGATTTGCATAATTTTTCCATTAAATTTGCCCCCTCAAACTCTACACTAGAGCTGCTAGAGAGATTCTGCTCAGAATTTTCCATAGGCGCAATTCTTGCGCATGATGGAATGAGAGTTAGAGTATTCTTAAATATCGTATAATAACTGACTATTTGGCAAGATGGCTCAGATTTTAGATTGTTTTCTATGAATTCTATCAGTCGCGCTGATATTTCCATTGCATCAGTTGATGCGGATAAATGAAAATCTGACTTTGCTATTTTGGTAATTATTTGGTCGATTTTTTTTCCAATAGTAATTATTTTTGGCTGAGGGTATTTGTCAATTTCGCCCTTTAGCTTCTTGAAAATATTGCTGTTAAATGGGCCGCAAAGACCTCGATCTGATCCATAAATTATGATAATAGAACTTTTAAAACTATCTCTTTTGCTCAATATTGCACTCGAGAGAAGCCCTGTCACCTCTTCCTCGGTATTTTTGAGGGCGCCAAACAGAGATTGTATTTTTTCTCTATAGGCAGAGGCGAATTTCGCTGAATTTTTTGCCTTGTTTAATTTAGAAGCAGCCACCATTCGCATAGCTTTGGTAATTTTTTGCGTAGATTTTACGCTTTTAATTCTGTTTCTAAGTGCTTTAACATTTGACATTTTTCAAATTTACCTATGCTTTGCCCGCTTCTGACTGAAGCTTGAATTTTTCCAAATGCGCCTTGATAATATCATGAAGCTCTTTTTCCGACTCTTCTGATATACGTCTTTCTCCCTCAATATCCTTCCATAGCTTGATGTACGAAGCTTTTATGGAGCTGAGGAGAGTTTCTTCAAATTTTTGCACCTTTTGAATCGCAATTTTATCAAGATACCCTTTTACCCCTGCAAAAATAGAAATAACCTGGTCGGTTACATTATAGGGCTTTCCTTGCGGCTGCTTTAAAAGCTCAACAAGTCTTGCGCCCCTGGTTAATAAATTTCGAGTAGATTCATCTAGATCTGACCCGAACTGGGCAAACGCCTCCATTTCTCTATATTGAGCTAGCTCCAGTTTAATTGTGCCAGCTACTTGTTTCATAGCCTTTGTTTGCGCAGCGGAGCCGACTCGACTCACTGAAAGGCCAACATTTACAGCGGGTCTTATTCCCTTGAAGAATAAAGAACTTTCTAAGAAAATTTGCCCGTCAGTGATAGAGATAACGTTGGTTGGTATATAAGCTGATACGTCACCCGCTTGCGTTTCAATAATAGGTAATGCGGTTAAAGAGCCACCCCCATCCTTATCTGACATTTTTGCAGCGCGCTCCAATAATCTTGAGTGAATATAAAATACGTCTCCTGGGTAAGCCTCTCTTCCTGGCGGTCTTCTTAGAAGCAAGGACATTTGTCTGTAGGCAACTGCGTGCTTTGATAAATCATCATATATAATCAGAGAATGCATACCATTATCTCTGAAATATTCAGCTATCGTGCATCCGACATAAGGAGCTATAAATTGCAGAGGAGCAGGGTCAGAAACTGAAGCAGAGACAACAACGGTATATTTGAGAGCGCCAGCTTCTTCAAGCTGCCTGACTATTCTTGCGATCGTTGATTGCTTCTGACCAATCGCTACATAGACGCAGTATATTTTGTCCTTCTCATCATCCGAATTATCATGAGCATATTTTTGGTTTATAATCGCGTCTAGCGCTATTGTGGTTTTTCCGGTTTGCCTATCCCCGATTATTAACTCTCTCTGTCCGCGTCCTATTGGAATCAGAGAATCAATAGCCTTTATGCCAGTCTGCATTGGCTCATGAACACTTTTTCTTGAAACAATACCAGGAGCTTTAACTTCAACAGTGCTTTTCTTCGAGGTTTTAATAGACCCCTTTCCGTCAATAGGGTTACCAAGGCTATCTACAACTCTACCAAGATATTCCTTGCCGACACCAATTTGGAGAATCTGCTTTGTCCGCTTTACAATATCTCCCTGATTAACTTTGCTATCATCCCCCATAATTACAACGCCGATAGAGTCAGATTCTAAATTTAGAACAAGACCTTTAACTCCGGAGCTAAATTCAACAACTTCCCCAGCCTCTACATTATCAAGCCCATAAACTTTTGCCGTGCCATCTCCTATTGCAATTACTTCGCCAACTTCTTCAAGATCTGCTTTGAAGTCAAGATTAGCAATCTCCTTTTGGATTATCTGTGTTATTTCGTTTACGTTAAATTTCATCTATTTCTCCTAAAATACAAAATTAATCGACTTGTAAATTTGCAAAATCTTCGAACGTATTGTGCAAAGATGCGTCTAGCATTTTCCCGTTAAAAAAAGCAATAAATCCAGCAACAACATACTCATTAACTTTCACATTTATCTGCGGTTTGATGCCGAATTGATTTGTAAGAATATTATCTACCATCTTTATCTGTTTTTCGGTAGGTTTATTTGTGAATAAAACCCATGTTTTACTAAATCCTTTGTCCTTCAATGTGTGTAATTCAAGATTTTCTATGATAGAGCTCAGGATATTCATTTTTTTGAGTTTAGTTAATATCACAAGTAGGTTAGTTACAAGTCGCCCCGCTTCACCTTCCATGGTTTTACCAATTTTTTCTATCACATCTTGCTTTTGCCCTTGATGAATTATAGGGGAGGACATAAACATACGAAAAATATGGTTTTGCTTCATGATTTCATCAAAATTTTTCAAAATTTTTATCAAATCCTCTAATGATTTTGTATCGCCCGCAAGAGCAATCAGGATGCTGGAAAATTTTTGATCTAGTTTTTTCATAAATACGCAAATCTATTATGTTCGACATTATATGTATAATTTATAGGACTTCAATAGACTTCTTTCATAAACCAATAAGGGTTATAATTTTGTCTTCAAAATTACTCATAAATAAGCCCGCGCTCAAGCAAGGGGCGACAAAGAATTCTACTTCAATAACTCGTCTCTTTTTAGATCTAAATCCTCAGGTATATCCCATTGATTGCAAATTTCCCTCTTTTTCTCGTTTAGATTGAGGATTTTCATATTAGCTTTGACAACGTAAAAATGCGCCACAATCTCTGGGAGAGTGAAATATATCACAAACCCTACAAAAGCTGATGCGTAAATCACAGTCCATGCTATTGGGTTAATAATAACCTCTTTTGCTGCATCATTAATTGAATGAGCAAAATATAGCTCTTTAAGGTAAGGAAGCGCGCCAATAAGGTTAAATGTGCAAATAGTAGCAGATGCGCATTTGTGAGGAGCTTTATCTGCAAAAAGCGTTGCTATTGATGGAATAATTGCAGCAGAGAAAAAAATAAAAGCATATCTAGAGTTAATGAAAATAAATATACCAAGTATCACAAATATAACTCTTATAAAAGAAGTCGCATATGCAAAATTTTGATGCTCTGCGTTTGTGTCGTTGTTATTTGAGGTAATATTTTTAGACATTTACAATACCATAAATAATGAAGATGCAAGAAGTAACAAATATGAAGAAAGTACAGTTATTCTCTGGCCAAATATCATTCCATATTGCCTTACTTCTTCTATATTAGAAAGAGAGGAGATTCTTCTGTTGATCGCATCAACCTCCACCCTTGCCTTAAAATAACCACTTTGATCCGCGATATACATCTTCGGATTAGTCACTATCGCAAGCATGTCATCAAATTTCACTTCATCTGCAGCTTGCGTGAGTTTCTCGTGTAACTCCTTCTTTGTGGAGACATTATGAAGTTCGCGGTCTATAAAATCCATCATGCGTCTTGCAATAATCTTAGCTATGTTAGGTAGTTTTAAATTTGGCTCATGCTTGACTGCAAGTGATATAATCGAGAGGACATAAAGAGATAGATCGTCGGCATTAGAGGGTATGTCCCTTAAAATATTCACATAAACTTCTCTTTTTAAATTAATCTTTTGGGCTATAAAGCTAATAATATGCTTGTCGAAAGTCATTTTAGTTTGGCTAGCAGCTATTTCATCTAACTTATATAAAAGAGCGCTCAGAGTTGTTATGTAATAATTATATACTAAAGGGCTTAGGCATGGCATATCTGGATTGAAATGATATAAAACCCTCTCTATACCGCAGCCTTGTGTTTGATGGTTATAAAAAGCAGTGATTTGAGTAAGATTTGCTATCATCTCTACGTCAATATCCTCTTTATTGATGTTTTTTACTTGATCTTCCCATAGTTGCCTCAAAGCTATTTTTATAATGTTTGTCATTATATTTGTGTTAGTTGCAAGATAAGCCGCAAAAAACATATTAGCTAGAGCAGAGATATGGCATGACAATGAGCGAGACCTCATAGGTCCTTGTGGGTCCAGCGCAATTATTGCCCTTGTGAGTCTGTCTTCTCTATCAGATGCTCCGCTAACTATAGAACCACCCCCAAAATCCTTGGCTGTTAAATCATCTAGCGCATCAATTGCCTTACTTTTGCCAGCGCTTCTTTGGATCCACTTCATCACCCTTTCTTCGCTAAGGAAGTTTAGCCCTTGATCCCATTGCTTATATAATGCGCTCGCAAGATCTCTGTGATGATTATAATTTCTGCCATTAAAACTTACGGGAGCAAATACGTCCGGGATTTCTGGAGTTCCTGGGGATTTATTAGATGGAAGTTTGCCTTTAGACCAATCTATCAAATTTCTAACTTTCCACCTCTCCGCAACATTATCATTCATGCAGCCTTTAATATGATTTCTCACATCATCATTTAACCTAATTTTGCCAATAAGCGCTTGTAAAGATCCAAATTCTAGTCTTTCTTTCTTAAATTTTTCCTCTGATTCATGAGAGAACGAACTTCCTAAAATTGAGTATAGCATCGTAACCCCGGCCGCATAAATGTCAGCAGAACAATTCGATACTTTTCTACCCTGCGGTTCGGCGTCTGACAATTCTATCGCAAGAAAATAATTAGACTGAAGAGAGTGGGGGTAGGAGATAAAAGGCTCCCTAAGTATTAATTTGCTTGAGTTAATCATTATATTATCTGGGCAAATATTTCCGCAATTGAGCTTGTTTTCCTCGCAAAACAAAATTACAGAGCTAAGAAATGGGAGTAGGGCGGATTCTAAAAAACTCAGATCATCCGTTTTAATCTGCTTTATATAAGTTCCAAGAGTCTGAGACGGGTCATATTTAGGTACAATAGTTACTACACGCTTAATTTTATCTAGAGAAATTTGAACAACGCTTGTTGCAAGTGGCTTGTTGAAATATTGATTATCAGTACTTTGAATGCAATTGATAGCTTTAAGATCTGGTTTAAAGCCACGATCGAATACAATAGCATAAAACTCGTCGCCACTTTCTATGTGATTTGCGATATAATATTTTGCATATGGATTTGAAAGATGCGGTAGAAACTGACTAGTGTCAATTTTGTATGTTGAATCTACCTCATCTTCTTTTTCACTATATCGCAATCCAACATTAATGGCCGTTTTTATTTCTGATGTTTGCTTGCTAGCCCCTTCTGTTTGCAGCATATCACTTACTTACTTGAGATATTGGTTTATATTAATAATTTCTACAAGATCCAAGTGGTTTAGGTCGCATAATATTTTTACCATAACATCTTCGCCCGCCACAGAATCTATTTTTGCCACCGGAATTCCTTTGGGGTAATTTTCGCCATCCCCTGAAGTTTCCAATATCTCACCTACTTGTGGCTTATGATGGGAGTTAAGATGAATTAAATATCCACCCCTTCCATCTGAGCCAACTAAAATAGCTTTGAGATGTGTCTTATTAGTTGTAACAGGGATTCTAGATTTGTTACTATTTACTAGAGATATTCTTGAATAATTTTTTCCGACAGTGACAATTCTACCTACAAGTAGACCATTTGATGTTACTATATCATTTTTTTGAATCCCGGATTCTGAGCCGGCAGAAATTACTCCGATGCTTTCTTCGCCAAGCAAGGTAGAGTAAATAACTGAAGCTTTCAGAACGCTTTCCGGTTTATAAAATGAGATATTGTAGGCTTTTTTTAACTTCTCATTTTCCAGATTGACCGCAATATTTCCATCAACTAGGCTGCTTAATTTAGCATTTTCAATTTTGAGCAATATATTTTCAGCATGAAGGTTGCTAAAATTCATGAAATTCACGACTATGTTTATAGATTTCTGTATATATGTTTTTGTAGGATTTATAGCGAATTGATAAAGAAGACCATTTGCATCAAGGAGATGTGAATCTAATTTTAGAAAGTTTGCAGATAGCATGAGTATAGCAAGTCCGATTATTGTAAGGCGCTGTATAAGAGCAAAGATCCGCCTGACAAATAGGGGCATCAACATGAGGTTATAGCTTTTTGAATGAGTTTTGACTCTGTTTTCAAGTATAGCCATAACACCTAATCCTGTTTGAATAAAACATGTTTTAATTTTTGAAAATCATCTAGCACTCTGCCAGTCCCGTTTGCAACGCATGATAAAGCGTTGTCGGCCACAAAAACGGGGAGTTTTGTTGCCTCCCTTATCACTTGATCTAAATTATTTAACAAGGAACCGCCGCCAGTCATTACTATGCCTTTATCCGAAATATCAGAAGAAAGTTCTGGTGGGGTGCTTTCTAGAGCTGTTTTGACTGCCTCAATAATCTGACTTACGGGCTCTTGCAGGCTTTCTGCTATTTGGTGTTCACTAAGCAGCATCTCCTTTGGTATACCAGCTACCAAATCTCTACCCTTAATTTCCATCATCCTACCTTCTTTGTCTGGATGGATATATGCAGTACCAATCTGCTTCTTTACCTTTTCTGCCGTTGACTCTCCTATTAGCAAATTATAATTTCTTCTAATGTAAGAAATTATAGCTTCATCCATTTTATCCCCTCCAACTCTAACAGAGCGAGAATATACAATCCCGCCCAAGGATAAAACCGCAACTTCTGTAGTGCCGCCGCCAATATCAACAACCATTGAGCCCGTAGGTTCTGTAACTGGCATACCCGCTCCTATTGCTGCTGCCATTGGCTCCTCTATCAAAAATACTTCCCTTGCGCCCGCGCTTTCAGCTGCTTCTTGAATCGCTCTTCTTTCAACAGGAGTAGAGCCAGAAGGCACGCAAACAATAATCATAGGACCTGTAAAGCTTCTTCTATTGTGCACTGTGCGAATAAAATGCTTAATCATTTCTTCTGCGCCTTTAAAATCAGCGATAACGCCATCTTTCAGCGGGCGTTTAGCATCAATATCAGTAGGGGTTCTGCCAAGCATCATTTTTGCCTCATGGCCGAACGCATATGGTTTGTAACTACCATTTGATTTAATTAAGGCCACAACAGAAGGTTCGTTTAGCACGATACCCTTCCCTTGCACATATACGAGAGTATTAGCTGTGCCAAGATCTATAGCCATATTTGAGGACAAAAATCCAAGGAATTGTGAGAACATAATTTGCAAATTTCAATATCATATATATTTTATATTGACAATAAACAGATTTGTAAATAGCTGCGTTGAGTTTTTTGCAAATTTTTCCTAAAAAAAGAATGAACCAGAAATTTGAGCCAATATTCAAAAAATAAATTTTTTTTATACAATTTTGAATTTCCTAAATATTGCTGATTGTAATATTACTAGACATTTAAGTAAAAATAATCTATTTTCTAAATTTTATTACTAATAGGCCAAAATTATGAAAAATAAATTACCGATACTAAATGCTGCGCTTTCAGAGACGGAAATAGCAGAGCTATCAGAGAAACTCTTAAGTGCAATCAGACTCAACGAATCAATTGATGAAATATCAGACTTGGTGCGAAAAGGCGCGGATGTGAATTTCGTTGATGCATACGGTGATACTTGTCTACATAATGCGTGTCGACACAAAAATATTGATGCTACTCGTTTATTAATCGCAAAGGGTGCAAATGCGAATGCCAAAGACAAGTATGGGGCGAGTCCATTATTTATCTCCTTGAGAAATGGAGGATTTGGTCTTGAAAAAATTCTCCTAGAAGGCGGTGTAAATATAAATGAAAGGGATGAATGCGGCAATAGTCTTTTAAAAGAGGCTTGCATTTATGGAAACAGTGATCTTGTAAGATTTCTTTTAGAAAACGGAGTTGATGTTAACGAGAGAGATCAATATGGTATGAGCCTCTTACAGCGAGCTTGCGATTACGGCAGGGTCAATGCAGCAAGAATTCTGATCCAATACGGCGGTGATATTAAAGAGATAGATCGGTACGGCAATAGTTTACTACATAATGCTTGCAACAAACGTAATATAGATGTTG
>JANRMF010000088.1:0-8260 GCA_033761815.1 Rickettsiaceae bacterium
ATAGCTTAGCCTTTTGTCCAGATGAGCTATAGATGTACTGATAAATTGTCTGATGACAAATTTGTATTGGATGCTTTTCTATCTTCATTCTGCCTGCTATGCTTTCTGGCGACCATTTGTCTATAGATAGCCTATCGATAAAGATGCAGCCTGGACAAATGCAATAGGGGGGGGGTCACAGCAAGCAATACACTGAATATTGCGCTCTCAGAAAACCTCACAATAGCAGGAGGGCTCATTACTACTGCAGAAAAAACCCCCCAGATGGAACCCTGCGCAGATTTGAGCATTTCAAGACTGGTCAGATTTTTTAAGGATAGACCAGTTCAATAATCTAGCGCGGGGCATTGCAATAGTGGTTTGCACACAAACCAAAACCATTTTTTTGCGCAAAATTATCAAACCTGTCATGTTTCTTTAAAATAATACAAATAATTTCTCTCTATCCCTTAGTGGTCGATTTTTTTGTGATATAGATTACCGCACAATCAACTAAAAAGGTAAAAATGAGAAATATGGATATAATTAGTACAAAAATTGTACAAGAAAAGGTAATTAATTTAGAGGAAGCGAAAAGCTATCTAAGGGTTGTTGGTGACCATGATGATGGATTTATATCATCCTTAATTGAAGCCTCAATAAGTTTTGCAGAATCTTATATCAGAAAAGATATAGCCAAAAAAGAAATAATAGCTCAATTTTCACTACAAGAAAATGATGTGGTAGAGATTAATGCTCAGCCAATCTATGCAATTAACTATATCAAAATTGCAGGAGGCGATTCAGCTATTTTGGAAGAGGGGAGGGATTATAAAATTTACCAAAGGAGAAAGGTCGCATTTGCAAAACATATTCGAAATTGCGACTTAGAAATTTCCTACATATCTGGAATGAGCCGAGTGGAACATAATATAAAACAAGCAATATTAATATATTTGGGGCTTTTATATGACAAAGAGATAATAAGCACTAATGCTGTTTCTAATGTTTACTTACTTCTTCTTCCTCATAAAACGCTGAATATATAAGGAGGAGAAAAATGAAAGCTACCAAAACTCTTTCGTCAAATTTTAGGCATTTCATAGAATTTATTCAGCAAGAAGCAGATGGAATGCGAAGCTGGAGAATGCTATGTGCCGGGTTTGCAGAGATAACAAGCCTTTCTGAGGCAAATCTCAAGGAATACGACGATATAAAATTCGGCCATTTACTTCAAGAGGAATATTTTCTAATTACAACAAGATACGTAAAGACCATAAATGATCAAATGAGGATCAGGTTTCGAGACCGCACTTTTATAATCCGCAAAATCATCAATCCTTATCAGCTCAATCATATACTCAAAATAGTAGCACAAGAAATAGTGGGGGGATCATGACATTATCGATAGCGCTTGATTTCCATGACGAGATGCAAAATATGTTAACAAGCAACGAAGAACTCACATCTTATGTGAGAAACATATTCCCATACTTACAAAATTGCTCGAAATATCCATATATATTTCACAAAGTCTTGAGCATAAATCTTGTAGAATCTTGTCACCAGGACACATATGAAGTGCATGGAGAGGTGAATTTATATATCAGAGAATCTTCTGCTACTCAAATCAAAAACATAATATACTTACTAGAAGAGTCTGTAAAAAATATGCAAAATGCAGATTTGCCTTTTAAGTGCATCAGCGCAAGAATATTTAACTCTGAGTTTTTGCCAAGTCATGACATGCTTACATGTAGAATAAAAAATGATTTCATAGCAACTATCAGACCAAGAGGTATATATGCAGCATCATGATGTAACTCTGCCGAGTTTTCTATCTCCTTTTATTGTAAATAGTTTTGGGTATAACTCAATCTCCTATAAAAGCCTTTCTGGCAGGGATTATATAAAAAATAATACAGAACTTCCCTATCATCATTTCACGATTAAGTCTGCAAGGCTTACTGATTCCGAAATGAATGAGCTTTACTGCTTTTTTGGCGCAAGGAAAGCCCAGCTTATTAGCTTTAACTTCTTCGATGCGGCGGATAATTTCCTAGAGAAAAGCAAAATTAACCGAGATTATGATACAGGAGCTTATGAAATTGGGATATTTAAAATATATGGTAATCAGGGTTATGAATTTACAAAACCTATTTTAAGCCCTCTTTATGATAGTATCAAGATATTCCGGAATCAGCAAGAGGTCCTAGCGAGATTTAGTGCCGCAACAAGAAAACTTGAACTAGAGGACAAGATAGAGGAGAATGATGTAATTGAGGCTGAGTGCAGCTTCTTGAAAGTCGCGCGGTTTGTTACGCAAAAAATTGAATATTTTCGTGCAAAAGACGGTAGCTATATGTTAAACGACATTATCATGGAGGAATTATACGATGTTAGAAGATAAATTTGCTTTATGCTTTAAGATCTCATCTTTAGATGGAAAAAACATTCTCGTTACGGATCAAGATAGCAAGATTATCTCAGGTGATGAGATTTTTCGCCCTAATTCAGGCCTTGAGCTAGAATCCTCAGAGCTTGATGAAAGCGGGGTTAATAGGGTTGTGCTCAAGGGTTTTTTTGAAGATGACGGAATAAGTAGAGACTTCAAACTAGAGGGATCCTTCGTTTCGATCTATGTTTTTGAGAAGTCCAAAAAAAGAGATTGGATGAGGTATAAATGCATAAAAACTATAAAAGATAATGTTTGTTTTAAAATGATTTTGGCCCCAATAACTTTTGATTATAATCAACAGATTATTTTGTTGTATGGGAGAAAGTGTAGGGCAAACTTTGGAGATGCTAAATGCAAAATGAATCCAGATGATTTTGTCCAAATTTCCTGCGATAAAAGCTTTACAATGTGTGCAAATATATATAATAATATTATAAACTTTCGCGGTGAACCCTTTATCCCAACTTTTGATTACTTTAACGGTTTAGATGAATAATTATTGGACTATATTTTTTGATGCAATGGTTAGTATCTTTGACTTTTCTCCTAAGGCTAGTTATACGCCGAGAAGATTTTCGAGTAATTATATCAGATTTACCGCCCGCAACATAAAAAAAATATTTGAGAAAAATAGCAATGCCTAGTCAACAAAAAGAGATCACACATTACTATAGCAATGATAAGCTAAACCGAGGATATAGCGCTTCTGAAAAAGATAGTGGTAATGATGCGCAAGCAGATGAGACTGGCAAATCATCTCATGGTTATATGGATGGTGGTTTTTTGCCGCCAGTTCATGTCATGAAAGAATATGAGGCTGCTTTTCCAGGGAGCTTTGCAAAAATTGTTGCTATGGCTGAAAAGGAGCAAGCGAATAGAATCGCTATTGAAAAAATCTCATCTGAAATTGATTATCGGACTAAAAGACTTGGCGGTATATTTGGGATACTGACTTTAATTTTTATATGTTTTACAACTATTTGTATATCGGTGGATTTTTGGCTTTCTGTGATTTTTGTCATCTCTTCTTTTACTGCAATTTTTGGTATCTCCCTTATATCTTTCTTTAAAAAGCCTAAAAATCATTTTCATGGCTACAATAATAATCGCTCAAGTTACCTAAAAGGGGAACATAGAGGGGATAAAAGAAGGAATAAACAACGATTCCGTAAGTAATACCAATCGCCAGCTAATCCTACGTTGTTGCTCGTCTCTAACCTAGCATTTAGTAGGCCTTGCTCCTCGCGCCTAGTATTATTATAACTGGTGATTGGTATAATTAACTCAGGTACCTTCTTTTTGTCATTCCCGCGGAGAGGCGGGAAACTATAAGAAAAAG
This sequence comes from Rickettsiaceae bacterium, assembly GCA_033761815.1. Taxonomy (GTDB): domain Bacteria; phylum Pseudomonadota; class Alphaproteobacteria; order Rickettsiales; family Rickettsiaceae; genus JANRKH01. The sequence goes on from JANRMF010000088.1 coordinate 3,777, forward strand.
TCCTAGAATCCCGTTTTCACGGGGATGACATGGGTTTTCATCGGGATGATGTCAGGATTTACCACCCCCCCTAGAACTGACTATGGCTTTATTAATTTGGGATATACAAGCCCAGTATATGCAATCGCGATTGCATCAGCTTCGTCATTTGAGCCAAAGGTAACATTAGGGATTACGAGCTTTAGCATTTTCATGACCTGATCTTTGTGCGCTTTGCCATGACCTACTATTGTTTTTTTGATAGTATTTGGGGCATATTCTTCAACTGGAATAGCATTTTTACCAAGACATGCGAGGATGGATCCTCTTGCAAAACCAAGTACTAATGAGGTTTTTGCGTTTGTATTTACAAAAATCTCTTCTATTGAGGCGCATTTTGGCTGATTTAGCTGAATGACTGAGTCTAGTTCTTGAAATATTTTATATAATCTAAAGCTCATATCATCGCCAGCTGGGCATTTCAAAACACCACTTCTAACGTAGGAAATTATATTATTTTGAGATTTTTCCAAAATTGCCCACCCAGTATTATTCAGTCCAGGATCTATACCTATTATTCTCAATATGTAATCTCAAAAATTAATTTAAAAAACATATAATCATAAACCAAATTGTTTGCAAATAAAATTACGCGCTAGAGCAAGTTTATATGAGAGGGCGAAATGAAAATGAAGCGATAGGAGTTATTCTGTCGCTTCATTTTTTAATGTTCAATGGGGGATTTGCGAGAGGAACTATTTATGTTCCTGTAGACGCTTCACATTGAGCTTGAGATGCTGTGCTTGATATCATATCTACGATAGTTGGAGCACTAAATATACAAATCACCCCAGTAAATATTATGAGCACTGTTGGCCATTGCAGCTTACCGATAAATAAGCCTCCACAAGCACCGATTATAGCAGTAATAGCTATTGCTTTTGCTGTAGTTCCCTGCAATATTGCTATCACGTTACATAGAGATTCTCCGATTGGATCCTCGCTGGCGGCAAATGCATTATCTGATATAGAAAAGAACATAGCAGCAAAAACAACAAACAGGAAGAGACGCCATGCAAAGCTTTCATCTATTTTGATATCTTTTGTCATGTTAAACCTCAAAAATTAAATTAACAAGTATCACAATAATCATTCTAATATTTTGGAGAAGTGAGAGCAAATGGATATTTTTCTTGAGTTTATTATTTTAGAATAATTTTTTTAAAATTAGTGAAAAAGTTACTTTTTTGCAACAAGCACTTATTTATGCACAAGAAATAAATGACTCTTTTATTGTTTTGATACCAGCTTTATCAAATGCTATCTCAAGATTATCTGCATTTATTTTTATGATAATGCCAGTCCCAAATTTTGCATGCATAACTCTTGACCCGAGCCTGATTCCACCGGGAGAAGAGGGGGCGGAGTGTAATTTATTTTCGTTGCTATAATCTTGCTTATTAATATTTTTGTTAAGATGGGGCGAGTAGTTATTTCTTTGATAAGAAAATAAATTAGCATTTTTTTTGACAATTGAATCTTGCGGTAATTCATTTAGGAATCTTGAGGGGGCTGATTGTATAATTTCGTTAAAAATACGTCTATTTTGTGAATGGAGAATAAATAAGGTTTTTTTTGCCCTGGTAATGCCAACATAAGCGAGCCTTCTTTCTTCCTCAATTCCGCCCCCACCTATTTCTGACATTGATCTTTGGTGAGGGAAGACTCCTTCCTCCATCCCTGGGAGAAAAACCGTATCAAATTCAAGACCTTTGGAAGAATGTACTGTTATTATGTTGACAGCATTTTCAGTATCAAAATCATCTTGATTATCAGTAACAAGGGAGACATGCTCAAGAAATTCCTGCAAGGTAATATATTCCTCAGCAGCTCTTGCTAATTCATTTAAGTTATCTAGTCTTGCTCTTGACTCTTCTGTCTTTTCGGACTTTAACATATCTCTATAACCACTATCGGTTATTATATTTTTAATTATCTCTGATGGGGAGTGAGTTATTGATATATTTTGAGTATATAATCTGATTAAGCTGAGGAATTTTTCAATATTCTCTGCAAGTTTACCTCTTATTACCTTGCTTTTAACTAGATCTGATAATGAATCTAAAAAACAGGCATGATTTAGCTGGGCATGATTTTTAATTTGCATTAAAGAAGAGGGGCCAACCGCTCTCTTGGGATTATTTATTATTCTCTCAAATGCCACATCATCCTTATGATTCAATATTAACCTAATATAGGATATTGCATCTTTGATTTCTGCTCTTTCGTAAAATTTCAGCCCGCCTATAATTTTGTAATTCACTCTGGATGCTATTAGCGTCTCTTCAAATTGCCTCGTCTGAAAGCTCGCTCTTACAAGAATTGCTATATCTGATAATTTGACTACCTCGTTGGATTTTATTTGAGATACCACAAACTGAGCTTCTTCAAGATCATTTCTACAGGCAATCACATTAATCGGCTCGCCTGATTTTGACTCAGTCCATAGGGTTTTTTTGTGCCTCAGATGATTTTGCTTAATGAGAGAGGATGCTGCATTCAAAATGTGATGAGTGGATCTGTAATTTTGCTCCAGCGCTACAATTTTTGCCCCTTGAAAATCCTTTTCAAACCGGAGTATGTTTGCAACTTCTGCGCCTCTCCAGCTATATATAGATTGATCATCATCTCCTACGCAGCATATGTTGCTGTATTTGGAGGCAATTTGCCTAGCCCATTTATACTGGACCAAATTAGTATCTTGATATTCGTCAATTAGAATATATTTATACTGATCCTGCAAACGAGATAGGGTTTCTGGATATTCCTCAAAAATTTGAGTATTATACAGGATTAGATCTCCAAAATCGCATAAATTAGAGGAAAGGAGTCTATTTTGATATACAGGGTAAACTCTTTTGGCCAGAAATTGTGACTCCGTCCTCGCTTCTACTGACTCTATTTTTTCTAGGGTTAATCCCATATCTTTCCATCTTGATATTATAGAAAGACAGTCTTTATGAGGTGTGTCCTTTTTTTCCATGCCAAATTCGCTTAGAATATTTTTGATCAGCTTTAATTGATCGGACTGATCTATTATGGAAAAACTGGAAGTTAGTCCCACCAAACTCGCATTTTGTCTAAGTATTTTTGCAGAAATAGAGTGAAAAGTACCAACCCCTTGAACAAAAATATTATGACATAGAGATGAAATACGCTGTTGCATTTCCTTTGCTGCTTTGTTCGTAAAGGTCACAGCAAGTATCTCTGATGGCCTTGCTATTTGAGAATATATAATATAGGCAATGCGCGAGGTGAGCACTTTTGTTTTACCAGTTCCAGCCCCTGCCAAAACTAGCAAAGGCCCCTCTGTGCAGGTCACAGCTTCAAGCTGCCTGTTATTTAGCTGTAGATTATCTAAAAAGGAATTCATATGTTACTTAAAGTTCTCTGCATATGATTTTTTTGTCATCTTCTTTTTGTGAGAATATATTACTTCATATTCCAAATGCTCCGATTCTGCATAGCGCAATGCAGCATCAAGGTTTGGAAAATTAATCCTAAGCTGAGTATTTGGGTCATCGCTACCTGTCCACCCCATTATTTTATCCTTCAGAGAAGCATGTGGATGAGGCTCTATTTCTACAAACCACTCCTCATTTACAAAGGGTGCGTTTTGCATTGATAATTTTGGATGTTGTATAATTCTCGCGCGCATAATATAATCATTTAATTGAAACCCTTATAACAGAATATATCATTAATATGACAAAATCTACTGAAAATATGAGTTTAGAAAATATTAGCTTCGAGGAAGCGCTAAATGAACTAGAAACAATAGTAAGAAAACTTGATTCTGGCAATGAAAGCCTAGAATCTTCAATCTCAGCTTATGAGCGAGCATCGGTATTAAAGGCATACTGCGAAAAAAAGCTAGATGAGGCTAAGTTTAAAATTGATAAAATCACAAAAACTAGCAACGGGGAAGTTGTCATTTCAAGTAATGAAACCAATTAAAATATCCCTCGCGCTCCTGAGTGAATAGTGGATTGTGGATCTGCAGATCCACATCCCAAATTTCTGCCAAATATTATTATGCGATTTTTTTATACTCGTGATATATGCTATGAACCGCATATATCCAGAGCACGCATACGAAAACAAAAATCACCATAAGTATAGGCGATATTGAAGAATAGGAAGCGCTTGGTATCAAAGTGAATAAGATAGACTGGACAAGGCCGCTTGATGATTTTCCAACTTTGGAACTAATAACATCAACTGCTGCTTTCCCCTTAGTCTTTAGCTCATCATCAAGAGGTATATATAGCATTTCTCTCGAAGTATCCCAGATTGAGTATTTCGAGCCTTTAGAGAGCACATTCTGCACAGCTCCAAGCCACACAGCAAGAGCAAGTGGAGTCATCATCATTCCTGCATCAAAAAGGCTTGCAAACTCATTGTTAAAAACAACTAACAAGAAAAATAATGTACCAGTTACCATT
>JANRMF010000089.1:0-16330 GCA_033761815.1 Rickettsiaceae bacterium
CAACGGAGAATACCCTTTAGTACATGCTATTACTAATAATTTAAAAATCAGCAACGTGCATCCTGTAAAGTTCGCGATGAGTCTTGGATATTCAGTAAATCTACCCAGCTCATTATTAAACAATTCTTTCGAACAAGAAACCTTGGAGAATTGGATAGGCAAACAAAAAAAACGCAATTTTATTACAATTGACGATTGTCCATTTGATGACTACACCGAAAAACGCTCTCGCAACAATCATACGATTAATCGAACCGAAGCCATTCGAGGTAGTCTTGAAACAACTCCCATTCGAGATGGCACACCCCCCGAGCCTTCTGTATTGAAGGCTGAAAAAAGACAACGTACCTACTAATACCCATTTTTGGGCTTAAACATCTCAGAGACGTTTGATTATACGAGCTCTACTATAGAATTTTCATAGTCTACTTCGCATATTTCAATAAATTAGATTGACTTTTGCGAAAAAGAATGGTACTATGCCGAAAAATTTCGTGAAAGGTGGGTTTTGCCCGCCTTTTTTATTTTGCTAATCTAGATATTTTACATCAAACTACCTAAGTTTTGCGAAAAATATTAATCCTGCTTTAAAAATGAAAGTCAGAATATAGTTCAAACGAAATTAAAAAATATAACCAAACTTAAGATAATGAATCTAACAGTCATAGAAAATAAGATATTTAATTTACTTGACCCGGTTGCAAATGCAATTGGATATGGTATTGTGAATGTCAAATTTACGGGTAGCACAAGAAAAATCCTGGAAATTTCAATAGATAGGTTAGATGAGGAAAATGTCACTATTAAAGATTGCCAAAATGCAAGCAATAACTTCTCGGCAACATTAGATGTTGAAGAGGCAATCGCCGAAAGATATTATCTTGAAGTTTCTTCGGCTGGAATTGAAAGGCCACTTGTTAGGTTGCAAGATTTTGAGAGATTTAAAGGCAAAATTGCTCAGATTAGAACTAGAAACCTAATCGAAGATGTAAAAAAATTCGAAGCTGAGCTTGCGGGCATATCTGAGGATAAAGTCCTTGTAAAGCTTGCTTCGTCAAACATAATCGCACTTGAGTTAGAAGAAATCAAAAGTGCAAAATTGGTATTTACGGAAGCTATGTTTAGAGATAGTTTGTCTAAAGAAAAAAATAAGGAAAACCCCGCAGAAGATGCGAATGATAAATAAATGGGAGTAAATTATGTTCAATAAAGGAAATGCAGAGATATTACAAATAGCAGAATCTGTTGCTCGCGAGAAGGGTATCACAATGGATTTAGTATTAGCCTCTATGGAGAGTGCGATACAAGTTGCAGGTAAAAGAAAATATGGTAATGAGCAAAATATCAAAGCTGAAATTAGCCATAAAACCGGTGAGATTAAATTATACAGAGTGCTTGATGTAGTTGAAAATGCAGAAAATTTAGTGACTGAGATTTCTCTAGAGGATGCGCTAGAGCGCAACCCCGAGATAAAAATCGGGGATCATATTCTGGAATTGCTGCCTCCGATAGATTTAGGAAGGGTTGCAGCCCAGTCTGCAAAGCAAGTTATTGTTCAGAAAGTGAAAGACGCAGAAAGGGATAAGCAATACGAAGACTTTAAGGGTAGAGTTGGCGAGATTTTAGGCGGAGTAGTAAAAAGGCTTGAATTTGGAGAAATAGTAGTAGATCTTGGTAGAACCGAGGCTGTAATCAAGAGAGATCAGCAAATTAGGACAGAGATTTTTAAAATTAATGACCGAATCAGGGCCTATGTCAAAAATGTAAGCAGACAGCCAAAAGGGCCCCAAATTTTCCTCTCAAGAAGCGATGATATGTTTCTGGCGAAACTTATGGCGCTTGAGGTTCCAGAGATATATGAAGGCCAAATTGAGATTAAGTCTGTAGTCAGAGACCCTGGCTCCAAGGCGAAGCTAGCTGTTTTTGCAAGCGACACAGGCATTGATGCTGTTGGGTCATGCATTGGTGTAAAAGGAAGCAGAATCAAGGCAGTTACGAATGAGCTTAGTGGTGAGAAAATAGATGTTATACTTTGGAGCAGGGATACTGCACAATATATTGTAAACGCTATGTCACCGGCTGAGATTTCCAAAGTAGTAATTCACGAGGATAGAAAATCTGCAGAAATCATCGTTCCTGCTGAGCAATTTAGTATCGCAATAGGCAGAAGGGGTCAGAATGTGAGACTTGCATCTCAGTTAACTGGATGGCATATAGAAATAATGACCGAAGAGCAGGAATCAACTAAAAGGGTTGAAGAATTTAATAGCACAACAGCTCTACTTGTTAATAGCCTGGAAATTGAGGAAGTAATGGCGCAGCTTTTGGTTGCAGAGGGCTATAATTCCCTTGAGCAAATAGCTTTGTCAGAAATCAGTTCTCTTGCTTCTATAGAAGGGTTTGATGAAAATGTAGCAGAGGAGTTAAAGAGAAGGGCGGAGCAATATGTGAATGAGCAAAATGAATCCTTACTAAACAAACTGGAATATCTTGGAGTTGATCAGGAATTGCTCGACACACTAAGCATTTCCCTTGAGCAACTCATCAAACTTGCTGAAAGCGGCGTGAAAACCCTAGAGGATCTTGCAGAGCTTAGCGTAAAAGAATTCAGAGAGATTTTACCGGAGCTGCAGGTTAGCAATTCTGAGATAGAGGCTGTGATTAATCTTGCAAAATCAAAATCTAGTCAGTAGGTCAAAAATTATTAAACAAGTAGAGATATCTAGGTCAAGCAATATGCCAAAAAATTATGTTTGCCAAGTTACAAATCGCTCAATTCCTAGAGATAGTATCTACAGATTTGTCGCATCAGCTGATAATAGGATATGTTTTGACGCGTCTCATGAACTAGAGGGAAAAACTTTATTCGTTTCAGATGAAGAAGATATTGTAAGGACCTGGCTTGATAATCAATTTCTATCCTGCTATTTTGGCTTTGAAATCTCCAGAGAAGTTATTTTAATGCAAATAATCGGCTATTTTTACAGCAGGATGTTAACATTTATTGCCTTTGCCAAAAAATCTGGTAAATTGCAGCATGGTAAAAGTAAAATAGAAGAAATTCTGAGATCAGCCCCAAAAAATAGCGCCATAATTCAAGCAAAGGATGCGAGCTTAAGGGAAAAATTTAAAATAGCTGATATTCCGATTATCGAGATTTTTTCGTCAGATGAATTATCGAGCATAATAGGCGCGGAAATGGTAAAATATATTATTATTTACGAAGAATTTGCAAGTACTATACTTGCACTGGAAAAAAAATATAAATTTTTTAATGAGCAACAATGACAGACGAACAAGGCCAACAAGAAAAACCAAAAAAACTGACGCTTTCGAATAATAAGCTAACCTTATCAAGGCCAGTTGACGCTGCATCTTTGCGTAAGACATATATCTCCGGCAAAGCAAACACTGTAACTGTGGAAGTTAAAAAAGGTCAGGTGGGGCAAACATCCTCGCTTCTTGCATCTAATGCATTATCAAGCGACTCAGGCGCCAAAGACAATGTAGATAGTAATGTAAGTAGCAAGTTAAACCTCCTAAAGAGAGCGGCTGAAGATGCAAAATTACGAGAAATTGAGCAAGAAAGAAGAAGTAATACTCAAACTGAGATAGAAAAGCTTGAGGAGCAAAAATCCCAAGCAAAGCAACAAATCAATCAAGTGGATGAGGTTGTCGCGACTGAAGCTTCCTCAATTAAAGAGCTGAGCAAGATTTTAAAACCGGCGCAAAAATATTCAGAAAATACCGAGGTAGAGGATGCTCCTGTAAAAGAAGTCGAGAGGGTTCCTGCAAAAGTTAAGTGGAGCGAGCCAAAGAAGCTTAGGAAAAATGATATATTTGGGATGCTAGCTTCAGATGAAGATGAAAATCCACGCTCAAGAACAAGAAGTCTAGCATCAATCAAGAGGGCGCGAGAAAAAGAAAAAAGAAAGCTACAGGTAAAACAAGATAAAATATATAGAGAAGTTGTAATACCCGAACTAATTACGGTTGGAGAGCTTGCTAATAGAATGTCCGAAAGGGTTGCAGATGTTATCAAAGAATTGATGAAGCTCGGAATGATTGCAAACGCAAATCAGAATATTGATGCTGATACGGCTGAGATAATAGTTGCAACTATGGGTCATAGCGCCAAGAGGGTTCAAGAATCTGATGTAGAGAATTTGGTGGATCAAGAGCCTGATAGCGAAGATAATCTGAAGTCTAGGGCGCCAGTAGTGACTGTAATGGGTCATGTTGACCATGGTAAAACATCTCTTCTTGATGCACTCAAATCTACAGATATCGCAGCTAACGAGGCTGGGGGAATAACTCAGCATATTGGTGCATATAGAGTGAATCTTGACTCTGGCAAGAGTATTACCTTTATTGACACCCCGGGCCATGAAGCATTTACAGAAATGAGAATCAGGGGTGCAAAAATTACAGATATTGTAGTGTTGGTTGTTGCAGCAGATGACGGAATTATGGCTCAAACAATTGAGGCAATAAGTCATGCTAAAGCAGCAAATGTTCCGATTATTGTCGCGATCAACAAAATAGACAAACCAGATGCTAATATTGAAAAAGTGAAAAACGAACTTCTGAGCCATAATCTAGTGCCAGAAGAATATGGCGGGGATATCATTATAGTTCCGGTCTCGGCCACCAAGAAAACTAATATTGATAAATTAGAAGAAGCAATTTTGCTAGTTGCTGAGATGGCAAATTTAAGGTCAAACCCAGTTGCGCAAGCATCCGGAGCAGTAATTGAGTCAAGAATAGATAAAACCAGGGGTGTAATTGCAACATTGCTTGTAACAAGGGGAAGCCTCAGAAATGGAGATATCATAGTTGCCGGTACAAGTTATGGAAGGGTCAAGAGGATGAATGATGATAAGGGTCATAATATCACAGAATGTAGCCCATCTATGCCCGCAGAAGTGTGGGGACTTGGTGCAAGTCCGCTTGCGGGAGAGGCTTTTTCCGTTGTTCAAACAGAAAAGCAAGCAAGGGATATAGCAGAATATAGAATTAAAAAAGCCCTTGATAAGAAAAACGACCAAATCAAAAAAAGTAGCTTAGAGGAAATGTTCCTTAAGGCAACCGGCGAGGGCGGAATCAAAGAACTTCCGATTGTAATAAAAGCTGATGTACAGGGCTCTTTGGAGGCTATCGCATCTAGCATCAACAAAATCACTAGCGATGAGGTGAGAATCAAGATAATTCATGCGGCGGTTGGAGCTATATCAGAATCAGATGTCGCCCTCACTTCGGCATCCAAAGGCATTATCCTTGGTTTTAACGTCAGAGCGCCGGGTAATGTTGCTATTATTGCAGAAAAGGAAAATGTCGATCTTCGTTATTATTCTATAATATATAATTTGATTGATGACGTAAAATCAATCGTAGTAGGAATGTTATCTCCTATAATCAGGGAAGTATATATTGGAAGTGTAGAAATTAGGCAAGTCTTTAATATCACCAAAGTTGGTAAAGTGGCCGGCTCATATGTTACTCATGGAACAATCAAAAGAGGAGCGGGGGTTAGGTTACTTAGGGATAATATTGTTATCCATGAAGGCAAGCTAAAAACCCTCAAAAGATTCAAGGATGATGTGAAGGAGGTCAGAGAAAATTACGAATGCGGTATAGCTTTCGAAAATTACGATGACATAAGAGAAGGCGATGTAGTTGAAGTATTTGAGTTAGTTGAGGAAAAAAGGGGCTTATAAAGAGGGTTATTCATGAAGGGTAAGGCTATAGAAGCGACCCTCTCAACTAGATTGCAGAACAAAGATAAAATAAATGGGAATTATGAGAAATGCCGATCAGTCAAGCAGGCAATTAAAAGTTGCTGAGTTAATAAAGCAAGGTCTTGCGAATGTTTTCACCCGAAAGCGGGGCCTGCATATAAATTTAATAAAAAACACCATAACAATAACTGATGTTAGGGTTTCAGCTGATTTGAGGCATGCAAATTGCTATTTCCTGCCCTTTGCAAATACGCTGGATACTAATCAGATTATAGAAGCCTTAGAGGATTCTAAGCATGCTATAAGGCAGCAAGTTACAGAATATGTAAAGCTCAGATATTCTCCGGAGCTGAAATTTTTTTATGACAAAGGCGCAGAGAATGCGCTAGAAGTTGAATCCTGCCTGCAGAAGATAAAATAAAAATACATAGAGCGCTACACTTAATCAAATGCGTTTTTATGAGCTTGTTTTAAGTGATTTAACGTAGACTTAGTATATATCTGAGTGGTTGAGAGGCTGCTATGCCCTAACAGTTCGCCAATTACTCTAATATCCGCTCCATTTTCTAGCAAATGCGTTGCAAAAGAATGTCTAAATGCATGGGGGGAGATATGATCTGGTAACATAAGGCTATTTCTCAGTGAAATCAGTATTTTATTATACTGAGTTCTGCAAAGCGCCTTTCCTCTTTTTCCCAAAAAAATAGTCTCATTATTTTCTATTAAAAACGGCACCTTAGATAGGTATGATTTTACAGCATCCTTTGCGATCAAAAGCCACGGAACAAGCCTCTCTTTCCCGCCTTTGCCCCGGACAATAATAAATTCCTGATCAATATAAGCTTTATTAAGCGAAAGAGCTTCGCTTATCCTAAGACCCTGACAATATGTTAGTAATAAAATCGCTCTATTTCTCAGTGCAATCCATTCTTCCTCCTGGCTTGAGACAAGGCCATTTATAGTCATTTCTATATGCTCTTCCTTAACCGATTTTGGGAGATTGCGGGATTTTTTCGGAGTCCTTAAGGTAAAAATTGCCTCATCAATATTATAGTCATTTTTACGCAGAAATTTATAGAAACTTCTAATGCAAGAGAGTTTTCGAGCTATTGAGGAGCTGAGTAAATTTGCGGACTTAAGAGAGGCGAGCCAGCTTCTGATTTGCCTTATCCCAATAGATAATAATAACTTACTTTCAAGATCAAGCCCCAAGCTTTGTTGGTGACTAATAGCGCAATCATAAGACCCCGCCTCCCCGTTACTATTTAAAAATAAAATAAAATCAGAGAGATCTCTATTATAAGACTCAAGAGTATTGCCACTGCCATATTTTAATATTATATGATCTATCCATATTTTTTTTAAATTTATTTCATCGCTCATTCAATCAATCTTATTATATTTTGAAGGTCAATATCCCATTTGCGCAAATTTTCCACTCCTATTATTTTTTGCAATTTAGATGTGCTTAGTGGTGAATATTTCGGCCTCATTGCTTTTGTTTTAAAATCGCTTGATAAACACGGAATTATTTTCGCCCCTTGATTGCCCATGATTTCCTTAATTTTTTCTGCAAAACCATACCAGCTAATCTCGCTTTCCTGAGAAACATGGATAATTTCCTTTGGATTATTCTTTGCCCCCAATAAATCTATTAGCGAGTAGGTAATTTCTGCCAAAAATTCGCTAGATGTTGGTTTTCCTATCTGGTCATTGATGACTGAGATTTGATCCCGGCTTTTTATGAGCTGCGATATTTTTTTTACAAAATTCTGACCCATGGGCGAGAAGACCCAGCTGGTTCGTAGCATTAGATATTCTGCCCCGGAATTTTCGACTTCTCTTTCCCCTGCAAGCTTAGATGCGCCATATATATTTATGGGATTTGTTATGCTATCTTCAGAGTAAGCCACTTGGGAGGTGCCATCAAAAACATAATCTGTTGAATAACTCACATATAAAACTCCATTTTTTGCAGCAAATTCTGCTATTATCTTCTGTGCTCTAGCATTTACCATCATAGCAAGACCTTCCTCATCTTCCGCCTGCTCAACATTTGTATATGCCGCAGAATTTATAATAACATTTTTTTGATCCAGACTAAGGGTTTTTGCAAAATTATTGAGAAAATTTTTGATAGAAAATTCATCAGCAAGATCCAGATCACCTCTTCCTGCTATTGAAATATTGCGCCCATGCCCAATTTTTGCAAGACTTTGGGCTACTTGGCCATTTCGTCCTATGATTAAAATTTGCATAATCCTCCTTTTTTAGTTACAATATACTTGCCTTAAGGGGCTATGGCAATAAATGGCTTTATAGAATAGAAGAAGCGGACCCGGGGGCAGAGCCCGGCGTCTCCACCACAAATAATATGGGGACGAATTAGGATCGACGTGCTTAGTAAAGGTTTAGCTTTTGCCCGGAGAGATACTGCCGGGGTTAGTTTAGTTGCAAAACTAAAATTACCTGAAGGATCAAATAAATATAAACGCAAACGACAATAATCGTTACGTAGCTTTAGCTGCTGCATAAGCAGGAGCGAGCTAAGCGGCTGGGGGCTTGCCGGGCAACAGAAAAGCCTCACTTAACTCCAATGATAATCTAAAAAATATACCCTACATATTAAGAGTTTTTAACCCTAAAGTAGCAGAAAAGGATCTATTTTTGATAATGCCCCTAATCGGATCGCTAGTATAGTTATTTTTGATCCGCGCTGATAATGCAACGCAGTCTAGAGAATATGTAAATCCCATACCGTCACTTAGCTTTCTTGGATGATGCTTTTTAGAAAAATTGAGCCTGAGCTCACCAAAAACAGAAAGATTATCATCTACTTTGAATGTAATTTGTGTGAAATTTTGCCTAATTGCATCGCTTTCGAGAGTTTCATGAGGTTCTTTGCTTTGGTAAAATTTCTTCAAATCTCGCAAAAAGGTTAGGTTATTTTGAAAGGTGAGTCTATCTAAATATAGGTAAGTTACAACCTCATCCCTTATGGATCTGAAATCTCTCGATCTTCTCTGAAACCGGTAGTAAATTTCAAAATTATCTAGCCAGGAATATGAGATTTTACCTACATAATTACTTTTAGATCCAAGTCCATCATTTTCTGATCTGAGTAATTGACCCAAAAATCCGCCAATAGCCCAGTTCTCAGATATGAGATAGTTATTCACTCCGTAACTCAGTCTTGTGCCGTATTCTCTATAATCAACACCGCTAAATCTTGATTTGCTGAATATATTATTCTCATTTAACTCCATATTTGCGGAGTCTATCAAATTATGCCTATTGCTATTTCCTGGCTTTTTTACGCCCGTTACGATGCTTATTTGCGGCTCTACAATAAAAGTCGCCTTTTGGCCATAATGGGCAATAGGTAACTTGCCTATCATTTGTATCTCAGGTGTATTTTTACTGATTAATTTATCTTTAATTAGAAATGTTTTTTGCTTAACCCTATCAACTTTATAAAGATCAAAGTAATTGGAGAGGGAAATATTGCCGTAAGCTCCAAATTCGCTATTAAAGCTTTTGCTTAGATTTAGCTCCAGGCTATTTCGTGAGATATTTTTTCTAGAGGGCTCATTATACTGAATAAATTGCTCCTTGGCCGACAATGCCCATCCATTATCAAAATTAACATCCCTTTTATATAAAAGGCTTGGTAATATTAAGGGATCAACTGATTTTTTATCCTCATGTCTGAGTCCTTGATATTTTTGAATATCGCCCTGAAAATAACCATCATCATAGATTTCATATAAATATAGGTTTGATTTAAGATATGACCTATAATCTTGATAATAATTTTTTAGATAAGATTTATCTGATACTTGCTCATATCTGTAGCCATAATGAATTGAATTATAGTTATATTTTCCAGCGACATTAATATGGAACCTATCTTTATTTTTAAAAGCATTATCTTTTCCTTTACGACCCTTTGCAAAGCTGCCAATAATTTGGTAGTCTCCATTTTCTTGTAAATGCCTGAATTCTAGCTCATGAATGAAAATTTTACTCCCAATTCTTGGTGTGTAAGTGGCATCCATATTCGGATAAAGATATAAATATATAGGAACCCTTAATGAGCCCTTATATATTGATGGTTTCAATAGTCCAGACTTTGGATCAGCGTCGCCTAGCGGGTGGGAAAAAAAAGGCAGAAAGAAGATTTTGCGACCGGCAAAAGCAAAACTCGCATTTTTGTAACTTACACTTTTTTCTTTGAAATTAACATGCGTCTCTTTCGAATTTATTTGCCATAATGGCTTGTTATTTATACAAATTTTGCAGGGCGAAAATGCCCCATCGTAAATATCTATATTATCGTTGAATGTTCCAGCAGCCTTCTTTGCGACTATTAAATCTGAATCATTAAGCTTCAATTTTATCCCCTTAGCCAAAAATCTACCCCTTGCCTGACTGACAAAGAGAGAGTTTGCTTGGAATTTTTGAGATGGGCTCTCAACGTAAACCCCCTTATTCATAAGGAGTCTTTGATTTATAAAATCAATGTAAGCACGCTCGCTCTTCATGAAATAATTGTCACTCAGAGCGCGAACATTTCCGGATGCTTCAAGGAAGCTCATCTCGGAATGGTAGTAAACACTATCTGCCTTGATAAAATTTTTCTCAAGAGAAAACGGAACTCCTGCAGACGCCGAATCAACAAGCAATAAAGGAGAAAAAAGAGATATACAGAGGGCCAGGAAAAATCTCATCAAGAATTTAAATTATAGTTTTGTAAGGATTATAACGCATAAATATAGCATTTCGCAAAAATTATATAGTCAGAGCTAAAATAAATCAGGCTGACGTTGCGGCTTGGAATTGGGCTACCCAGAATTCTTGCATACTATAATAGATTTAAAAAATAATAGATTATGCCCTATCTACTTGTTTTTTCATTAAAGTCATAACTAAAAGAAACATAATAGCTGTCGCCATTATATAAAAAGATGCTGCGTAGTATAGATCAGTTGCAACCACAAGCCACGTCGAAATAATAGGGGAAGTGCCACCAAAAACCGCGATTCCAAGATTATAACTAAACGCCACCCCAGAAAACCTATCTTCTGGCTTAAATAATGAAATGACAAATATATAAGCAGAGCCAGACATTGCTGCCGCCATCATAGAAAGAGACGTTAAAGAAAACAACCTTAGCGCAAAAATATCTGAAGACATTCCTATCAGTACAGGGGTTGCAAAAAATATCACGGAAATAACTGCAAATTTCATAACAACAACTTTTCCAATTTTATCTACAATCATCCCTGCTATAGGAATTCCGATCATTAAAACAAAAGACGCATAAGTTGAGTAGCATAAAGAAATAGTGGTATCATAATGCATTATGTCTCTGTAAAAGACATTTACATAGCTTTTAACCATATAAAAAATACTACTAGTAAAGCCCGCCACGCAAAAAGTTAGAAACATAGATCTCCAGGAATTTTTGATAACATGGATAAAAGGAGCCTTCAAAGTTCTTTTTTTCTCGTGAAGATTCTCAAAAATTGGAGTCTCAGAGACTCTTAATCTCAGATAGAATCCAAGAAGCCCCATAAAACCGCCAAGAATAAAAGCAAATCGCCATGCATATTTAACCCCTGGAAAAAGTTGATTGATCAGAATCCCAATAAAAGAAGCGATAATAGTGCCAGCTATATTTGACCCATGAACAAGGCCAGTCACAAAGCCAGGTCTAAGATTATTTTGATGCTCCAAAACAAAAATAGCAGCACCAGTGCCCTCTCCGCTTATGCATAAACCCTGCAAAAGCCTGAAAATAATAAGCAGCAAAGGTGCGCAATATCCAATTTCAGAGTAAGTCGGAATTAAACCCATGGCAAAAGTGGGAATTGTCATACCAAGTACTGAAAAAATCAAGGACATTCTCCTGCCATATCTATCGCCAATATAACCAAATAATATGCCTCCTATTGGTCTTGTTATAAAGCCAATAGCAAACACAGCAAGACTTTGCAGAGTTTGAGCAAATTCAGAAGTTTCGGGAAAAAAGTTTTTACCGATAATGCTATAAAATACGAGATAGACAGTGAAGTCGTAATACTCTAGAATGTTTCCGGTTATGGCGGAAAAAAACACAAACTTTTTTTGGTTCATTTATTTTGGTCAGTAAAAGGTTGAAGGCATTTTTTGTTTTGACGTCGCTATTATAAACAATATATTTAATTTGTGAATCAAATTTTGAATTCTAGGATAATCCATAATATGAAGATTGTACAAATCGTCGGAGCGGGGGCTTGGGGCTCCGCGCTCTCAATAGCTTTGTCGAAGAAGCACAAAGTTACTCTTGTCACCCAAAACAAACACAAAATAACAAAATTACAAAATGAGAGGGTGAATGATGCGATTCCGGGGGCAATTATTCCAGGCGAGATAATAATTCAAGATCATCTTGCACCCAGCGCTGATTATACCATAATTTCTGTCACAACTAATGCCATAGCGCAAATTATTCAAAAAAATTTGCAATATTTCAGGAGTCAGCCAAATATTATCATATCATCCAAAGGAATGGACCCAGAAAGCGGAAAATTATTAAGCGAGATTCTTGAGTATGAAAAAATTGACCCTCTTTTCCTGGCGGGCCCTAACTTTGCGATAGAAATAGCAAAAAAACAAAAAGCCTCGGCAAATATTGCTGCAAAAAATTACGCAAGAGCAATCACTGCGGCCAGCGAGCTTTCATGTGAGACCCTTGAACTTCTCCCTCTGAGAGATTATATAACAATGCAGATTTGTGGTTGCTATAAAAATATACTCTCTATTTACTGCGGATATATTATTGAAAAAGGCCTTGGAAATAATTTTAGAGCAAAAATTTGCACAGACGCAATTTTAGAGTTAATGGAAATTTGCAAACATATAGGGTGCGACCCTGGCGACGTCCTTTCATATTCTGGAATTGGCGATATAATGCTTTCCTGTTTTTCAGATCAGTCAAGAAATTTTCAATTTGGTCAAATTATTGCGCGCGGGGAGGTTATGCCTCGCAAAATCTCAATTGAAGGTATAAGCGCAGCTAGATTACTTTATGAAAAATGCGAATCCTTAAATCAAAAGCCCCAAATTCTATCGGGCATATATAATCTGATCTTAAATTACAGCAAAGGACAATAGAATGATACTCGGTATTTACGGATATGGCAAAATGGGGGGAGCAATAGAAAATTTATACTCATCTAAAAAAGAGATTTCTGAGATAGTGATTTTTGAAGAAGGGGGAGATCTTGAGGGATTTTGTCTGAAGGCTGATTTAATAGTAGATTTTAGCACAAGAGAGGGGTCTTCTGCGTTGCTAACTCACCTAGTTGAGAATAGCTATAAAACAAAGGCTATTTTAATTGGTACAACTGCCCTTTCCCCGGGGGAACATGACCTGATAAAAACTTTGGCACAAAATCATTCTATTATGAGCGCGCCTAATGTGAGTTTTGGGGCGAATTTAATTGCAAATATTTCAAAAAAAATAGCAAAAATACTTAGTGATGCTTATGATATTGATATAGTAGAATCACACCATAGACACAAGATAGACAGCCCATCAGGTACAGCCCTTATGATTGCCTCTTCAATCAAAGAAGAAGTACAGGCTGATATTGAAGCAAATATTGCACTCCCAAGGGAAAATAAGTCAATTAGGGTTAATTCTATTAGAGCCGGAAGCATCACAGGAAAGCATGAAGTTATTTTCACCGGCCCTTATGACTCTATTTCCATTACTCATACAATGAATGATAGAAATTTGCTAGCAAGTAGTGCTCTTGACGCTATTTTATGGCTTGCAACTCAAAAGCCGGGACTTTATTCAATTAATAATATGTTTGGACTATAATGATATTTATTACAAGAAAAGTAGAGTTTGACGCAGCGCACAGGGTAATTGGCCATGAAAATAAATGCAAATACCTACACGGGCATAGATATGTTCTGGAAGTGTCATTTTCTGCAAAAGAACTTGATGATCTTGGAAGGGTGATAGATTTCGGAGCGGTGAAAGAGGTTATAAAAAAATGGATAGATGATAATTTGGATCATACTACCATACTCTCAAAAAAAGATATAGAGCTTGGCGAAGATATATCAAAGCACACTCAGCAAAAAATCTACTATTTAGATGTAAACCCAACTGCTGAAAATATAGCTATACATCTAAAAAATGATATTTTCCCAAGTTTATTTCCAGATTCCGTATTAATTCACAAAATAAAATTATATGAAACACCAAATTGTTCTGTGGAATTTGAGTCTTAAATAAATGCTAAAATTAAAAGCTGGACAGTTCAATAATACTAAGCAAAGGCGCCTTGGTTCTTTTTTCAAAAACCATTAGACAATGCCCGCAATAGATTATTGAGCCGGCCCTTAGTGAATATTAATTGACATCACCATGCTGATTAGATTGAGCATCATTATGGCCACTTAACTTTCTAGTATCCAAATCGATGTCTTCAACTACCGGGGTTAAAATTCCCTCCGGATCATTTTGATTTATGCCAGAACCAAGATCTATACCAGGATATCTACTAGGTGGATTAAAACCGAAAAACTTATCATCAAATGGGTGCATCTGATCTGGGTCTGTATTAACGTCTATTGTTTTTTGTTGAGATTTTTTATACATCGTCAGCATTTTATCGTTGCCACTACCAAAATATTTGGCATTGTTTGATTTTTTATTATTAAACATTTTTTTTATATTATAAATTAAAATTTATGAATTGATACTATAAACATAAAAATGATTTATGCAAATATTATTTCATATAGTTAGCGAAAAAACTGACCAGTTCAATAATCTATAGCAAGATTGTATAGCGCTTTTTTGCAGAAACCAAAAAATACAATGTAGTTTATGACTAAATACACTAGAATGATCCAGTGACAGGGTCAAAATAAAAAAGGGGCAGAAAAAATTGCAGCGAAAAATCTCCCGAAAACTTACATATCCTAACCTTACATTCCCAAGATTAACCTCTCATTGATCCAGGCGAAAAAGTCACCTATAACCAACTGTGTAGAGCTTTTTCCAGTAAGTTTAAGAGGACGCATCCATCGCGAACGCATCTTCAATCCCGCCGCTAAGCCCTGTCTCGCTAACGCCCTCGCTATTATAAAACTTTATATAACTATCGTCAAAAAATTCCTCCGCGTTAAAAACAACCTGAGCATTCTCTGGTTTTATGTCTATTTTGTTATGAAAAAGCCTAATGAAATTACCTTTTTGATCTAAGTCTTTTTCTTTAATAAGATTATTTGCAAGTTTTGAAAGGTTAAGTTCACGGGATTCATATTAGAGACTTACGTAAATTTTTTCATCAGATTTTGCCTCAAGATCTAACAAAAGCTTCTGTAATATCTTAGATAATTGTTCTTTAACAAAAATATCTTGAGCTGGGTTGGTAGAACTAACAATCAATAGTTTTCTGTCTTCACTCGAGAGCGCAAAGATCTTTTCTGCCCTGGTCAAATTCTTGGGGGAAATTTCGCACATAGCATTCCAGGCGTTAATTATCTGACCCCCAATGGAAGTCTCACCCTCAACTGATTCAATAAATCTAACCCAAGCTGGTATGCAATCTGCTTTGCGAAGGTCTTTGTATTTATCTCTCCCTTATTATATTTATCTAAAGTATGATAATAGACCTTATCTAAAAGTTGAGCCTACATTACTCTTGCATTAGATGCAAACTCAGCCCACCCAAGCTTATCTGAAATTAGTTTAGATAATGCTTTTTGCGTAAGCTCCACTCTTGGATGCGTGATCTGACCCATTGACAAAACAAAATAATATTACTTTTGGCCATTTTAAATATACCTTAAATTATTTATGACATGGACAGTTCAATAATCTACATGAAAATTAATAGGAAAACTATTGAATCACCACTTCTCTATCAAGAGAGAAGGCTGGGATTTTGACCTCGATATTTTTCCAGGTGTGAAGATTGAGGCAATAGAAAGATCCATACATCATTCCAGATGGAGCAAATAGGATCGCCTGGCTTGCATATTCAAATTCGCCGCCACTTTTTATTACTGGCTGCTTGCCAACAACTCCTTCTCCGCGGACTATTTCAAAAAACCCATCTTCCTGGGCGATGTTCCACTCTCTAGATAGAAGTTTAATATCATCAGGCGAGTGATTTTTTATTTTAATTTTGTATATGTAAACGTGGCTATGGCTTGAGCTGCTTGATAATTCTGCTGCGTAAAAAGGCCTTACCGAAACTTCGATATTATTTGACACACAGGTATATTGGTATAGGTTACGGTCTTCTAGTGATTGCATACATATAAAAATCGTAATGTTTCCCCTTTAGTTTTTCATAACAAGCCAGTTCGCCCTCTTTTTTAAAATTCAAATTTTCTAATAGTTTAATAGATCTTGGATTATGTTTGCCTACTGTCGCCTGGATTCTGACAAGATTTAATTTGCCAAAGGCAAATTCTACAATTTTGAATACGGCATTAATCATAATACCCTTGCCCCAGTAGTTCTTATCTAGATCGTAGCTGATTTCGCCCCTGCAGTGCTGGGAGCTGATATTGTT
>JANRMF010000090.1:0-14715 GCA_033761815.1 Rickettsiaceae bacterium
TTCTCAGGATGAGCTAAAACAGCATCTACATGCTTACCTGATGGCATATAACTTTGCAAAAAGACTCAAAGCCATCAAGGGCAAAACTCCTTGGCAATTTATTTTAAACCAGTGGACAATTCATCCGGAATATTTTATCATGAATCCTAACCACTTCTTGCTGGGACTAAACAGTCCCTTTTTGGCGCAATTTACTGGTCCCTTTTTCGTTGACATTGACACCGAAGAGGTCTATTGAAAAAGGAGTAAAAGTTGATGCTAATCAAAAAATAGATAATCTTCCTATACTCGAATCCCCCTTCATCTGCTTTGACATTGAATTAGTCAAATATATAATATCTAATTCTCCCAAATTGGATCCTAGTACCAAGATCGGAAATCAGTCAATAATAGAATATGCAATAGAAAGAGGAAATTTTGAGATACTTGAAATTGCACTAAAAAAAGGTGTACAATTCAACCCAGATACAAAGATAAACGGAGTACCAGTTTTTGAATTTGCTGCTGTTACTTTACGCAATCCAGAATTATGTAAATTACTAATATCGCGTGGAGTGAAGATAGAAGAAAAAAGTACAATTAATAATTTTCCAATTAAAATGCTTGTTTGGGCTAAGATGAGAGACCCAGAGCTAATGAGTATGATCCAGGGGAGAATATCTGCGCAGAGAGCGGCAAAAAAAGAGGGCAATTTATCAAAGATTAAAAGTCGTCAAGGAGTAAGAGCTGATTGGACAAACCAGATTTTACAACAAAGAAAAAAACTTACCGCTAGTACAAGTTCGTTAATAAAATTATAAAGAACAAGAGAGTAGATCATTCAATATAGACTCATAGCAATATATAGTCTTTATGTTGAATTAGATCATCACATTTTGTCAGTTGTTTGAGTAATTACTCTAATTGTAAGTTCATATAGGCCAATTAGCGGAAGGGCAAGTAAGAGCTGACTTGCTACATCAGGCGGGGTTATAATACCAGCTAGTATAAAAATGAGCACAATTGCAACCCTTCTATTTATTATTAATTGCTGAGGGCTTAATATCCCAAGATATACAAATATAAATAAAACTACTGGCAGTTGGAAAGCTATTCCAAAGCTAATCGCAAGATGAGTTACAAGGCTAATATATTCACTAATTTTTGCATGTAACATTAGAGTATATCCATTAGAGGATTGCTGAAAGCTGAGAAAAAATTCAAATGCTTTCGGCATTACAAGGTAATATACAAAAATAATCCCTAGGTAAAATAGTATATTTGAGCTGCAGAGGGCTATTAGGATGATTTTTTGCTCTTTTTTGTATAAACCAGGTGAAATAAATTTATATATATGAAAGGAAATAAATGGTATTGCAATTATAAAACCAATTTTTGCGGAAAGGCTCAGTTTTGCAAAAAAAGCTTCAGTGAGATTTGTGTATATAAACTCAGCTTGAGGATTACCATTTGCGCTCATAATTGGGCGAGCAATTAGCTCATAAATTATATCATTAAAATAATAGGAAAGTGAGAATGAAATCAGATATATAAAGAGAATATATATTACCCTTAATCTAAGCTCTAATATATGCTGCGCAAAGCTTTGCTTTTTACCTTCTTTCTTCGTAAGATTGTGCTTTGTTATTTTTTTTGTTAATGTTTTACCATTCTTCGTGGCCATAAACCCCCCAGATTGAAGATCTTCCTATCCATCCAGTGTAATCTTGGCATTTTACTTTGCACCAGGATTTTGTGCATTTTATTAGTCCGCATACCATGCCGGGATTGAGTCTTGCAACTATTTTTGATTTTAGACTATCGCTTTTGTATAACAACTCCTCATTTTTACTTGATACTATTATTGATCTTTTTCCTGATAATATACTTGAATGAATCCAGCCTTCGTCTCCATTTATATCTTTAATTTTTCTCCACTGTTCGTATTCTGCAATTACTTCAACCGGGAGCCCTTTGTATTGATATAGGTAAAGTGTTTTGTAATTAGCCCCAGGTCCGGAGCGAGTATTTGCTTCCGATGCTTTGATTGAAACAAATCTCGGGATACTTTGCTTTTCTGACCCTTGCGCTAACTGTGCAAATAATATTAAGGTGATTATGAGGGTGATGTTATTTATCATGATTCTTACTTTGTGAAGTTTCGCATTAGTATAGAGCATACACATAAAATTACAGAAATCCAAATTAAGCCTATTGCCGGTTGATATGAAATTTCCACTGATATTGTATCATTTTGTGCATTATTTATAACAGAATACCAGTCCCCATATTTTGTACTGAAAATGGAGACTTCGCTAGAGAGTGATTTTTCGATTGGGTAATATCTTAGTGATGGAGTTAAATATGCTATAATAGGGATGGACCATGATAGTTTGATTCGCGCTTTTTGCTCTAAATAATTCCCCCCATGCCCATACTCCACATCCTCTAGCGTTAAGTGAATATTTTTCCTGAACATTACCTCTTCTTTTGGCGTTAGTATAAAATTGTGAGATTCTCGAAAATGGTTATTGAAGGAGATAGATAATATAAAAAGCCCGATAGATATATGCCCTAAAAACATGCTCAAACGTTTCGGACCTAGAGACTTGCCAATTGCCGATCGTAACAAGCCTATAAAGGATGTATTGAATATCCATAAGCCGCAGGAATAAGCAAGGGAATATAAAAATCCTACCTTAATTCCAAAATATAATATCATAAAAATCTGGATATGAATTGTCAGGAATATAATATTCTTTACATAATCATGGCCGAAATATACCAAACCCGCAAAAGATGAAGAAGCAAGCATTAATGGCATTAGGGTTGAGTAAAAAAAACCAGGTGAAATTTCGAATGAAACAGGAGAGAATATCGGCACAATAAGTGAAATTAGTATCACGCCGGCTGAAGTGAGCCAAAAATATTTTCCCACCCTAATTAGCTTGCTTGGATAATGTGTTTCAGTGTTTTTGTATAATAAGTAGAAAAAGGGGATAGAGGCGCAGCTTGCTATAAAAAGTATTATAATTGCTCCGGAAGACTCAGCAAAGCTATGTATGGAATTTAGCAGACCTGAGCGAACAAGATATGTTCCAAAGATTACAGATAAGAACGGCATCATACCTAGTAAATAATTCTTTGGCGATGAGGGGAATGGGATGAAATTATGATGATAGACAAAAAATAATATCCACGTCAGAAGGGAAATATTTTCTA
The DNA here is from genome assembly GCA_033761815.1 of Rickettsiaceae bacterium. Classification (GTDB taxonomy): domain Bacteria; phylum Pseudomonadota; class Alphaproteobacteria; order Rickettsiales; family Rickettsiaceae; genus JANRKH01. Next base: position 3,202 of record JANRMF010000090.1, read on the forward strand.
CTGGGTCAAAAAACCAATATCCTCCCCAGCCAAGCTCTCTATATGCCCACCACCCACCAAGCGAAATAGCAAGAGTGAGTAAACCAAACGCAGTTCTTATCAAATATAAGAGGATAATATTTGAGTGAATATTTCCCGTAATTACCGCACCTAGATTTACAGAATATATAAGCTGCATCAGAGCATATGAGAATAAGAGCATAGGTGGGTGAATCATCATTCCTGAATCTTGCAGGGATGTATTCATTCCGAGACCTTCTTTTATCTGAGCGCTTGTTTGAATGAAGGGATTTGCGAAGATAAAAATATAAAAGACAAAAGTAATACTGATTATATTATTTATATATAAACTTGCCTGGTCCTTGAACTTAGTGCCATAAGCGTAAATCAGAGAGAGAATAGATGCGCTCGATGTCCAAAATAACATAGAAGTCTCATGACTTCCCCAGCAGCCAGCTATTCTATATTCAAGACCCATTAACGTACTCGAATTCATAATAACCGTTATGTAACTCATATCTCGCGATATGAAGTTATGCATCATGAAAAAAAAGGAGGATATAATTAAAAGGTGGTAAAATATGTATATTACTTTAAGTGCCTTGCTAGAATTTTTGATCCAAGAAGCTTTGCTAAGTGAGAGTGAGAGCCCAGATATTAGAGATAAGATGAGTAATAAATTGCCAAGATTACTTATGATCATCATGACTTTCTTCCAATTGCAAAATTTCAATTAGAACTTGTTTGATTTTATGAGTATGTTTCTTGACTATGGTCATTTTTGCCCCGGAAGTATGTATAACGTCCCCCACATTCGGCAGCCTCTCAAGATGGTGCATAAACATACCAGAGATTGTATGAGCATCTTCCCCGTTTAGTTGTAAATTTAGCTCCCTATTTATGTCCCTTATTGAGGCTGTGCCATCAACTAAATACATATTCTCATTTTTTTTGATAATTTTACTCGGTGCAACATCAATTTCATCTTCAATCTGCCCCACCACTTCTTCTAATATGTCTTCTAGAGTAAGAATGCCTATAATATCGCCATATTCGTCCACAACAATAGCCATATGGCTTCTGCGGTCTTTAAACTCAGTTAGTTGTTTGCTTAACGGCGCATTTTCCGGAACAAACCAAGGCTCAGTAATATAAGAGCTAATATCAATCTTATTGAAATTATATTTATTCTTGTGGAGAGCTTTTAATATGCTTCTTAGGTGGAGAATTCCAACTATATTATCCTTTGTCTCTCTCCAAAGTGGGATTCTTGTGTGTGGGGAATTAAGCGCTTGAGTAATAATATCACCAGCATTCTGATCGATATTGATACTAACAATCTGACTTCTATGAATCATCACCTCTTCTACAGTAATATGCCTAAGATCAAGCACGCCACCGAGCATATCCCTATCATATTTTTTTACATTACCCTCTTGATGGTAATGCTCTATAACTCCGCGAACTTCATCTGCTGCTGATATTTCTGAATTAAGATTGACCCTAAATATGAAGCAAAAAAGCTTGATAATTTTGTTGATCGCAAAATTAATTGGGAACATAAAGTAAAGAGAAGATTTGATAAAACCCGCCCCCTTGAGAGCTATTTGCTCAGCCTTTGAGACGCCAATTGACTTCGGGAGCACTTCTGCAAAAATTATTAGAAGAACGGACATAATTGCAGAAGAGGCCGCAATTCCATATTCCCCCCCCACTAACTCCATAATAACTCCAGTTGCAAGGGTAGTGGCTACTGTATTTACGATGCTAAACATTACCAGAATAGTACTTATTATCTTGTTCCTATCCTTGAGGAGCTTCAGAAGTAATGTGGTCTTTTTTTTAGATGCATTTTTGCTTTTGTGAATCCTTCCTGGTGAGGCTGCAACTATCGAAGTCTCTAGGGCTGAAAGATACGAAGAGAAAGCAATCAACAAAAGGACTATGATCGCAGATACAAAAATCATCCAAATTGCTCCTTTAGCATTTTTAAAATTTCTTCATAAGATAATAAACTCTCTTCTCCGCTAATCAAATTTTTTATTCTAAAACTCTTACTCAGTACTTCGTTTTGCCCAATAAAAGCTGCATAATTGCAACCATTAGATACAGATTTTTCAATCCTTTTTCCAAGCTTGCCTGACTCATAGACTAATACAGGAAGGCCATGCTCTCTTAGGTTTGATGCAAAAACCGCGCAAAATTCAACCTCATCTTGGCTTATTGGAAAAATTCCTATATTTTTTCTCTCATATTTATGCGCTTCCTGCATTAATATCATCATCCTCTCAACCCCGCAAGCAAGGCCGATTGCCGGGATAACTTGTTTGCCCATCATTTTTGCAAGACCATCATACCTTCCGCCCCCACCAATTGCTGTTTGAGCACCGATTTTGTTTGTACTATACTCAAATGCTGTGTGAGAGTAGTAATCTAGGCCTCTAACAAGATTTTCATTTATAACATATGGTACATTCATCTTATCTAAAAGTCTAAGCACTAAATCAAACCGAGCCTTTGCCTCTTTTGTGTAAAATTTTGAAATAAGAGGCGCGTTTTGAACTATTTTTTTATCCCCTTCATCCTTAGAGTCAAGAATTCTCATGGGGTTTTTGTGTAGCCTTATTTTACTATCGTGAGATAAATCATCCTCATACTTAATTAAGTAATCTTTTAGCGCTACATGATAAGAAGACCTAGAATCCTCGCACCCAAGGGAATTGATCTCGATCTGAACATCAATAATTCCAAGGGCTTTGATGATATCACATCCAAGCTTTACAGCTTCTGCATCCGATAATTCTGAGTTTTCTCCTATAATTTCAAAATTTACCTGGTGAAATTGCCTTTGTCTTCCTGCCTGAGGTCTATCATGCCTAAAAAGAGGCCCGTAGCTAAATAGCCTTAAGGGGAGCTCATGAGTTAGAGATTCTGAAAAAATACTCCTCATGATTCCTGCTGTAAATTCTGGCCTCAAAGTTATGCTCTCATCGCTTCTGTCATTAAAGTTATACATTTCTTTGTTAACAACATCAGATGTTTGTCCGAGCGTTTTGTTAAATATTTCAGTATATTCGATCACAGGGGTTGCATAACCTTGAAAACAGTAGGTTTTTGCAATATCCTCTGAAGCCTTGATAATTTTTTGAAATAAATCATACTGACTTGGAATAATATCCTTTGTTCCGCGGACTGGCCTTAACTGCATTACTTTTCTTCGTAAAATTTAATTTCTTTTCTCATTTTGATGATCGCCATAATATTTAAAGTTAGTAACATCAAACTTGTGATGTTCATAATTATCATAGCCCTTTCTTCCTTGAAGTGAGAGAAGAAGATAAAACAAATAGCGCCAAAAATAAAGAATATTTTCTTGCCATGTTTTGGGTATATAAATTTAGCAGATTTAGCTCCAACGGTAAAGAAGGCAATCACAGTAGTAAATCCCGCAAAAAATAGGATAAAGGTTAGGAAATAGTCGCTATATGGGAAATAGGTGGAAAATATTCTTGCCATAATTTCTGAGGGCTCGAGCCTATTTAAATTATGCCAGGCGCCGCTGGCAGCAATCGTAAGACTTGAGAGCGTGCAAATACAAGTATCCATGAATAAGGCAATTATGGATAAACGTGCTTGCTTGATCGGGGAGACGACTCTTGTTTCGCTTTGTACTACGGAATCATATCCAATACCAATATCTCCGGAATATACAGCTTTTGAACTACCAAGATACGCTGTTTGCATTACCGTGCTTGCTGCAAACCCACCAATTGCAGCATGGCCATTAAATGCTCCATTAACAATTAAATAGAATATATGTGGTAGATCTCTGTAGTTACTAAGTATTATAAATAAGCATGCAGCCGAATATAAACTAAGGAAAATGGGCATAACCATTGAGCATATAGTAGCAAGTCTGTTTATCCCACCTGATGCTGAATATAGAGATAAAGCAAGAAGACCATATACTAAAATTGTGCGATCAATCGCAAAGCTACTCTCAAACCTGTTTACCAGAACAACGAACTGAACAATTTCAACTCCGTAAATACAGAGCAAAAAGGCTGATAAATATGCCCAAAATTTCGACTTAAAGGCGTGCTGAAGGTAGTACATTGGCCCGCCATTATAACTACGACCATTTTTACTCCGCACTCTGTGCTTGATTCCTAGGTAAATTTCGGAATATTTGATGAGCATGCCGCTTAGAGATGCTATCCACATCCACAAAATGCTTCCAGGGCCGCCGATCATCACAGCCATACCAACACCAACAATATTTCCAACCCCAATCATACCTCCGACTGAGGCAAATAAGAGCTTGACTGGATGGATTCCTGCTTGGCTTTTATCCTTCGCTTCATCTAGCAGATCTTTCACTACCTGGTTCATGGAGAATATTACCCTAAACTGCTTGCCCCGAGATATGATTGTTAGATAAATTCCAGCAATACATATCAAGGAGCAGCCAATATAACTCCAAAAGAAATTATCAATAATCTCCAGATAGTCGAATATTATATTGAAATCCACCATTTATCACTCAGATTTATGCTGATTTTTTTATAGATGGTTGTCTTATTATGTAAAGCACGAGAAGAGCTAGAATCCAAAATCCAAGAAGCTTACCTGTGAATAATACTGACCAATCTTTATCAAAAATTTGCTTTGATAGGAGGTAAGCACAAGCAGCAAGAGAAAGAGGAGCAACAACAAAAAGCGCAGGACATTTAAAAGCCCTATGAGCTGTTGGGTATTGAACTCTAAATAGCATTACTATCACAGATACTACCATATAATCTAGAAGAGCGCCCATGCTCGATAATTTTCCAAGCACTTCATAAGGAAAAAATCCTGATAAAACCGCAGTCACAGCAGCAAAGAAGACTATAGTTGTGTGAGGGTTACCATTTTTGCTGTGAATTTTAGCAAAAAACTTAGGTAATAGACCATCTCTTGCCATCACGTAGAATATACGTGACTGAGCGTAAATATTCATCATGATTACAGTTGTCATTCCGCAAACGGCTCCTGTTGCAACAATGATAGAGCCAGCATTATTCCCATTAAGCTTTAGCGCTTTAGCAAGAGGCTGAGCATTATTTAGCTCATAAAATGGCACGATTCCAGTTGCAAGAGCCCCAACTAATACATAAATCCCAGTGGAAAGTGTTAGAGAGCCAATAATTCCCACCATCAAATCTTTTTTCGGATTTTTACACTCTTCTGCAAGAGATGCAAGTGAGCCAAATCCAGTGAAAGCAAAGAATAATATAGATGATCCAATCAGTACATTGTCAACTCCAAAAGGAATGAAATTTTCCCAGTTTTTTAGGTCAAAATGAGGAAGGGCGGAGAGAATAAAAGCAGTTACTGCAGCCATCTTAATCAGAACCAAAACAGCGTTAACTCTTTTACTATCTTTTGTTCCCCTATATAAAATAAACCCAACAATAGTGGTAATTAGAATAGCTGGAACGTTAATAAGCCCGCCTTTAGCATAAACATTAGATATTGCAGCAGGCAAAACAATACCCGCGGACTCTAATATGCCTTGTGCATAAGCGGACCATGCAGCAGCAACAGTTGCGGCTCCAAGACAAAGCTCCAGGATTAAAACACCGCCCATGAGCCAAGCAAAAACTTGCCCAAAGCCAACATATGAATAAGTATAAACACTTCCTGCAGTTGGCAACATTGCGGCAAGCTCAGTGTAGGCTAGTGCCACAAAAATACAAGTAAGGCCGGCAACTGCATACGAAATAGTAACTGCAGGGCCAGCATATTGCGCCGCAACAAGTCCAGTGAGCGCAAAAACTCCGGTGCCAATAATAGCTCCGAGTCCGAATAAAATTAGGTCTATCGCAGTAAGTGTTTTTGAAAAATTGCTATCCTTACTATTTTCTCTTACTGATTCAATTGTTTTCTTCTTAAAAAAACTCATATTTATTCTCCAAATTAAATGAGTATATAACTTTTTTTGCAGCAAAATTGCTATAGCTTTTGAGGCGCTATATACCAAACCTCAAAAGAAACTTGTAAAATTGGAATATCAAAAATCTGCTCATACCCCAAACTTTATAGAATTTTTATGTCATTCTTGAAATCCAGCCACCCCCAAGAACCCTTGTATTATCATATAAAACACATGCCTGACCAGGAGTCACTGCCTTATCGCAGCCAAGAACTTTAACAGAAATATTGTTATCGTCAAGTAAATATATCTTAGCATTTAAACCTTTATGCCTAGATCTTGTTTTTATTTGCACATAAAGACCCCCTTCAGGAATAGCGCCATCGCCAATCCAGTTTAATTCTTTTGCAATAAATTCTTCTGTATATAAATCTTGCTCTGACCCAAGATATACAACATTATTCTCAGGATCAATTTTAACTACATATAAGGGGGTGGGACATGATATACCAATCCCCCTTCTTTGTCCGATAGTATAATTTATGATCCCCTTATGCATTCCCATTTCATATCCATCAACATGGATAAATTTTCCTGGAATCTCTGCATTTGGCCTAATTTTTTTGATAATTTCAGAGTATGAGCCGTTTGGAACAAAGCAAATATCCTGGCTGTCAGGTTTATCAGCTATCTCTAGACCCAGATTTAGCGCCATATTTCTCGTTTCTTCTTTAGCGCAATCTCCAAGCGGGAATTGCAAAAATTCAAGTTGAGATTTGGTTGTTGCAAATAAAAAATAGCTCTGATCTTTGTTTTCATCTTTTGCTTTGTGAAGCTCGGGGCCTGATTTTCCCATGAAATTATTGACATAATGTCCGGTAGCAAGACTATCAGCGCCAAGGCTCTTCGCAATTTCCATTAGGTCATGAAATTTCACGGACTGATTGCATCTAACGCATGGAAGGGGGGTCTCACCTCTGAGATAACTATCTGCAAAATCATCAATTACTGACTGTTTAAATCTGCTTTCATAATCAAGGACATAATGCGGGAAGCCGAATTTATCCGCAACGAGCTTTGCATCGTAAATATCTTTTCCGGCGCAACATGCTCCGCTTTTTTTAACGCTTCCTTGGTCATAAAGCTGCAAGGTGACTCCGATAACATTAAACCCTTCTTGAGCAAGGCGAGCAGCAACAACAGAGCTATCGACGCCACCGGACATAGCGACCACAACTTTCGTTTGATTTGGCTCTTTATTTGATCTAAAATTAAACATTACCTCTTTGCCTCATTGCTCCTTTTGAGCCACTTGAAATTTACTACTTGAATTTTGCTCATTAAATTCCGGTACTTTTAAAAAAGTAAGTTTTAAACAATAAGTGACGATTTGCAAAATAGCAAGTAAATTTTTTTATTATTTTCGCATTTTTGCAATTTAGAGTGAAATTTTGCGCTAGTTTCTAAATATTTTTCTCTATTTTTATACGAACAAAGTTAGACAAAATAAGAATAGTTTTGTTTGACGAAGGAATATTGGGAAGTATTCCGATATATGGTGCGGATGTTTTGCAAAGGGAAGTAGAACCCCAATGGAATTCAAGTCTTGATCCTACTATACATACCTAACTGCCATCGGAAGTATAACAGTGAAGATAGCCCCAGCATCACCATCGCTATTTGCGATTATGTTTCCCCCATGCACATCTACGATTTTTTTGCAAGCAGCAAGGCCAACTCCCCTTCCTCCGGACTGAGTTTTGGTTTTTGAGCTAACGGAAAATGGGGTGAATATTTCTGCAAGTTCTCGTTGAGGGATGCCGATTCCTTCGTCCTCTACTCTTATTCTGACTTTGTCTCCATATGTATCTAACATGATTGTGATTTTTCCGGTTTGGCAATATTTAATTGCATTAGATACAAGGTTATCTATGAGCTGAGTAATATATTTTGGATCTAATTTGACCATTACATTCTTTTCTACATCCATCCGGAATTCTCTTGTGTCATTGTGCTCATGATCGTTTTTCGGACTTATTCCATATATTCTTTTGCATTCATTTACTCTATTTATTAGGAGCTTGGTTAGATCAATTTCTGCTGGCTCTATTTTGTAATTAGCTTTTGAAAGTCTTCCGAGGGTTGTTATGTTGTCATCATATTCCTTGAATCTTCTTGCGCTGCTGAGGATTAATTTGATAGCATCTATCCTATCCTTATCGCTTAGCTTATTGTAAGAATCTTCGAGAGATTCTGCCATGCTAATGACCCCTGTCATTGGGGTATTATATTCATGACTAACATTTCTGATAAATTCTGCTCTGAGTTTAAGGGCTTCCTCCACTTCTGCCTCTTTAGCTTTTATTTGAGATTCTAAGAAATTTGATTTTGCTATGATAAATTCCTCAAATTCTTGCTTTGGCTTTAAGAATGCAAGTACAAAACTTCCTATAATCAGAACAATATAAAATACCCTAACATTCATATCATGATCATCTGATAAAGATGGCGCAGTTCCTACGAAGATTGTAAATATTATGTAAGATAATATAGCGCCAAATAAACTCATAAAAATAGAATTTTGCCAGTTTAAAAGCACTCCTATCAAGGTAATACTTAATACAAACATCATCAAGGAAAGCTCAATAAAATTACTCAAGAGAACTAAAAAACTACTCGTAAAAGCTAGTGATATAAATATGGATATTCTCCATATAACACTAAGATAGCTTGCCTTAAAATCTTCAGAATAAAGCCTGATGCAAAAGAAGAAAGTAGAAATCAGTAAGTTCATTGCCTGAATGATATTTACTAAGTAAAAATGCCCAAGATATATTTTACTACTTAAGGCAAAGGTAACAGCTACAGTAAAAAGATTTATAACCGCAAAATAGAAATAAGCTATATTACCAAATGGGTTCATCATAGAGCTTCGGGTCAAATTAGTATTTGACAAGCTAAGGGCGTTCCTAAATCTTACCCAATATGGGTCATGATGATAAACAGAATTTCCATCAAGAATTATATGACCCTCAGATTCTGGGTGCTTTTTAGAAACCCAGCCACCTTCACGTCTAAATACAAGATAATGAAAGAAGAAAATAGCCACAAAATTCGCAGCAACAGATGGCATAATCCCATCTATTCCATTATAAGGAGTAATTAAATACATCCAGATAAAAACTGATGCAACAGCAGTGACCATACCAGATGCAACAACTCTGGTTGAAGTCCTAAAGCCAAAAATCGCAAGAGCAAGAGGGGGCATTACAATTGGTTTGTAGAACTTACCCTGTAGCAATAACAACTTCATCAAATCTTCAGCGGAAAGTGCAAGAAATAAGGCAAAACATCCCATAAAAACTGCAAATAATCTCGAGATTAAGAGTTCATTTTTAAAGCTAATGCCAAGAGGCTTGCAAAAATCGTGAGCAAAAATGACCGATCCTGTGTTAATCCAGGAGTCAGCGGTAGACATTATCATTGCCATAATCCCAGCAATAGCAAGGCCTTTGAGTCCTGTATAGGAGTAATCGTTTACAACCCTCATCGCTACATCTTTTGCAGGTAAATTTGGATTGTGGGATAAAACTATTAGGGCAATAAAGGCAATTGTACAATGTAAAATAAAGGTTATCGAAGCTCCTGCAAGGTATGACCCGCGTATTTGCTGAGTATTTTTTGCCATGAGTATTCTTTGAAACATGGTTGAGTTAAGTCCTGGAACTGCAAAAAAGAAGAATAAAAGCAAGCTAGGAAAAAACTTCGGGTTATTGTAATTAAATATTTCACCTAAGACAAAATTAGGATTATGAAGCGCAACATCTTGGATATTACCCAAATCGCCAAATGCATGCCAAACAAAAAGAGCAAACAGAGGAATACACACACCAAAGGTTAAAAATTGCAGCGCATCAGTAAAAGTAACGGACCTAATTCCTCCAGCGCTAGAGTATATGATTACTACAGAGGTGCTAAATGCAGTAGCGTATAATTTTTGCATTCCAAGAAAATATCCAAAAATTGCAGAGAAAGTCATAATTTGAAGCGAAGTCATACCTATAGCATTGACTATAGAGCATATAGCAGCAACAATCCTAACCTTCTGTCCATAGAGCTTTCCCATCACTTCTGCAACGGAGATGCACCCGAAAAACTCCTTTACTCTTGGGGCAATAAAAATTGCGACTATATATAATGCAACACACTCTCCAAGAGCTGGTAGAAAGAACCATAAACCATTTTTATAAGTCTCCCCCAAACTTGATGTAAAAAAACTACCACTAATCCAAGTGGAAATGACGGTTGCAGCAAGTGTTGCTGTGGAGAAATTTCGGTTACCAATAGCATATTCTTTAATATTTTTGATTCCTCTGCCGTACCATAGTCCGACTATAAGGTTAATTATTAAAAAACTAATAAAAATCGCAATATCTATATTAAAGTTCATATGTTATCTATATTAAATGATAAACCCTTACATTTACTTCTCTCATTATTAATTGTCAACAACTATCTTTAACCTCCGCATCAGGTCCATTAAATCCTCTAGAATAGAAGGGGGAATGCAATGCTAGTATTAGAAAAATATTTTACCAGTCTTGCTTATAGAACAACCAACTTTGTTCAACAAGAAAATATCTAGATCCCATTATTTAGCTGGAATATAGTAGTTTACTTATTCGCGCGCGCTACTGATTATGTTTTTTATAAAGCCGAAGAATAGCGCAAACTCTTACTTTATAAACCACCTTAATGCATCGTGAGTCTTGAGAATTTAATCGTCCTGTGAAGCGGGTGTAATTTTTTCTTGTTTTTTGTAAAAAACTATTTTAAACAGTAGATTTTTTTGATTTTTTGTGCTATTATGCGTGACTTAAAATATAAGTTTGAGGTTGAAAGTGTCTAAAACATTAGAATTTAATGTTGGTGAAAAGGTGGTTTACCCATCCCACGGAGTAGGAGAAATTGTAGCAATCGAAACTCAGGTTATCAGTGGTTTTGATTTACAAGTTTATGTTATTTCATTTCAACAAGATAAGATGACACTCAGAGTCCCTGTAAATAGAGCTTCCGCTTCCGGGCTAAGGTCACTTACAAACAAAACAGATATAGCAAAAGTCTACTCAACTCTAAAAGGGAAGCCTAAGCAAGGTAATAGAATGTGGAGCAGAAGAGCACAGGAATATGAATCAAAGATCAATTCCGGTGATCTTGTTGCGGTTGCAGAAGTAGTTAGAGATCTCTATAAAAATGTTGATTCTGATAGGTCTTACAGTGAGCGTACAATATACGAGTCCGCCCTAAATAGACTTGCAAGTGAAATTGCAGTGTTAGAGGAAATCTCTAAGGATCAAGCAATCTCCAAGCTGATAGAGTTCTTGAAAGACAAGCTTGCTGCTGCTTAGAGAATATAAGCAAAATTCTAATGTAATTATTCAAAAATATCTGGATCTAGAAATCCAAGTATTAATTAATTATTATGCTTTTTTCCTTTCGTAATGAAATTACTTTTGCTGCGAGAGCGCATTTTCCACTCTTTCCTGATCCAAATTTGCATAAGCTTTTTCTTGATTTTTTTATAATATCATTATATTAAC
>JANRMF010000091.1:0-5790 GCA_033761815.1 Rickettsiaceae bacterium
AAGAAGCCTAGCATATGTATAAAAAAATAAGATCTAGGCAAAATGAGATTCCAAGAAATGCAGTTAAAGCATAATATGCTTTTTATAATGATATTAGTTATCGCACTGAGTTCAGAGCTTATACTTGAAAATTTAGGCATAATGGGGGCGTATCTTCCAAATTTTATAATGTCTATTGTTCTTGCTTATGCCTTTCATAAGCCCGTGCCCTTATGGATTGTTGCAAGTGGGGTTGCGCTTGGGGAGTCTTTCTTTTCCACCACTCCGGCTTTAATGACATTTCTAATATTGATAAGCTATATTTTTATATCAACAATCCTACCCAAAGGGAGTCTGAGAAATCGAAATTTTCACATAGTAATATTCATTTTAATTAGCATGGTTGTTTATTCGTCAAAAATCCTATGGCTATATTCTATAGATCAAAGACCAGAGGTTAGTCTTATGACGATAAAAATGCTTGTTACAATAATATTATTTCCAATATTCTATATTTTTGTTGAGAAACTCATAAAGTTACTTAAGTGCTAGATGATGAAATTACGAGAAATCATTTAATAACAAGGAGAACTTTCTTGTTAAGAGCTGGCAAAATTAGCCTTCTTTCTATTTTAATAGGTAGAATGTCTTATTTGCAGCTTATAAAATCCAATGAATATAAGATTTTATCGGATAAAAATAGGATAAGCCTCATTATTCTACCTCCTGCAAGGGGGGGGATTAAGGATAGAAACGGAGTTATAATCGCCGAAAACCGTTCTAGTTTTTTTATAAAAATAGATAAAAGGCTGGAAAAAAACTACACAGAATCTGCTGAGCGCTTATTTCGGATGCTAAAGATTGACGAAAAATCTGTCAGCAAAATATTATCAAAGCTGAAAAAATCCAACAAAAGAATTCCTTTTACAATAATTAGCGACGCAGCTTGGGAAGATATTGCAAAAATCGAGGAAAATATTTCAGTTTTACCTGGAATTTACGTAGAAAAAGGGCAGATTAGGCAATATAAAATGCCCTTTTCTTTTTGCCATGTTACTGGTTATGTGGGAAGGGTTGCAGAAGATGAAATGATGGAATCTAGTCAAATTCCGCCGGAATTTACTATAGGAAAAACGGGGGTTGAAAAAAACTATGAGGACACGCTTCAAGGAAGGGCTGGGTATAAGAAAATTGAGATAGATGCAAGGGGGCTTTTTGTAAGGCAAGTTGAAAAGGAGGACCCGATAAGTGGAGTTGATATTGAGCTCACGATAGATTCAAGATTGCAGGAGCATATATATAATATTCTTCCTCCTGAGGGGGGTTCTGCAATTGTGATGGAAATAAATACAGGGGAGATAATTGCCTGCGTTTCCAAAGGGGCATTTGATCCTAATGAATTTGCAAGCGGCATCTCAGCTTCATCTTGGCAAAGTCTGAATTCTGATCAATATAAGCCATTGATCAATAAGATTGCATATTCCCAGTATCCTCCTGGTTCCACTTTTAAGCTTATGACTATTCTTGCGGCCCTTGAGGCAGGCATTCCTATATCCCAAAAATTTACATGCACAGGATCAATTCATCTTGGAAATAGGGACTTTAATTGCTGGAAAAAAGAGGGACATGGCGCAATAGACATGATGAACTCTATTAAACATTCTTGCAATTGCTATATGTTTAATCTAAGCAGATTAATTGGCGCGGAATCTATTTTAAACGTAGCAAAAAGATTTGGCTATGGAAGTCCAACCAATATAGATTTTCCCTCAGAAATGACAGGCTTTGTACCTGATAGGGCTTGGAAATTAAGGCGGTTTAAATTTGATTGGTCTCTTGGGGATAGTTTCAACATATCAATAGGTCAGGGAGCATTGCTTGCAACTCCAATACAACTTGCCGTCATGACAGCAGGAATTGCTAGCGGAAAATTCCTCGTAAAACCAAGACTTGCAGCAAATGCCGAGGTAAAAACCAATCTGATTGATGTAAAACAAGAACATTTAGATTTCATCAGAGATGCGATGTACAAAGCTGTTCATGAAGAAGGGGGGTCTTGTTTTGCCAGCAGATCTCTGATTCACCCATTTGCAGGAAAAACAGGCACAGCTCAAGTAATTGCCAAAAAAAATGCAAATGATGATTTAAGTCGCGCCAATATTGACTGGCAAAAAAGAAACCACGCTCTTTTTTCAGGATTTACCCCAATATTCGAGCCTAAATATGCAATCAGCATAATAATTGATCATGGAGGTGGGGGCGGAAGGGTTGCGGGGCCAATAGCGAGGGAAATTTCAGAATTTCTGGGATCCCATAAGCTATAGCATTATTGCAATATCGATTGCGTGCTATCAATTCAACTTAAAAAATTTATTTTTTGAAATAATTACTAACTTTATTGATATATAATTCAAATTTGCTAACATAAAGGTAATATAGTTCGCACAAGAACATTTAGCTAAAACCTAGGAATAAAATTAGACAAAGAGTGAAATATGGCACCAACAGATGACGACCTAAATAAAAGAGCAGAATGGCGAAAAAAGGAAATCGAGCGCCTAGAGGAAGAGAGCAAAAAACTTGCAGATATTGACGAGCAGAAAAGGTTATACGAAAAAAAGAGGCGGGAAATTGAAGCTCTTTTTAAAGAAGATGGTAAGGCAAGAGAAGAGGAGCTCATGGGAAAATCTGGCCTTTCCCTGGACTCAGAGTTTGATCATGCTTTTCTTTTGATAAAGTTAGATAATAATGAATTAGATCTTAGTCTTAACGGGATAGACAAAAAATATCAGGAAAATGTTCAGAAAAGATTAGATGAATTAAACAAGGAAGAGGAAGATCTAAATAAAGCAACAACAGATGATGAAAAAGATCAATTAATTCAGCAGTTTGCGGAGAAAGATCAAAAATTCGCAGAGCAGGAAGAGTTGTTTGATACAGAACAAAAGCCTTTGATAAAGAAAAAAGAGGAAAACGACAAAACGTTGGATGAATTATCGAATCTTGAGGAAAAAGAGATTCTGGATCAGGACGGAAATCGTATAGAGGATCCTGGTCCCGTGCCATCATGGGACCCCGAATTCGCAGGACAAAATGGCTTTAGGACCATAGATATAGATAAAAACTCTGACTTTGTCCCTCTTAGAAATTTCCAGCTCTCGAGTTTTAACCCTATAAACAATAATTTCGGGCTCTGGAGCGCTGAAGCGAAAGCATTAAAGGATCGCGCCATCCCCTTAACCTCTGAAGAGAAGGGAGAGCGTAACGGCAAGGAAGTGAAGATAAAAACCTTCAACAATAACAGCTTAGTCAAAACAATTACCGGGCAAGAAGAATCAATCACCAAAATTATTACTCATCCTAAGCGACAATCTGCTCAGTTTGGCACAGTGCGTCATGTATCTATTGAAATTGACAAGCCTGGTCCAAAAGGAGTCACCGTAACCCTTGCATGCACAAGCGATGGTACTTTGCCATTTAGAAAAAAACGAAATAAATATGCTGTATCTATTGCATTCGGCAAAGAGGGAAAGGCGGTAAGATCAAAACCAGATTTGAGCCTTGCTCAATTTGATGGCGACATAGCTTACATCCCTCAAGAAAAGGGGGGGAATATAGTGCTCCCGCTCAGCAAAGATGATGTTCTGAAGTATAGAGAAGAAATTCTTGAAGCCCAAAAACAAGCATTAGAAATCTACGAGCAAGCCCAAGAAGCCCACAAGCAAGACCCAGCAAAAAACCCAGAACCAAAAAAACCATCTAACGGCGTAATAAGTTATCAACTAGATAAAGTAAACGAGGAAGCGCATCAAAATAGCCTTAAGGATTGGGAGGAGAAAAAAGAAAAATATGAGGAAGTGGTAAGACAAGAAAAAAGCGAGAAATTATCAGAAAAAATGGAGGAATGGACAAATCAAGCAAAACAAACAAACCAAATAAATGATGATAATGCTGCAAAAGCTGCAGTTGAGTCTACAAAATTATTAAACCAACACAAGCTCATAAATGAGCTCAAAAAAGAAGTTCATAAGCTATATAGCGCCAACCCAGATGATAGAAAAAAGGGCCAAATAAACATAGACCTTAAAAAACAAGAATATCTAAAATGCGGCGGATCATTAAAAGATTTCCAGAAACGAGAGGATAAATTCAAGGCAAAAGAGCATGGGAAAATGCTCTTTAAAACCGCTACATTATCGGTTACAAAAGGATCAAAAGATCCAGATTACCTAAAAAATTTAGAGATACTAAATGAAAATAAAGCACTACTATCCAACACTTTAGCAGAGGAGGCGGTGAAAGAAGCTGGCGCACTCTCATGCGAAAAGGAATTATATTGCAGAGTAGATGGTTTTGAGTCAAACCATTCTAATAAAGTAATGGCTGATATATCTAGAATTTCATCGGAAACAATGTGGGATCTGCTCAAAGATAGCAAAAAAGGTGAGATATTAGATCCTTATTCACTAGCTGGCGAGGGGGCCGCAAATTATGCAAATTTCGCCCTTAACAGAGCGCAATCAAGAGAAGTAGAGCTGGAAAATGAATTTGAGATGGAAAATAAAGCTCGGGTTGAAATGCAAAGCGCAGCCCTTGCAACAAAGTATGGTGAGAAAAATAGACCGCCAAGAATAAGACCAAAAGCGCAGCAAAAAGAAATAGAGGCTAAGAAGCACGCAGCGTTAGCGCCTCAAAATATAGGCCCAGCGCCATCACCAACTGGTAAAGGCGGCGCCACTTCTGGTGTGGGAATGGGCGGTCCATAATATAAGCAAATATAGCAAGAGGATAGCAATATGTTAAAAGGAAAAAATGCAATAATAACAGGCTCAACAAGCGGAATAGGGCTTGCTATAGCAGAAGCCTTAGCATCAAATGGGGCGAATATTTTATTTAATGGCATAGGGGATATGGAGGCCATAAACTCCATAGTGCGGCAAACATCAAAAAAATTTCAGGTAAAAACCGAATTTTCTGGCGCCGATATGAAAAAACCAGAGCAAATAAGACAAATGGTGCAGGACTGCGTCTCAAAACTCGGCTCTGTTGATATTGTAGTGAATAATGCAGGAATTCAGTTTACCTCAAGGATCGAGGATTTTCCTGAGGATAAATGGGACGACATAATAGCAATAAACCTCTCTTCCGCCTTTCACGCAATTAAAGCCGCTCTGCCGTATATGTATAAACAAAAATTTGGCCGTATAATAAATATTGCATCAGTTCACGGAATTGTAGCTTCTGTTAATAAATCAGCTTATGTAGCTGCAAAACACGGCATAAACGGCCTAACAAAAACAATAGCCTTAGAAGCTGCGGACTCGGGCGTCACGGCAAATAGTATTTGCCCTGGCTGGGTATATACCCCCCTTGTTCATAAGCAAGTCGAAGATATAGCAAAAAAAGAGGGGATCAGTATAGAGGAGGCAAAAATAAAACTACTAGAGGAAAAGCAACCTAATAAGCGATTTGTGCGCCCGGAGGATATTGGCGCTATGGCAGCATTCTTATCTGGGCCAAATGGAGATGCAATGACAGGAGAGATTATCTCGATTGACGGCGGATGGTCGGCTAGATAGCCTAGCCGCGAAAAGTTATTTTGCTTTGCAAAAAATACTTTTAGGCGGGATTCCAATTTTGTTTAGTCCCAGCAAGAAGTGGTTAGGATTTATGATAAAATATTCCGGATGAATTGTCCACTGGTTTAAAATAAATTGCCAAGGAGTTTTGCCCTTGATGGCTTTGAGTCTTTTTGCAAAGTTATATGCCATCAGGTAAGCATGTAGATGCTGTTTTAGCTCATCCTGAGAA
>JANRMF010000092.1:0-6417 GCA_033761815.1 Rickettsiaceae bacterium
AGAGCGCCCCTTTTGCTCCTATTATCTCACCTGATAAGTCAAGAGAAGTCCTTGTGGTATCAGTTTTGAGCTCTTCGCATAATTTTTTTATATTTTCTTGGGTTAATCTAGTCATGAATATATTTTTTTATGTTAATAGGCACTTTGTACATTAATATAAATAAAAGTCAATATATATTTACCCGTACAAGTTCATATCATTTGAGACTAATCATGCCGCTAAGATTTTAGTATAGTCTTTTATGCTGAATTAGCTACGTTGCCCACTCCTTGCTCACCTAATACTCGTAGGCTTTTCTCCTCGCGCCTAGTATCTAATTGAGCCTAAAAGACTATAATCGTTTGAATTATCTTAGCTTTTTTACCAACCAATCGAAATATCCTGATTCCACGCTGAGCCTTCTGCTTGCTTAAACTCAAATCTAGATTCATAATAATCTTCTTGTGCGTCATCTTCACTAAAATATGCGAGACTCGCAAGGCCAATATACTCATCTTCGCAGTAAGCGCTATCAGTTTCACTACTTTCAATTATGAGATTTTTTCCTAAGAAACCATTATTCCAAAAATAGTCAGGGCAATAATAAAATTCTCCCTCTAAAAATTGCATTTCCAAGAAAGTTCTAAATCCATTTGGCATTTCGGGGCTACCTGAAGAATTGATTTTTGTAAAATCAATATGAGCTATGATATCGTCAATATCAATCCCTCCGCCATCTTCTTCAGTATCCTGAAAATCTTCAAAATTCATTATATTTTCAGGGTTAACTGCAAGATGCTCAGAATATTCAGATACAGTTTCACTTGCTGCTTTTAGTTTAAGGTTTTTTTCATAGACATTAACAAATTATTAATTAGTAGTAGAATTATATACTAATAATAAACAAATGTAAAGACTAATCTGTTACTTTTAATGCAGCAATAAAAGCACTCTGAGGAATTTCGACATTTCCAACATTCCTCATCTTCTTTTTACCGGCTTTTTGCTTCTCTAGCAGCTTCCTTTTTCTGCTAATATCTCCGCCGTAACATTTAGCAAGCACATCCTTCCTTAGAGCTCTGACTGTTTCTCTTGCGATAATCCTACCCCCTATCGCAGCTTGTATAGCAATTTGGAATAATTGCTGCGGGATCAGGTCTTTTAATCTCTCGCATAATTCCCTGCCTCTTTTTTCAGATCTTGATTTATGAACTATAGTAGAGAGAGCATCAACAGGTTCGTTATTAACAAGTATTGAAAGTTTTACCAAATCACTTTGCTCATACCCATCCATCACCCAGTCAAAACTTGCATAACCTTTAGAGCATGATTTGAGCTTATCATAAAAATCGAATACAATCTCATTGAGGGGCAATCTATAAATAACCATAGCTCTTTGGCCAACATATGTCAAATCAAGCTGGACACCTCTTTTATCAGTGCAGAGGCTGAGAATGTTACCCAAATACTCATCTGGCACTATAATTGTTGCCTTTACCCAAGGCTCTTCAATAAATTCTATTTTTTGCACGTCAGGTAAGTCTGATGGGTTGTGTATTTCAAGCATCTCATCTTTGCCTGATTGCATATGAACTTTATAAATCACGCTCGGAGCGGTTGTAATCATGTCTAGATCAAACTCTCTCTCAAGCCTTTCCTGGATTATCTCAAGATGAAGAAGCCCCAAAAATCCGCACCTAAAGCCAAAACCAAGGGCAGTTGAAGTTTCCATTTCATATTCAAAGCTGGCATCATTTAATTTCAGCTTACCAAGACAATCTCTCAAATGTTCAAAATTTGCACTATCAGCCGGGTATAGGCCGCAAAAAACCACAGGCAAATTAGGCTTAAATCCGCTGAGCGCACTTTCACATGGTCTTTTTTCTTCTGTGATTGTGTCCCCAACTCTGCAGTCAGAAACTTGCTTAATCGAGGCTGTGATAAAACCAATTTCGCCAGAAGATAGACTTTCTAGATAGTGTTTTTTCGGCGATGTAAAACCAACAGAGTCGACTGTGTAAACAGAGTTTGTAGCTAGCATTTTGATTTTTGTGCCTTTCTTCAGCTCTCCGTCCACCACTCGAACCAAAATTACAACTCCAAGATAGGGGTCATACCAACTGTCAACAAGCAAAGCCTTAAGGGGATTATCGCGCGTCCCTTTTGGGGCAGGGAGTTTTGTAACAATCGCTTCCAAAACATCATCAATACCAAGCCCAGTTTTAGCGGAAATTGCTATACTCTCTGAACAATCAATCCCTATTACCTCTTCAATCTGGTCTTTCACTCGCTCTGGCTCTGCAGCAGGAAGATCAACCTTATTAAGCACAGGGACGATCTCATGGTCATTATCAATAGCCTGATAAACATTCGCAAGAGTTTGAGCCTCAACACCCTGGCTTGCATCCACAACAAGCAAAGACCCCTCGCAAGCAGCAAGGCTCCTGCTAACTTCATATGCAAAGTCAACGTGACCAGGATTATCCATTAAATTTAGCTGATAAATCTTACCGTCTTTTGCTTTATAATTCAGCCTAACAGTTTGAGCTTTAATCGTGATGCCCCTTTCTTTTTCGATGTCCATTGAGTCTAGAATCTGAGAGGTCATCTCCCTCATTTCCACGCCTCCGCATTTTTCAATAAGCCTATCTGCAAGTGTAGATTTTCCGTGGTCTATATGCGCTATTATAGCAAAATTTCTTATGTATTCTTGATCCATTAATTTCTGTTGATATGTATGAGTCTTGATAGTATATATACTATATATTTTAAAATAATAACATAAAAATAATGAGCGCAGAATTCGATAATCACAAAGAGCTACTAAAGGGCACCATTAGTCTGCTCAGGAGGTCTCTTTGACCCAGATCTACTAAGGGAGTCAATAGCCACACTAACAGAGCAGACAAATTCCGAAGATTTATGGCAAGATCAAGCAAGGGCGCAAAAAATCCTACGAGAAAAGAGCATTTTATCTGAAAAATTAGAGAGGTTTGAGCAAATTGAAAATAAATTTCGGGAAATATTAGAATTTGCAGAGATGCTAGAACTTGAGCCTGATAAATCCCTTTCTGATCAGCTAGACCAAGATATATCAGATCTATACAAAGAAGCAAAAAAATACGAGATAGAGTGTTTATTTGCCGGCGAAGCTGATGGCTGCAATGCATTTCTTGAGATAAATGCAGGAGCGGGCGGCACAGAAAGCCATGACTGGGCATCAATAATGATGCGTATGTATTTGCGTTTTGCGGAAAGGCTCAGATTCAAGACCGAAATTATAAATATTCTAGATGGCGAGGAGGCGGGAATAAAATCCGCCATAATCAAAATTAAGGGCCACAATGCTTATGGGTGGTTTAAAACAGAAGCAGGGGTTCATAGACTTGTGCGTATCTCCCCATTTAACGCAGCGGGAAAAAGGATGACCAGCTTTGCGAGTTGCTGGGTTTACCCCGAAATTGACGATAATATTCAAATAAATATAGAAGAAAAGGACTTAAGAATAGATACATATCGTGCATCTGGTGCTGGCGGGCAGCATGTGAACACCACAGACTCTGCTGTGCGCATAACCCATATTCCAACAAACACAGTTGTGCAGTGCCAAAATGATAGATCTCAGCATAAAAATAAGGCAGAAGCAATGAAGATGCTAAAATCTAAGCTATATGAAATTGAGATGCAAAAAAAAGAAGAGGCTGCAAATGTCCAAAATTCATCAAAAACAGAAATAGGATGGGGGCACCAAATTCGTTCTTATGTTCTCCAGCCTTATCAAATGGTGAAGGACTTAAGAACAAACCACGAAACCTCAAATGTTTCTGAAGTTCTTGATGGTGACCTCGAAAAGTTTGTTTATACAAGCCTTGCTGCAAAAGTGAGCAATACCAGAAGCGGATGATTTCGCGTCGGGTATTATCAGCGTGAGTTAGATTTTGGGGATGAGGAGCCTGATGTAGCGTGGCTGGTTGAGCCTGATGCGTTGGCACTCTTACCATGTACTTGACTAAATGGACGTCCTCCTGGTGCTCCAAGCGCCGCTTCTTTCGGAGAAGGGATTATATCTTGTAACGCGTTTTTTATTGATTGTCTCGATGTTGTCATCGGATTAAATATAGAGACATACTGTTGATTGGCATAGACACTACCAATGTTACCCATGTCCACCTTATCTTTTGGTCTCATTAACTCAGCCTCTTCTTCTTTCTCCATTGCTTTGAGTTTTTGAAAAGTTGTTCCTTTATTATCTTTACCGCCCATATTATCCTCATTTTTAATGTTAATATTACTATACTACTATAAATATTTAATATAATACATTATTAGTTAGTGAAATCTTCTTTTTTATTTGCAAGAAGTTGCATTTTTATCATATATTTATGCGCATTAGGTTGATGCATGCCGAGCTCCATATAGGGATGGGTAGATAGTAACCGAAGTTACTATCACCCATCTTGCACTTGATTACCTATAATTGGTTACCCCCATTCTCCTGCGATAAGTCATTACTTGAAAGCCTGTTTGCATTTGGCGTAGGGGGAGGAGGAGATATAGCAGAATTCCTCCGTGTCTCTGAGGGATCCGGCGTCTGCGAGAATGGCTCATTTTCACTTTCTCTAGGAGTTGTTGGGTAAACTTTTGTACTGTTGTTGGTTTCAGCACCAACTAAGCTGCCCAATGATCCGATCCAGCTTGAAAAAATTTGGGAAATTTGTGCGCCAAAGGATTGCACTCTCTCAGAAAATGTAGCATCTTTGCCCACTTCATTGTCCTTGTCCGCTACATTGCTTAAGCCTGATCGTTGGATTAAAGAATTTATTTTGTCTTCGGGTATACCACTACCCCGCATAAAGCTGATGTATTCACGTTTTTTTTGATCAGAGTAGAGTTTTTTAAGTCCCTCTACAATTCGGTTTTCAAGGTCTTTGGTATTTGATAACTCCTGTTTCATATATTGTCCGGTCAGTTGACTTTGTTTCCCAAAAAAATTTTGACCCCTTTGTTTAATTCTTTTATCACGGTTCTTATGTCTGTTATTAGTTTGCATTCTGTTGCTATTGGACTTTAATACTTCAGCTAAACTCGGTATATCTTCATCCAGTGAATATTCCGCACTCCTCATCTCAAGCCTCTTCTCAGCGATGAGTTTTTGGGCTTTTAATATTACCTGAACTGCTTTTTTGGAGTTTGATGCTTTTTCAAGACTCTCTTCAGCTTTTACTACTTGCTCTGCGTAATCTTCTACAGACTTACTTGCACTATCTTTTTTGATTGCCGCCTCAAATTCTGATAGTGATGCCTTTTTTTGTTCATCAGTTTTAGCCTCAACATATTTAATGGCTGCTTCCATGATTTCCCGTTCCTCTTCGGTTGGAACCTCATTCTTTTTTGACATAATATATACTCTTTACTTGTTTAAACTTAAATTAAATATAAATACTTTTTAGGGTATTTTCAAAATAATACATATATACTAATAAATATTTTCTAATACCGTGATATAAATGCAATGTTTTTACTTATACCAATCGCCAGCTATAATCCTATGTTGTTGCTCGTCTCTAACCTTACGTTTAGTAGACTTCGCTCCTCACGCCTAGTATTATTATAACTGGCGATTGGTATTGCTTGTAATCCCTCCATTTCCCGATGTCATCCTTGTGAAAACCGGGATCGATTCCTCACCTGTCAAAAAAAGGCAAAACCCTTCTTGACAAGGGGGGTGTAAAGTAATATATTGATGCGAATTTTTTAGAATCATCCAAGTTAAATTATATTTTTTGAGGTGATTTTATAAAATAAAAAGCACGCAAAATTAAGTTAGTGAGTAGGTCAAGCCATTAAACAGATGCTTGGCGTACTTGTTGTTTTTTGCGGAAGTGTAAACTAACAATTTAAGGAATTTATGTCTAAAATACCAAATATATCTATTACCGAAATGCTTGACTCTGGTGTTCATTTCGGGCACAAAGCTTCTCGTTGGAACCCAAAAATGGCTTCTTACATTTACGGAGTTAAAGATGATGTTCACATCATCGATTTGCAAAAAACTTCAAGTTTAATGAGAAACGCGTTAAAAACTGTCTATGAAGTTGTGAGAAATAATGGAAAAGTCTTATTTGTCGGAACTAAAGTTCAGGCTTCCGGTCTTGTTGCTGAATATGCTGCTAAATGCGGTCAATATTATGTAAACCACAGATGGCTGGGCGGAATGTTAACAAACTGGCCAACAATTCATAAATCAATCAAGAGACTAGAGGCTCTAGAAAAAACAATTGCTCAAGAGTCCGTTGAGCCAACAATGACAAAGAAAGAACTTCTTGATATCACAAGAAAATGCGATAAACTAGAAAAGTCACTTGGCGGAATTAGAAATTTGGGCGGTAAGCCAGACCTTATTTTTATTATTGATACTAATAAAGAGCATCTAGCTA
>JANRMF010000093.1:0-7781 GCA_033761815.1 Rickettsiaceae bacterium
ACCGAATAAATATATCATCCTTCTCCTTGTGAGAAGTTGTGATTGTATCTCCAACTTTTAGCTTAGTAAGTCCACTTAAAGATGTTGGTTTATCAATAATTACAGCCTCAACTGGAAGATCTATGGAGTATATTTTTTCAAGCATCCCCTCCTCCCACGAAGAATCTGCGCCAAATGTCTCTCCTAGAAATACTTGCTGCAGCAAGCCTTTAATAGGCTCGATTGTTGCGTAAGGTATTATAATATCAACTATTCCACCTTTGCCGCCAAGGTCTATATTAAGTTTGAGCAAAATAACAGCATCACCCGGCCTTGTAATCGCTGCAAAATTTGGGTTGCTTTCGAGTCTTTCAAATAAGCATGTAGCAGGACTTACCGAGTCAAAAGCAGCACTTAGCTCTCCAAGCATTACTTCTCCTATTTGCCTAATTAGAGCTTGCTCTATATATGTATAGCTTTTGCCTTCTGGTCTTGCGAATTGCTCCTTTTTTTTGCCCCCAAAAAGAAGGTCAAGAAGAGAATATACAATTGGGTTATCCATAACAACAAGCCCAAGATTATCCCACTCTAGCACCTTAAAAACAACAATAGAGCATGGTGGCGTAATTGTTTTATAATAAGAGGCAAATCTATGGGAGCTTAAATCCTTAATTGTAATATCTACCGTCTCAGATGTTAGGTTTCTTAGGGCTGTTGTGAGAAGTCTTACTAGCTTTTCAAAAACTATCTCAAGCATTGGTAGTTTTTCGTATGATTCTAAGGCTTTATCGAGGAGAGCCTTCAGTCCAACATTTTTCTTATCGGGATTATTGTCTAAATTTTCGGTTGCATTTATCATATATTAACTCAAAATCATTTCTTTAAATAACACATCAAGAACTTCCTGCGGAGCTACTATAGCATTAACTCTCTTAAGCAATTGAGCTTTTAGCATCAAAACCCCAGCAGACCCTGATAGATCTCCCGGCCTCAATTCCCTTAAAAAAGTCTGAAAACTATCATTAATTAGCGGAACCCTACTACTTACTAAATCAGCCGCTTCAGTTGTTTTCACTTGAAGAGAAATCGAAAGTTTTAGATAGTTTTTTTTTGCTTGAGTTGATGCAATAGTGACTATTATGTCGTTCATATCTACATATTGGTACTCAGCTTTAGATCCTGGGTTTTGCTTGCTGACTTCTATAGTACCAGTCTCGTTGTTTGAGCTATGGGAAATAAACAAATATGCAATCGAGGCAATCAGAGCCAGCGAAACAGGAAGCATCAGCAACAAAAACCTTTTGCCTTTATTGGTGGGTCCTTTTTCAATCACAGGCTCAGGGGCATCTAGCCCCGATTCCTTTTCTTCATCTAGGTCTTTTTCAGCGCCTTCTTCTGATTTGTTTGATTCGGATTTTGCCATAAATATCACGCTATAAGTATTTTTTTAAGACGATGTTAAACAGAATTTTTTTGAAATCTATAATCTTCGCCAAGAATTTGATATTATCTTAAGACGTTAATCATAACAATATTATTATCAAGCAAATCTATATGATAAACTTCTTTTTTTCTTGTGTTGTAATTTTTTTGTCCATAGAGACTTTTGCAAATAATGCTTTTTATATTTCTATTTCAAATCAAGTAGCTAGAAAACAGGGCATGGAAGTCTCTGCAAATAACGCTGCTAACGTAAATACGATTGGGTATGAGCAAGATGCTTCTCTCTTTAGAGCTGCGCCGGCAGGTGTTGCAAATTTTGAGCATAACCAATTCGTAGAGGTGAGGGGTCTCTATAAAACCGGAGACTTGGGCCCACTTAAAACCACAAATAGATCATTAGATATTTCTGTTTCCGAAAATCATCAATATTTAAAGTTAATGACCCCCAAAGGACCTAGATACACCTTATCTGGTTCTTTTTTTAGGGCTAGTAATGGCGTGATATCAGATTCAAGTGGCAATCACCTCCTTTCTCAAAATGACGATGTGCTGGAAATACCAGAAAATATCTCGGATCTAAAAGTACTAGAAAATGGATCCATATTAGCAGATGGCGAGGAGATAGGCAAAATTGGGGTTCATTATGTAGCAGACAGGAATACTCTTATAAAAGAGGGTACAAGCTTGTACAAATCAAACCAAAACACAATTGCTCTTGATGATTATACAATAATCAGCGGAGCGCTAAGAGCCTCGAACGTAAATTCCGCTCAAGTTATTGCAGAGGTAATGGAAGCCCAGCGATCATTTAGCAGCGCTACTTCTTTGTTATCGGAAATAGGCGAACTTGAAAAACAGGCCGTTGGTAAGATTATAAAACCCTAAATAAACATACTTCTAAATTTTTTTTCCCTGAGGCCCTGAGTTTATTTTCTTTTTTCTTGAAATGCCCTCTTCTTTAATTAGAATCCAGATTGGGAGATTCAATAATACAAAGCGCTCTGATGGATAATTTTATAACATTTGTCGAAAAGGCACAAAAAGCCTCTGAGATTATTGCGGCGGGCAGCTCTATTCTTCAGCTATCCGTAAAGAATTTCGAACAGCTTGGGATATTATGTTCCCACCAAGAAATCAGATCTGTGCGCAATATAGTGTGCAATTCTATAAAATCATGCCTTGAATCCCATATTACCGGGGAAATTTATGAGTATAATAAGTTTTTTTATTTTATAATTAAAGATAAAAATCCAGAACGTATCAACAAGCTCGCGCTTGATTTGAGGGACCAGATAATTTCTGAATCGGCCAATTTAATCTTTATGGATGTAAAAATTATCGCCTGCCCTTTGTCAAACGAGTCTGAATTGTCTGATATTATTATGCTCCTTGCAAATCAAATTAATTACTCCAACAAAGATGCTATTTTTTCTTTTATATCAGAACCATCTCTCCTGATAGACAAAATAAAACAAGATTACCAATTGCTGCGAGAGCTAAAGCTTGCAATAGAGGGCAAAACTGCATGCTTTGCCTTTCAGCCAGTAATTACATGTAAAACAGGCGAAATTGCTTATCACGAATGTTTGCTCCGGCTGAGTAATGATGACTACAAGCTAGTATCTGCAGGAAAATATATAATGCTTGCAGAAAGATATGGGTTTGTTATTGATGTAGATAAATATGTATTTGACATGGCGGTGAGAGAACTTCAATCTTCCGACAATATAAAATTATCTGTGAATTTATCAAATATAGCAGTGCAGGATAAAATTATATCCTCTTATATATTAGACCTGATCAGAAAATCTTCTACTGGCGATCGTATCATAATAGAAATTACAGAAACAGCTTTTAATGATAATTTCGAAGCTACCAAATATTTCGTAGATACTGCAAAGTCTATGGGATGCAAAATTGCTCTGGATGATTTTGGCGCCGGATACACATCTTTTAATCAGATTAGGAATTTTGCAATAGATATCATAAAAATTGATGGCTGTTTTATTAGAGGGCTTGATGAGAATCATAAAAATAGAGTATTGGTAGAAACATTAATAAAAACCTCAGAAGAGCTAGGGTGCAAAACAGTAGCAGAATTTGTTGAAAATGGCTCAATAGCAAAGCAACTAATAGATTTGAAGGTTGATTATATGCAGGGAAACTTCTTTTCTCCTGCGATAAATTATAGAACATGGAAAAAGAAATAATGCAAATACTTCAAAGGCTCAAATCTCTGAAACAATCTCTAAATCAGGTAAAATCAGTCCAGATTATGGGTCATGTTTCTGGGGTTAAGGGGGTTACTATTGAAGTCAAAGGACTTGCTGACTTTGTAACTATCGGGACTAAATGCCTAATTGTCAAAAACTCCTCCCTTCATTCGGATATGCTTGCAGAAGTAGTTGCCTTGAGAGAAGATATTGTAATTATGCTCCCTTTTGGCTCTACAGAAGGCGTGGGACTTGGCAGCAAGGTTATGGTGACTCAGTCGGAAAACATGATCTGGCCTGATGAAACTTGGAGAGGAAGAATCCTAAATGCATTCGCATCTCCTATTGATAATAAAGGAATTCTGCCATTTGGCGATAATCCATATAGCCTAAATACATCCCCGCCAAACCCTCAAAAAAGAAGAATGCTTGGTCCAAAAATTGATTTGGGCGTTAAGTCTCTTGATTGCTTCACCAGTTGCTGTCAAGGTCAGAGAATGGGAATTTTTGCGGGAAGTGGCGTGGGTAAATCAATGCTGATTTCCATGCTCACAAAATATTCAAAAACCGATATAAAAGTTATCGGATTAATAGGGGAAAGGGGCAGAGAAGTTCAGGAATTTATCCAAGAATATTTGGGGCAGGAGGGCTTAAAAAACGCTGTTGTGGTTGTCTCAACCAGCGACGAGCCAGCATTAATGCGCAAAAGAGCGGCTTATCTGACAATGACTATTGCAGAATATTTCAGAGATCAAGGCAGAGAAGTTTTGTGTATAATGGACTCTATAACAAGGCTTGCTATGGCCCAAAGAGATATAGGGCTTGCAGCAGGAGAGCTACCCTCTAACAAGGGTTATACTCCTTCTGTATTTAGCGAAATGCCAAAGCTACTAGAAAGAGCTGGACCAGGCATTGAAAAAGGGGACATAACGGGAATATTTACGGTTCTTGTTGAGGGGGATGATCAAAATGAACCAATAAGCGACTGTATCAGAAGTATAATAGATGGTCACATAATCCTAGATAGAGGTATATTTGAGAGGGGTAGATACCCTGCTGTTGATATTCTTAAATCAGTCTCAAGGTCCCTGCCTAAATGTAATACAATAAGAGAGAATACCATATCTCAAAGAGCCAGAAAAATATTAGCTACCTATAATGATATGGCGGACCTAATTAGAATTGGCGCGTATAAAGCGGGGTCTGACAAAGAGATTGATAATGCTATTAAGTATTTCCCGGTTATAGAGGATTTTCTGAGACAAAATCCCGATGAATATTTGCCTATGAATTCAAGCTTTGAAAGATTAGAGCAAATATTAGAGCTGACTAATGAAAGCAATTAATATTCTAGCTAAAATATCAAAACAAAATTTGGACGCTTCCATACTGGAGAAAAAAAACATATCTCTAAATATTGCCCTTGTAAGAAAAGACATACAAACTCTTGAAGATCAGATGAAAACTGAGATAAATATGTTTTTTGGCACTGAATTTTATGCTCAATTGGAGAATTACCTTAATGACGCAAAGGCAAAAAGGCATGGGATGCTATATAGGATTGAGATGCTGCAAAAGCAACTAGCAAAAGAGGAGGAAAAAATCTCTCAGTTTTTTGAAGACTTAAAAAGATACGAAAAAATTCGAGAAAATATGCAAAAACAGAAACTAGCCAAGGAAATTAAAAAAGAAAATGAAGCCATGCAAGATATCACAAAGCTAAAATTCTATAATTGAGGACCTTTTGCTTATGTCTTTCAAAGGGGCTGCATTATACCAATCAACAGTTTTATTAATACTAGGCGCTAAGGAGCGAAGCCTACTATAAATGCTAGGTTAGAGGCAAGCAACAACGCAGGATTATAGCTATTGATTGGTATTACTACCACGCATCAGTTTTAGATAAATCACCACACCCACCCCCGGATATCTGCACATTCGCCTCTTGCTCTGTTAGCATCGCTCCTTCTTGTGTAGGGAGCCAAGTTTCTGCGGACCATGAAGAGCTTTGATCCTCTTCATCATCGATGCGCGGTCTTTTACTAACTGAGTAATCTGGAGTTATGGCAGATCCCAGATCCTCAGCTCCAAGTTGCATGGCGCTATTATCTTCTTCTGGTGGGTGCAAGAATTCTACCGGCATTTGTAAGACATCAAATTTCAAATTAGGGTAGATTTCAAAAGCTTTATTTATGCAATTTTTACTCTCTTGTTCATTACCTTCATTCCTTAAAATTAATCCCAGCTCATAATGAGCTTGAGCCCTTTCTTCTGAATATCCATCAAATGGTTTATCTGAGATTTTGGTGGCTTTTTCGTATTCTGATTTTGCCTCTTCAAATTTATTCTGATGTCTGTATATTGCGGCGAGTTTTGTGCGGGCAATTCCAAGGAAATGGGGTTTTTCTTCTTCGTTTTTGTATAGCTCGGATAATATTGAGATTGACTTTTTAGAGTTCGTCGCAGCTTTATCAAACTCACCACTGGCTAAATAAGCTGTACTTAAACTACTATAAGATCTAGCAAGCTCAAAATTGTCATTATTGTAACCTTTCTCAGTTCTAATTCCCAAAGCTTTTTGGGCAGATTCCAGGGCCTCATCCTTAAGTCCAAGACGTGCATTTATCTTTGTAAGAAAATCATAGTAGATTGGGATGTATTTAATGTCCTCCTTATGTTCTTTTTCAAAATGCTGAGCATCTTCAATACATGATATTAAATCACGTTTTGCATTATCCGTATAGCCCAAATTAAATAAAGCAAGTGCTAAATGGAATTTTTCGTTAATGATTTGCTTCAGGGCCTTATTATATTTTGAAAAGCCAGGGCTTGTCTTCTTCAGACATTTTATAGCTTCTTGAAAATAAGGCATAGAACTCACATAGTCTTCTTTTTCAAAATAACCTGCTCCAAGATAATCATTAACTTCCCCCTCTTCATAATTAATATCAAAATCGTTAGACTCCTCAGCTCCTAATTCTTTTGCTTGCGTTATGATAATGTGGGCTTTCTGATAATATTCAAAAGCCTTTTGCGCATCAAAGAGAGGGATTCTACAATATTCTCCCATTTTCTCTAAAATATGCGCTTTGTGAATATAGTCCGTTATTGTTTTGGGTTCTAAATCTATAATTTTAAGTATATGAGGAAGAAGTTCTCTGGTTTTTTGCCATGTTGCATCTTTGTGACTTTCTATGTCAGGACATTCGTCATCAAAGAAGTGAAATAGTCTTGAGATTATGCTTGCAGCAGATTCTGGGGCTGATAATTTTGTATGTTCAATAAATCTATTTTGGATTATCTCGTGAATATATATTCCTCTGTTATTATCATCGCTTATATATCCTTGAGAAAGAAGAGTTTTTAATGTAGCATCAAACAAAGTTTCTGATACTAATTCCATTTTCATTAGTAACTTAAAGCTTATAAAAGAGCCACTCAGATAAGCAATAGGCTCTAGTATTTTCCATTCAGGACTTGATACATCTATTTCTTTGAAGTGATCAGTGAGATTATTTGGAATGTAATCCATCATCATATCAAAAGATGCACTAAATGGAAATTGGTTAATAGCTCTATCTATAATAGATAGATCGATAGGTAAAACAGAATCTACTTTAAAAATTGCCTCGTGCATTTTTTCTTTTTGCTCCTGAGTAAACTCAGAGCCCAACCCTTTTGACTTTAGAGATTGGTTTATATATTCGATAGCCGCCTCTTTAGTTAGAGGTTTAATTTTTAAAGCTGCGAAGTTGAGGTGCATCATGTGAGGGAGTGTATTGCTTAAATCATCGTTTTTTGAAGTAATTAGAATTTGGACATTATTGGGTAAATTTGCTATGAACTCAAAAACATCGCTGAATTTTGTCAGATTATCTAGAATTAGTAATATATTTTGGTCCGTTTTCCACATTTTATCCTGAATTAATTGTAGGTAATTTTGATATTCGGGTAAACTTTCAGGTTTTTTTATGTCAAATGTTCGGGCTATATTATCTATAGCAATATCAAAACTTTCTTTCGTAGTAGCGTCTATGGAAATAGCAACCCTATTTGGCCGCTGAGTAAAATAGTCTTTAGCATATTTTTCAGCAAGAAATGATTTACCGATACCTGGCAAACCATTAATGACTAGTATTTTGTTAT
>JANRMF010000094.1:0-12523 GCA_033761815.1 Rickettsiaceae bacterium
ATGTTTTTGAGGGATATTATTGATAGGTATCGTCCGAATCCATATGCTTTATGCCTAAATAATAGCATTTTCTTATGGATTCTTCAAACAAAAATCTTGCTATCCCTTATTTTATATGACTTTCCACAATTTTGGCGGGTGTACTTTGCAGGCTCTATGATTGGTATGAAATAGGGATGTTGGTTGCGGGGGCCAGATTTGAACTGACGACCTTCAGGTTATGAGCCTGACGAGCTACCGAGCTGCTCCACCCCGCGATAATATTTACGGTGAATGAAATATTTTAGTCTTGCTTTAAGCCTAGAGATAGACCAGCAAATCTCTTATTGAAAGCACTAACGTTCTTATCTGAAAAGCTAGCTGTTGATATACCTTTTTTTGTCCAAGCTGGGTGCTTACGAAAATCAATATCCATCAAGATTTCATCTTGCGGAGCGGCTGACATAGTGTTAAATACATCATCTCCAATTTTGATTTTTAAAGGTTTATATTTTGGGTGTGTGTTTTTCTTCATGCTGCGGCCTGCTTTTTTAATGATATTAATTTTCTCACATCAGATGCATTTTTGGAAAGTGCTTCCTTTTTTGCTGATAAAAGAAAACTATCAAGACCACCACTAGCCTCAATTGTTCTTAAGGCGCGGGCAACAACTCTAAATTTAAAACCTCTGCTTAATGCTTCGCTGTAAAGCGTCACATTATGCAAATTTGGCAAAAAACGTCTTCTAGTTTTACGCTGGGAATGAGAAACATTATTCCCTGATAAAACCCTAATTCCTGTTAATTCACACACTCTAGACATAGCAATTATTATTTAAACTCTAAAATTATTTTCATTAGATAAGGATAATAGATCAATATTTAGCCTTGTCAAGCTATATCAATCATTTTTGTCAAAATATTCAAACTTCGACTAGGCCTCTCCTTCCGCGCCCATATCTTCAAGCTTTTTCTTGTAAAGTCTTGAAAAATCAATTGGATCGATCCTGAGTGGTTGAAACCCGCTTTCAGCTGTAACATCTGAAATAATCCTCCTTACAAAAGGGAAGATTAGATTCGGGCAGTGAATCGCAAGTATTGGCTCATATTGATCTTCCGGGATATTTTGTAAAACAAAAATACCGGCATATACTAACTCAACTACAAACAGGACAAGATCATCTTGCTTTGCTGTCGACTCAATCTTAATCGCTACTTCGAAACTATTATCCGAATCTTCCAGCTTTGAAATGTCAAGATCGAGGGAGAGTTCAACAGAGGGTGAGGTAGTAGATGCAACTAGTGAACTGGGTGCATTTGGATTCTCAATTGAAAGATCTTTAATATACTGGGAAACAACCGCAATATGTGGACTTTGCTCTTTTTGTTCTTTTTGTGTCATTCTATTTTTTCCTAATTTATAATGATGGCAATGTAACGCCAACCTGATTCATATATTTTCCGCCTCTATCTGCATATGTAGTTTCGCACTGCTCATTCCCTTCGAGAAATAGGAATTGACATACTCCCTCTCCGGCATAAATCTTTGCAGGAAGTGGTGTTGTATTTGAAAATTCTAACGTTACATAACCTTCCCATCCTGGCTCTAGAGGGGTGACATTTACAATAATACCGCATCTTGCATATGTTGATTTGCCAAGGCATATAACAATTACGTTAGAGGGTATTTTGAAATATTCCACAGTCCGAGCTAGAGCGAAGCTATTCGGAGGAATAGTGCACACATCATCTTCGATATTCACAAAACTATCACTTGAGAAATTCTTTGGATCAACCGTAACTGAGTTGATATTTGTAAAAACCTTAAACTCCCTCGCGACTCTTGCATCATATCCGTATGACGACAAGCCATATGAAATTAGTTTTGCGCCTGATTCATCATAACGCACTTGTTTTGGCACAAATGGATTTATCATATTTTGGGAAATAGATTTTTCCTTAATCCATTTGTCAGACATTATTGTCATTTCTCATATCCCTGGACAGATTTAGAATAGAAATTTATAAATCAAAATCTCGCGCCTGTCAAATATATGATAATTAAATTTGTGCTAGCGCGTCATATGCCGCCCAAGAGGCGATTTAGGACTTTGGAACTTAAATATTATTTGGCGCATCTATTTTATAGCTTATGATTGAGCTCTTTCGATAGTAAATTTATCTATAAAAGCCAAATTATTTCCTTATTTTTCTCCCATACTTCAAATAAAGACTAGACTATCTTAATTTGATATATTTATATGTAGTACTGGTTCTGGGTCTTTTTGACTCATTAAAGCGCATAACTGTAAATATTCTTTTTAAAGTGATAATAGGTATAATTTTTATGGCCCTGACATTGTTTAGCCTTGTGACAGGGATTGTTCTTATGGGATTTGGCGGCAAACTTAACAAAAAATACTCAAGATTTCTTATGACATCTCGGGTTGCACTTCAGTTTCTTTCTGTGATTGCTTTGTTTCTTCTTTTTATGTATAAAAAGTAAAAAGCAAAACTCTTTATATGAAATTCTACCTCGCTCAGATAAATCCGATATTGGCGCATTTTGAGCATAATATGGGGATTATAAAAAAAGAAATCCAAAATTCTCATGATGCTGATATCGTAATCTTTCCAGAATTGGCCATTTGCGGATATAACCCGCAAGACCTAATTCTTCGAGAAGATTTTGTGTCTGAATGTATGAATCAGATAGATTCCTTATGTAGTTTTTCAAAAAATATCGATAAACTTATTATAATAGGCTCCCCCAGATTATTTGATGGTAAAACCTATAACTCAGCCTTCTGTATTCTGAATGGGAAAATCATACATATACACGATAAAATTGCTTTGCCAAATTATGGTGTATTTGATGAGAATCGGCTTTTTGCTAAAGGGCAAAAAATTTTGCCCATAAGTATTAGTGGGAAGAAAATTTGTGTTATAGTATGCGAAGATATGTGGAACATGGAAGTGCTCGATGAGGTCGTGCCTCTTGAGCCCGATTATGTGATATGCATTAATGCATCACCTTATACTAAGTCCAAAATTGCAAGGAGAAACTCTGTTGCGTCAAATTTTGCAACAAGGGCAAGGTCAGCACTGTTATATGTAAACCAGGTAGGACTTCAGGATACTATAATATATGACGGATCATCCTTTATACTGGGAAAAGAGGGGCGGGTTTTGGCTGAGGCTAATTCTTTTAGCGAAAGTCACATTCTTTGGGATAGTGAGCAGCAATATCACGAAAAAACCATAAAATCACGCCCACGCCAACAAGGAGAGGCTGAGATATATGAAGCATTGATGCTGGCTTTGAAGGATTATGTAAGAAAAAATAATTTTCGCGAAGTGATAATTGGATTTTCAAGTGGCATAGATTCCTCGCTAACTAGCCTAATAGCATTTGATGCAATTGGGGCTGAAAATGTAAATTTATATGCACTACCATCTAAGAATAATAGTCTTATGACTCATAAAGATGCCTCAGATTTTTGCAGTCAAAATAAAGTATTGATGACTCAAATCGAGATAGATAAATTATTCAATGAATTTACTCTCTCCATAAAAAATCTTGAGGATGATACTACTCTGCAAAATCTTCAGTCTAGAATTAGGGGGATTATTTTGATGGCACTTGCCAACCAAAAAAAGGCGCTACTACTCTCTACGGGTAATAAATCTGAGCTCGCAGTAGGATATGCAACTTTATATGGGGATATGAACGGGGGGTTTAACTTGCTCAAAGATTTATATAAAATAGAGGTTTATAAACTAGCAAAATGGAGGAATGAAAATATACCGCAAAATAGTGCGCATAAAATTTCAAGGCCCATACCCCTTAATATACTCACCAAAGAGCCAACGGCGGAGTTAAGGACTGATCAAAAAGACTCAGACACTCTCCCACCTTATCATATTTTAGATGAGATATTATATAATTACATAGACTTGTTAAAATCAAAAAAACAAATCAAGGATCTGGGGCTTGACTCTGAAATTGTTGATTATGTAATAAACTTGGTTAGAATAGGTCAGTTTAAAAGATATCAATCCACAATGGGTCCAAAAATCTCTGATATGAGTTTTGATTTAGACTGGAGATATCCCATAACCAACTATTTTGAAAAGAAGAAATGAAAGTAAGAACAAGATTCGCCCCCTCGCCCACAGGAATGTTGCATGTTGGCAATGCAAGAACAGCATTAATAAACAAGTTATTTGCGATTAAAAATAATGGGGAATTCATCCTAAGGATTGATGACACAGATTTAGTGAGATCAAAAAAAGAGTATGAGGAGAATATTATCAAAGACCTCAAATGGCTTGGGATTGAATGGACCGAAATTTACTGGCAGTCGAAAAGACTAGCCGAATACGAAAAGGCTAAGCAAAAACTCATAGATTCCGGCAGGCTATATGAATGTTTTGAAACTCCGGAGGAGCTTGAGATAAAGCGCAAATTTCTTTTATCAAGCGGAAGGCCTCCAATTTACGATAGGGCTTCATTAAAACTAACAGAAAGCCAAAAAGAAGCATACAAGGCAGTGGGCAGAAAGCCTCACTATAGATTCAAGCTCGATGGTTCTATTGTAGAGTGGAAAGATATGATCAGAGCTATTGTACATTTTGAAGTAGCTAATATTTCAGATCCTATATTGATAAAAGAAGACGGGACCATGACGTATATGCTATGTTCTTGCGTAGATGACATTGATTTTCAAATCTCGCATGTAATCAGGGGGGAGGATCATGTCTCAAATACCGCAATTCAAATTCAGATCATGCGAGCTCTTGATGCAAAGCACCCTATATTCGGACATTTAAGTCTAATTAAAACTCAGGAAGAGAAAATTTCAAAACGTGCTGGGGGGTTTGAAATTGCATCCCTAAGAGAAGCAAGTCACTTAGAGCCCATGTCTATTAATAGTTTTTTTGCAAATATAGGTACAAAAAACCCCGTAATACCATATATGAGCCTAAATGATCTTGCCAAAGATTTTGAAATTTCAAATTTCGGCCTAAGTCCTACTAATTACTTCCCGCAAGATCTAGAAAAACTGAACCATAAGCTTTTAATTACGTTAACTTATGAGGAGGTTAGGGAAAGTCTTGCAAAAATTGGGGCCGATAAAGTAACTGAGGAGTTTTGGTATGTCGTACGCCCTAACCTTTTGAGACTCAGTGATGCAAAAATATGGTGGGATATTTGCTATAGTTACAATATCTCTTCCCCTGAACCTGATTCATTGGACGTGCTGGAGGTAGCAAGAGACCTGCTCAATGATATAGAATTAGACCAAACTACCTGGAGAGAATGGACTAAAAAGATTAAGGAAAAAACAGGCAAAAGCGGTCAGGCTCTTTACATGCCGCTCAGAAGATCTATTACTGGAGTAGAGCATGGACCTGAATTATCAGATATAATCCTTCTTATTGGAAAAGAAAATATTTTAAACAGACTAAATGATACAATTAATTTGCACAAAAAATGAACAATACTTATAAATTAATAGCATTTTTAATATTTTGCCTAGGGTTTTACGCTCTCTATGATTTTTCTTCCATTATTGGAGCGCAAATAAAACGCTCTCTAAATAAGCCGGCTCGGATAGTTGCCTTATATGACCTACCCAAAAATTTGGACTCAGAAATAAATGAAGAGGAAGGACTTTATATAATAAACTTCTTCGCTTCCTGGTGCGGGCCTTGTATCAAAGAATTGCCCATTTTATCTGAGATAGCAAAAAAAAACAACGTTCCGATATATGGCGTTGTGATTAATGATCGTCAGAATAATGCGATGTCAATGCTTAGAGAGCAAGGATATGAGCATTTATATAAGTCTATAAATTTCAATTTCCCTATACAAAAGCTTATAGATTTGGATATAGACAGGATACCAAGAATGATGATAGTAATGAACAAAAAGGTCATATATGACCATACTGGTGAAATTAATCACAGAATATTAAGTAAAAGAATTTTGCCATTATTAGAAGCCGCTCAAAATCCTACATCACAGGAGGGGGCGAATGAATAAAATTTCATATTCAAAACTTATATTAACTATACTTGTAAGCTTGGTCAGCTTAGTATACGCGGCTCCAAATTTTTTTCGCATAGAAGAGGGTTCATTTTTACCATCTAAATCTGTAAATTTAGGACTAGATCTTAGGGGCGGATCCCATTTACTGCTCAAGGTAGATATTCAAAAATATGTTGAGGATCAGTTAGAAATTTTAAGCGACGTGATTCGAAAAGATTTTAGACATAAAAAGCTTGGATATAGGGGTATCAGAGTCAGAGATGGTGCTGTAATACTTTCCATGCGAAACAAAGAGGATTTAGGGGTGGCAAAGCAGCTGGTAAATTTAATAGACGGAGAAACTACAAGCGAAGTTACGAATGAAGAAATCATCATCAGATTTAATCAAAGTAAATTATCGAATCTCCATAAGAATTTATTCGATCAATCTATAGAAATAATCAGAATGAGAGTAGATAGCGCTGGCACTAAGGAGCCAGTGATTCAAAAGCAGGGCGATCAATATATTATTTTGCAAGTTCCTGGGGAGGATAATCCTCAGCACATTAAAAAAATCTTAGGACAAACTGCAAAATTATCATTTCATAATGTTCTTGAGGATGCAGGCGCTGGATCGGATACCATCTCTCTTCCATTTAAAGACGATAAAGATGGTCTCAAAATACCTCTTGCAAAAAGGCCAATTTTAACTGGCGATATGCTAATTAATGCATCCTCAACTTTTAGCGATAATTCTGAGCCAGCTGTTGTGTTTAGCCTCAATAATGTGGGTGCAAAACTTTTTAGCGAGGCTACAAAAAATGCAAGGGGCAAAAGAATTGCGATTGTCCTAGATGGCAAGGTCCTAAGCGCCCCTTCTATAAATGAGCCTATACCAGGGGGAAAGGGCGTAATTTCCGGGAGTTTTACCGTAGATTCCGCTGAGGATCTTGCTTTGATGCTAAGAGCAGGAGCGCTACCCGCTCCTCTTTTGATTGTAGAAGAGAGGGTGATAGGAGCAACGCTTGGCTCGGACTCCATAGAAGATGGCAAAAAGGCCGGGGTCATAGGTTTTGCCGGTGTTGTAATATTCATGATTTGGAGCTACGGAATGCTCGGAGTTTTAGCTAACATAGCTTTGCTATTTAGCATGTTATATATATTATCCATCCTCTCGGCTCTGCAGGCAACCCTTACTTTACCAGGTATTGCGGGTATAATTTTGACAATAGGAATGGCTGTTGATGCAAACGTATTGATATATGAGAGAATCAGGGAAGAGGCGCAGAAAAATGTTTCAATTGCCTATGCAGTTAGCAAAGGCTTTGACGCCGCATTTGCGACTATTGCCGACTCAAACATTACTACATTAATATCTGCAATTCTTTTATATATATTCGGCACTGGTCCAATTAAGGGCTTTGCCGTGAGTTTATCTATAGGGATTATAGCATCCATGTTTTCTGCGATTGTTATTACAAAGCTTTTGATAGATTTATGGATTAAGCTCGCAAAGCCAAAAACTCTTGGGATTTAGGGGGGGGTATGCGTTCGAAACTCCCAGATCTTGCTGTTATTGATATTACTCCCGATGTTGATGAGAATGCTAATATTATCTCATCTTATTCAGAGAAATATATAACAGTAAAAGATCAGAAATATTACGGCAATATTTTTATAACAAAAAATTCTGTAGAAAATTTTGCTAATATAGATGATGCGCTAAGGATTATGCAAAAAATTAATGAGCTTGAGTTCGAGAAGAATTATATAATCATCTTTGGATGCAACTCCGAAGAGATAATAAATGAAATTTACATATCTACAATGAAATTTGGAATAAATATCGAATCAATGAATATTAGCGCAGCAATACGCACTTATAATGTTTTAGTGCAAGATGGGCGGGAAATTTTTGCATTTTTTGGGCTGGAGGCTTACTTTGATTAGCGCTTTTAAAATTTTAAATCCCTTTTATTTTTTAAAATATGCCAGGATCCTGCGCCCCGTAGTAGGGCTCATATGCGTCTCCTCTTTATTGATCGGTTTATATTTTTCATTTACTTCACCAGAGGATTACCAGCAAGGCGAAATGGTAAGAATTATGTACATACATGTACCTATGGCTTGGCTCAGTTTGATGATTTTTGTAATTATGGGGCTCTCGTCAATATCCTGCCTTGTATGGAGGGCAAGATTTGCTTTTTTTATCGCGCTCGCCAGCGCTCCAATAGGAGCTAGCTTTGCCCTTGGGACTCTTGTAACGGGAATGATATGGGGCAAGCCCATTTGGGGAGCTTGGTGGGCTTGGGATGCAAGACTAACATCAATGCTTATTCTTTTTATTTTTTATGTATCTTTTATCTTAATTGCTCGAGGAAGCAAATCTATTCAAAAAATAGAAAAACCCTCTTGCGTTATAGCAATTCTTGGGATGATTAACGTCCCTATAGTCAAATTTTCAGTGGATTTATGGCATAGTTTACATCAGCCAGCTAGCATTCTCCGCGCTGGAGGCTCTTCCATTCACCATTCTATGCTTATGCCTCTTCTGTTTATGTTTATCGCAAACTTGACTTTATATTTATATTTGCTATCTCTTAGGGTTGAAACTTTAGTAAATACGCTTGAGAAGAGAGAGCAATGACTTATGTAGTTACAGACCCATGTGTAAAATGCAAATATACTACTTGCGTTGAGGTTTGCCCCGTTGACTGCTTCAAAGAGGATGAGCTTATGCTGATAATTGACCCTGATGAATGTATAGATTGCGGGGTTTGTGTTGATGAGTGTCCAGTAGGTGCTATAAAGCCAGAAAGTGAAGAATTATTATTCTGGATGGAATATGCCAGGAAAAAAACCAAATCTCTCCCATACATTACAGCGATAAAAGATGCACTGCCCAATGCAGATAGACATAAAGACGAGCCAAATAAGTTTGAAAAATATATCCTAAAGTCTTAACGCAAGTCTCAAGAATTTAGATAGTCCAATTTTTATATAGCTTAATGTTGAAAATGGATTTGACCAAGGCAATATCCATTCTAACCTCCTTTATTTTTAATTTTTTTTTACGAAGCAAAAAATCCTCGGCCGATAATTTCAACCTTGATCTTTGACGCAAACTAACTAATTCCTCTTGGTCAAAATCTGAGCTTCTTGCCTTTACTTCGCAAAAAACAATCAGACCACCTCTCATTAAGATTAAATCTATTTCCCCAAGTCTTGATTTATATCTATGTTTGATCGGCCTAAAACCCTGGACCAGATATCTCAAAATAACGAGATATTCAGCCACAAGGCCTTTTCGGTGATTTGAGTTGAACAATATCACTTATTTCAGCCTAGCTTCGATTTCGCTTCTAAAATGCTTAAATAACCCTTGAATAGGCCATGCGGCAGCATCTCCTAGAGCGCATATAGTATGGCCCTCCACTTGCTTTGTAATATTTAAAAGCTCGTCTATTTCCGATTTTGCCGCTTGATTTTTAGCTATTCTCATCATACTGCGCCACATCCATCCAGTTCCCTCTCTACAAGGGGTGCATTGTCCGCAGGATTCATGCATATAAAACTTGCTTAGCCTTGCTATTGCGTATACTAAATCAGTACTTTTATCCATCACGATAATCCCTCCAGTTCCAAGGCCTGACCCAACTGACTTAAGGCTGTCAAAATCCATTGTAACAGTCTCTGCTATCTCTTTTGTAATCATTGGTACAGATGAGCCTCCGGGGATTATGGCCTTTAGGTTATCCCACCCACCTCTAACGCCTCCGGCATAATTTTCTATTAATTCCTTAAGCGGCACTCCCATGACCTCCTCAACATTACACGGCTTATTTACATGACCTGAAATGCAAAAGATTTTTGTCCCAGTATTATTTGGTTTACCAAGAGAAGAAAACCAACTTGCACCTCTTCTTAGTATAGTTGGAACTACCGCAATAGACTCTACATTATTGATTGTTGTTGGGCAGCCATATAATCCAGCGCCAGCTGGGAATGGCGGTTTAAGCCTAGGTTGGCCCTTTTTGCCCTCTAAGCTCTCAAGAAGAGCTGTTTCTTCTCCGCAAATATAGGCCCCAGCACCTCTATGAAGATAAATATCTATATCAAGCCCAGAGTTACATGCATTTTTACCAATTAGCCCGTTTTCGTAAGCTTCTTCCAGCGCCTTTGAAACAGAGGATGCTTCGTTATAAAACTCCCCTCTTATGTAGATATAGCAAGCTTTTGCTCCTATAGCAGCTGATGCAATCAGGCACCCTTCTATCAGCTTGTGAGGTTCGTGTCTTAATATATCGCGATCTTTGCATGTTCCAGGCTCAGATTCATCTGCATTTACGACAAGATATGACGGTTTTTCGGAAGTTTTTGGCATAAATGACCACTTAGTGCCAGTGGAAAATCCAGCACCCCCTCTTCCCCGAAGTCCTGAATTTTTGACCTCATTTACAATCCAGTCTCTACCTTTAGCTAAAATTGCCGCTGTATCTTTCCAGTCTCCTCTTTTTTTGTGAGATGCAAGATCAGCGCCCAGCTCTCCATATAAATTCTCAAAAATCCTATCTTCTTTCTTGATCATATTCATACCTAATTGATGTGCCGTCTTTAACTTTACCAACAAATTGACCATCTAGCAAAGATGAAATGCAAAATTAGGGCACATTTCCCACTTACCACAAATTTATTGTATTTTTTTTACTAGTAGCTATAAATATAATTTGTCAATCATGTTCTAAAATTATACAAAACATAAATACAAAATATTGGTC
Source organism: Rickettsiaceae bacterium (assembly GCA_033761815.1). Classification (GTDB taxonomy): domain Bacteria; phylum Pseudomonadota; class Alphaproteobacteria; order Rickettsiales; family Rickettsiaceae; genus JANRKH01. The sequence continues at coordinate 10,791 of JANRMF010000094.1, forward strand.
AAATTAGGGAAAAAGTGAAAGCAAGTAGCACGAATTTTACAGCGCTAGACATAGGGAGCTCCAAAATTAGCATTCTGGGGGTGGATATGCAAAGCGACGGAGAGGCGAGAGTAGGGTATCAGGGGATTTTTAGGTCTACTGGTATCAAGTCCGGCTTGATTCACGACTATGATCAAGCTGAGCATAGCATAATTAGTGCGATATACAATCTAGAAAATGACACTCAGCAAAATATTTCGAATATTTCAATACTCCTTTCTGGCGTTGGCGTTAAGTCTATGTATATATACAAAAAAGTGAAACTCCTGGAAGGAAGAGTAAGCTCTGCTGATGTTAAAGCCCTGAATAATAAAGCAGTTGAGACCTTCAACGACACAAGTCAAACTGTTTTGCATTATTTCCCAATCGAATATACTTTGGACCAAAATCATTCTATAAATAACCCAGTTGGCATGTTCGGAAATGTTCTTGGTTGCAAAATGCATGTTATCACCTCTGATACTGGCCAAATCGCAAATATTCTCAATTGCTTCAGCAAATGCCACATAAATGTTAAGGATATATTGGTTGGGGTTTTTGCATCCAGCCTTGCTGTCTTAACCGAGGACGAGAAAACTCTTGGCTCTGTCGTCATCGACTTCGGAAGCGACACAACTAGCTTTGCAATATTCGCAAAAGGGAACTTATTATATACTAAATTTATACCTTTGGGAGGTAATCACATCACCTCTGATATCGCAAAGATACTCTCAATCAGCATGAAAAATGCAGAAAAGCTAAAGGTTATGTATGGCTCGGCATTAAGAGCTAATATTGACACTGAGAATATAATAAATCTTGCAGAATTTGGCGCAAGCCCATCTAATGACGATGAAATGAACATTACCTCAAATGATCTAAGCTCTATAATATCCGCAAGAGCAGAGGAAATTGTAGAAATTATCAAATCAGAATATGATAAGACCTTTTTAGACCACTTAGTTGGAAGAAGAGTGGTATTAACTGGCGGCGGATCCCAGCTGAGAGGAATGAAAGAAATAGTAGCTAGCAATTTTAACAAACAAGTTAGAGTTGGTCACCCCTTAAATATACCAGGTTTTGAGAGCGACCATACGACCCAAAGCTTCTGCGCATGTATTGGACTCGTCAAATACGAGATGAGCAAACTAAAAAAACAATCAAGTTTCGCTAAAGCCTCTCAGACGATTATGCATAAAATTTCCTCCTGGCTGAGAGATCCGGCCTAAACCAGTGATCAGGCTCAGAAATCTGACTACAACACCCCTCTATTTCCGCTTTTTTGAAATTAAAATCCTACAAATCAGCCTCTTCGCCGCCACAAACAACACCCAAATTATCTACATCTTCCTCGTGAATTGTTTGATATGTTCGAGACGAGCTAATGGTCGAAACTTCATCGCTTTCATGCATCTCTTGATTATAATCATTTCGTAAACTAATTGTTACAGCCGAACTTCTACTTGTATCTCTTGAATAAAGACAAGCCGGATTCATGTCGGACCAAATGAATTTCCTTAATTCATAATATAAAGTATTATCGGGATCTAGTTCTATCGCAACATCTATATACAATATGGCTTATTCAATTTACCCTTACCAATACATTCAACATCAGGCTCATGAAAGCTATATAGAACTTTGTTTGTTTCTTTATACTTCTTTTTATCCGCTTTTGCTAAGCATGATTGATTATATATATATTCTTTGCCTTC
>JANRMF010000095.1:0-3924 GCA_033761815.1 Rickettsiaceae bacterium
GGATTAGATCATATAAGAAATTGCTTGAAACGGGCAAAAATCAAGGCGAAGAAGTTGCTAAAAAGAATTTTGGATTATGATTCTGTTCGAGATTTTAATTGCTATTTTCCTCAATTGTTACAAAAATTGTAGGGTATTATGAGCGAAGGGTCGTTTTCCATATTGATCTTACTTATTAATTTAATAATATAATACAGAGAATTTTAGTAAATGTCAAGGGGTATTAAGTATTATTAACTATAATGAAATATATATTTAAATTTATGCATCTATTTTTCAAGTTCATGCTCTATCGCAGCCTGAGCGGCCGCTATTTTTGCAACTGGTATCCTAAACGGTGAGCAGGAAACATAATCAAGGGCAATTTTATTGAAGAATTTTATCGAGGCAGGATCCCCTCCATGCTCACCGCACACGCCGGTTTTTAGGTCAGAATTTGTGAGTTTCCCCTTTTGAATTGAATCTATAATTACCTGCCCCACCCCCTCTGTGTCTATGGTCTTAAAGGGGTCGTTTTCGAATATTTTTTTATGTATATATTCTGGCATAAAGCCTGACATATCGTCTCGAGATATGCCATATATGGTCTGGGTTAGGTCATTTGTTCCAAAGCTGAAATAATCAAGATTTGACGCAAGTTTATCTGCTATGATCGCAGCTCTTGGTAGTTCTAGCATCGTTCCGATTTTATACTCTATTGCATAACCCATCTCTATCATGACATTTTCTGCAGTTTTGCTCACTTGATTTTTTAGAATCAAAAGCTCCTTGTGACTCGAAATCAGCGGCAGCATAATCTCAATATTCACATGTATACCTAGTTTTTTTACTCTAATAGCAGCAGAAATTATTGCCTTAACCTGCATTTCGTATATTTCCGGATGAGTAATTCCAAGTCTTGCGCCCCTGTGACCAAGCATGGGGTTTGTTTCTGACATTTTTTCAAGCTGATGATATACATGAGCCTCATCTATATCCATCTCAATTGCTATTTGCTTGATATCCTTCTCTTCTTTTGGTAAAAATTCATGCAAAGGAGGGTCTATAAGCCTTATGTTAATTGGCTTTCCATTTAGCATTTGAAATAAGGTCACAAAATCATTTTCATGAAGAGGGAGTAGTTTATCAATAGCCTCCATTCTCTGGCTGTGATTTGAGGAAATTATGATTTGTCTGATTAGACTAATTTTTTCTTCTGCAAAAAACATATGCTCTGTTCTGCAGAGTCCTATCCCCTCTGCTTTGAAGCTTATCGCAGTTTCAAGATCATGCGGGGTTTCTGCATTCGCTCTTATTCCTAGGGTTTTCACTTCATCTGCCCAGTCAAGTATAGCGCTAAACTCTTCTGAAACTTTTGCTGGCTCCACTTTGAGTTTTCCGAGATAGATTTTTCCGCTCGATCCATTTATTGTGATTTCATCAAGTTCGTTTAAAATATGCTCATTTATATAAGCTTTTTTTGCTTCAAAATCAATTCTGAGATCTGCAACGCCGGAAATACATGGCTTTCCCATACCCCTTGCAACAACGGCAGCATGAGATGTGAGCCCTCCTCTTGATGTGATGATGCCTTTCGCGAGGGACATTCCGTTTATGTCTTTAGGGCATGTATCTTGCCTGACTAAAATTACGTCATAATTTTTGGAATATATTTCAGCAGCTTCTGAGGTGAAAACTACCCTTCCAGTTGCAGCTCCTGGGGAGGCTTTTAGTCCCTCAGTTAGTGGAATTTCTTCAATTTTTTTTGGCAAAGAGGGGTGCAACAATAAATCAATTTTTGATGTATCAAGCCTTAGTAGCGCTTCTTTTTTTGATATAATATGAGCGGAGGCCATATCATAAGCAATTTTTACAGAGGCGCTAATCGCCCTCTTTCCAGACCTTGTTTGCAGAATATATAAATTTCCAGACTCAATTGTAAATTCCACATCTTGCATGTCTTTATAATATTCCTCGAGCCTACAGCAAGCATCCTTTAATTCGGCAAATTGCTTGGGCATTAAAACTTCCATAGAGTTCGGACCATCACAAATTGGGTGAGGAGTCCTGCGACCAGAGACAATATCCTCTCCTTGCGCATTTTCCATATATTCTCCGAAAATTTCACTTGCCCCATCAACTGGGTTTCGAGTGAATAATACACCTGTACCTGAATTTTTGTCATAATTGCCAAAAACCATGGTTTGAATAGTAACGCCCGTGCCTAACTCATCAGAGACATTATTTAGCTTTCTATAAATTTTTGCCCTCTGGCTGTTCCATGAGTTTATGACTGCTTTAATAGCAAGCTCAAGCTGAATATAAGGATCATCAGGAAATTCAGCAGAATGTGATTTAATAAGCCTTTTATATATCTCAACAAGTTGCTTGGCATATTCAATATCCTCAATCTTTTCATTGCCAAAATCCTTGCCCAAAAAGTCACTTTTGGCCTTATCAAAAACGGCAGAATTAATTCCAAGCACAATCGAGGAAAATATCTCAATAAACCTTATATAACAATCATATGCAAAAACTGAGTTTGTTTTTTTAGCAAGCCCCAAAACTATCTCATCATTCATTCCAAGGTTTAGAATAGTATCCATCATTCCTGGCATAGAAACCGCAGAACCAGACCTAATAGAGAGAAGAAGGGGTGATGCGCTATCTCCAAATTTCTTGGAATATTTCTTTTCAAGTCTTTTAATATTAGTACCAAGCTCATCGCGCAAAAAAGCATATATATCAAAATTCTCCTTGAAATACCTATTACAAACTTCATTAGTAATCGTAAAGCCGCCAGGGACAGGAAAGTGGGTTTTAGTCATGATCGACAAATTATGGCCCTTTGTACCAAGTAAAATCTTCGCCTCTTGAAATGGCAAGTCTATTTCATCTTCAAAATTATATATATATTTCTTCACTTATGACACTCTATTGCTTGCAAAATTAACCAATTCTCTCATATAGATTTTTGTTTCGGATTCTTTATCTTCTATTTTATCTAAGCAATCAAGTGCTTTTTTTGATAATTCGTCAATTTTTAGGTTTAATTTTGTTGCAATATCCATCTTCTTTAAAAGAAAAATTACACGTTCTAAATTTTCTTTTGTTCTCGCCTTTTCATCCTCGGTAAAGATTTTTTCCAGAAAGACCCTATTTACTGGGTCCAGAGCATCTCTGAGCAATATAATAGGCAGGGTAATTTTTCCTTCGTAAAAATCATCCCCAATATTCTTCCCCATAATTGCTGAGTCCGAATAATAATCCATTATGTCATCTTTGATTTGATATATTAAACCAAGATTAAGACCAAACTCATATAGCAGATCAACACACTTATGGCCTGCATTTACAATAATCCCACCCACCTTACAAGCGCTTCCAAAAAGTTCCGCAGTTTTTGAGGAGCTAATTTTGAAATATTGCTCCTGGGTTATGAAGCCCTTACTCTTTTTCTGGGAAAGTTGGCTTACCTCCCCTTTCGCAATTATACTAGAAGATAATGCAAGAGTCCCAAGCGCCTCAAGAGAATTCGCAGAAACCATTAGGTTAAAAGACACACTAAACAAGAAATCCCCAACTAGAATCGCCTCTTGATTGCCCCATATCGCATTTACTGTAGGCTGAAATCTTCTAAGCAAACTTGAGTCTACTACATCATCGTGCAATAAAGTTGCAGTATGGATTAATTCAGTCGCAGCTGCGAGTTTTAGATAGTTAACTTCTTGCGCCCCAGCTCCCATTAACTTTGCGGATAAAATGGTCATTAATGGCCTTATTCTCTTGCCACCAGAATTAATCAGATGCTTTGCAGCATCGGTTATCATAGATTCCTCGCACTCTATATATTCAATTATGGTTTGATTCATATACAGAATTTCTTCGGAATAAATTTGATGGAGCTTTGAAATTACATCCTTAGGATTATTTTGATCTTTGTTT
>JANRMF010000096.1:0-15131 GCA_033761815.1 Rickettsiaceae bacterium
CATTATTTTTACGCAAGATAAAGTTTCCGTAAGGAAAAGTTCCTCAAAAATAATTTAGCTTAAACTTTAAAAGGACTATGTCTTATGGAATATTATAGGGGACTTGATGTGTCATTAAAAGAAACTTTTATCACTATTATACACCAAGATGGCGAGATAGCGAAAGAGCAAGTAGTGCCAACTAGTGCTGACGCGATTTCGCAGTGCCTTCAAATACAAATTTTGAATATAAAAAAGGTATCGCGCGAAGGAAATGCCTTGGTTACAAAACCCCATACGAGGTATTCCATAACAAGAAAACACTTACTGCCAGCGCTAGGACCTTGAATTCACCCATCTACTATGATTGGTAATTGTTTTTTTGTATTTATATTTAATATCTATACAATATTTCTTGACAAAATCTAATTTTTGTGTAAAATATTCATTAATTTAACAATAATTAGGTAATATAATGTCCAAAACATCAAATAATCAAAACATTGATCCAGCTCAAACAGAGATACTTTTTGCAGAATGTCAAAAAGACAACCCAGATATAAATGTAATTTTGCAGTGTATAGAAAATGGCGCTAATATACATGAACAAATGCCTTCTGGGCGGTATCCTCTTGATCAAGTCTGCTATAATGGCCACGAAGCTATCGTAAGACTTCTGCTAGAAAATGGCGCTGATGTAAATGCAAAAGATTTTTGGGGAATGTCTCCTCTGTATAAAGCTTGCTATAATGCCCACGAAGCTATCGTAAAACTTCTGCTAGACAATGGCGCGAATGTAGATGAAATAGCTTCTGGAGGATTGTCTCCCCTTAATTTAGCTTGCTATAATGCCCACGAAGCTATCGCAAGACTTCTTATAGAGAAAGGCGCTAATGTAAATCAAAAAAATATTCGGGGAGAGACTTCCCTTCTTGTAGCTTGCGATAATGGCCAAGAAGCTATCGCAAGACTTCTTATAGAGAAAGGCGCTAATGTAAATGAAAAAGATACTATTATGGGATGGTCTCCCCTTAATTATGCTTGCTATAAAGGCCACGAAGCCATCGAAAGACTTCTGCTAGAGAATGGAGCACATAGAGATATAATTCTTCTTAAAAGTTTAATTATAAATGAAGAAGCTTGGGATCTTGGAGAAATTATCGAAAACTTAGCACCCGAGGAGGATTTGAGAGTTCATATTGATGAAAGAAAGGCGGGGTTTTTCTTAGATGTAGTACATGATCATTGTTTCGATTTTGGAGAGGAGTTACATGGTCATAATGTAGTTGCGATAGTAGGTCAGGGTGAGTATCATCTGGAATGGTTTGTCGAGTCTGCTCCAGTCCTGAAATAATCTGACGATAATCCGATAATTCCAAGGCGATAGTAGCAACACCTAATGTGCTATAAGCACAATTGTTCAACAAAACAAGGAATTGCACTATGCTAAAATACACTCCATTAACATTTGCAATGTATAATTCTATTAATATAGTCTTTTAGGCTGGGTTAGATACTAGGCGCGAGGAGAGAAGCCTATCAGTATTAGATGAGCAAGGAGTGGGCAACTTAGCTAATGGAGCATAAAAGACTATAAATTAAATTTTTTTCGCCGATTGCCCTTAGTGAGGGAATTTTTTGTGATATATAAGGCTTGTTTTATTAATTAAATAAGTATTATTATGTTAAGTGGTGCAATGTTGCAAGCTAGTGCAGCTCCGGTCAGTAGCTCGCCTCAGATTCTTCCTCCGGCTCTAGAGGATGTTAGAGAGAGTTTTTCGAATGATTTGCTTGAGAAAATCATTTCGTATGAAAAATCCATCAAATATAATTTATACATTATCAGTACTTTTGGATTTTCAACATATATTATAATAGCTATATCTTATGCTGTCGGAAGTAAGGGTTCTGTACTATCAGCGCTTGCTCAATTAGGCAGTCTTTGTGTTGTTAATATTGCCGATGCTTATTTAAATAGCGCAATAAGCTATATCAAAAATGATGATAATGTTTTGAAAAAAGAAATTAGCATAGCATCTTCTTTGATGATAGACCGATATAAACAAGGACTCCTAAATTTGAGTAATCATGATCAAGTACTGGTGATAGAATATTGTGCAAGTAAGATTTTTTATAATCTATTCTCATTAAATCCTTTGAATAATTCGGAAATTACCAAGGAAAATATCATGAAATTTCTTGTTTTAGGTAATAGATATGGAAATCAAGAAGATGTTAAAGTGGTGACTAATAGTGGTGCAATGTCAATCCATGATTTCCTTGCTTCTAATAATAACGCAACAAATTATCCAGTACTCAGTTTAGATCAGTTATATATTTATAGGGGAAATGAGAGGCAAAAGGCAAGTCATTTACTCGGAATACCAGATGATAAAATCCCATTATTTACAGAGATAAAATGTGATATCAATACTTCCTATACCATAAGAAATATATCTTTTGACAATTGTAATATGATAGGGATCACAATAGAAAACATCACATTTGAGAATGTGCATTTTAATAAAGTCACTTTATTTGGAGCAAGGCTTAAAAAAATTTTATTTGTACGTTGCGAATTCACCGAAATAGATATAAGATACGCTCATATAGAGGATCTAGAAACTCAAGACTCTGAATTTGCCATATATGTTGAAGATTTATCAAAACTTGAAGGCGCTGTATTTGAAAGAAAGTGTGATATAGGGCCAATAGGCATTAAAATTCAAAATACTGATGAATATGTCAGACTTGCATCGCTAGCTTCTCTTGGAATATTCAAAGAGATAAATGGAAAAATTATGTTTGCTGATAGAAAGCTACTTGAGTGCGCTGCTAAATATAACTCGCACTTATTTCAAGTAGAAGAAAAGAAAATCCACAAAAGACTCACAAATCTGAAAAACGAAGTAGTAGGAGAAGTGAATGAGAAGATTCAGCTTGCAAAAAGCGAGATAGAGCAAAAGATTCAGAAGGGTAATGAAATTGTACTTGCAAGGGTTGATGAGAAGATTCAGGTAGCTTGTCAAAACCTACAAAAAGAAACAACAGAACTCCGAGCCGAGCTAAAAGGAGAGATTAGAGATATACAAATAAACATGAATCAGAAATTTAAACTTATAGACCAGAGATTTGAACTTATAGACCAGAGATTTGGATCGATAGATAAGAGATTTGACGGGGTAGATCAAAGACTTGGTGATATGGATCAAAGACTTAGCAATATGGATCAAAGACTTGGTGATATAAGTCAGAAATTTGAATCTATGCAACTGCAATTGGAGAGGATTGCAAATAATCAGCAAGCTTTTTATGCACATTCTGTTAATTTTGAGAGTTATACTACCACTTTACTTGGCAGTAATCATATTGAACAGAGCCAAGGGGATGAGATATTTAGTTTTGCCTCATAAAGATAAACTAGGTCACTAGACCAGGTAGTAATTTTGAAAGAGTAGCTATCCTATTACTGAATTAGTACATTTGTTAATCTGATGTAGAGCGCTCTATGTGATTTAATATTTGCTCACTAATTTCTTCCATGGGAAGGGTAGCGTCAATAATATGCAACTTGCCAAGCGACTTGTAATATTCCAGTATACTTGCTATTTCAGCATTATATATATCAACTCTTTTTAATAATGACTCAGCATTATCATCAGTTCTGATATTAAACTCTGTTCCTCCGCATATATCGCAAATACCTTGTACTTTTGGTGGATGTGAGTTTTTATTGTAAATGTGATTACATTTTACACAATTAAACCTTGCTTCGATTCTTGCTTTTAATTTTTTTGTATCAATATCAAAATGAAAAACTGAATAGTCATTTCTGAGACCATCTTGTAAATATTGAACCTGAGAAATTGTTCTTGGATATCCATCTAAAATTGCACTTTCATATTCTGGTTTGTTTAGAGATGTTTTAACTATAGAATTTACTATCTCGTCCGGCACTAAACCGCCGCTTCCCATTATTTTACTTAAATCTTCCCCGAGCGCTGATTTGGACTGAACTTCTTGTCTAAGTAAATCACCCGTGGAAACATGTTTATATCCAAGCTTTCTTGATAAAATCCCTGCCTGCGTTCCCTTTCCTGATCCTGGGGGGCCCAAAAAAATCACTAACACTAAATTTCCTACTTTATTTTTACTTTTTTCATAACATTTTCATATTTACTACTAAATAAATATGTTTGAATTTGTGTCAAAGTGTCAAGTACTACATTCACAACAATTAACATACTTGTACCACCAAGTGCAAAAGTTAGTGAAACTTTTGTTGCAATTAATTCAGGTATCAAGCATATAAGGCACATATACATAGAGCCAATGACAGTTAATCTTGTGAGGAGATAGTCAAAATACTCAGCAGTATGAGAGCCGGGTCTTCTACCTGGTATATAAGCACCGTACTTCTTAAGGTTGTTTGCTGTTTCTTCCGCATTAAAAACCGCAGCAGTGTAGAAAAAGCTAAAAAAAACTATCAATATTCCACTTAGAAGTATATATAGTGGCTGACCCCTATTTAAATATAGAGCAATATCCTGTAAAAAACCATCGGAAGATCCAGCAAGGCCCGAAATGGTTAGAGGAAAGAGTAAAACGGAATTAGTAAAAATAGGCGGAATGACACCAGCAGTATTAAGCTTGAGAGGAATATATGAAGCATCTCCACCATATATTTTATTACCCACCTGTCTTTTAGGATATTGGACAAGAACCTTGCGATGAGCCCTTTCAAAGAAAACAATTAATAAAACCATTGTAAGTACAAGAATCAGAATACCTATTACTAATAACGATGAAATAGCACCTCTTCTTGCAAGTTCAAATGTAGAGATGAATGCACTTGGAAGTCCTGATACAATTCCAATAAAAATGATCAAAGAAGATCCATTTCCAATACCCCTTGCAGATATTTGCTCTCCAAGCCACATCAGTAATATCGTCCCAACTACTAAGGTAATTACAGAAGAAACCAAAAAAAATGTGGGATTAATTACAACAATTGGTCCCTCATGAGTAGTTAGACCTATTAAGCTAGAACTCAGGCCGTATGCATGCAAAGTAGCAAGCGTGACTGTTAGTAGCCTTGTAATTTGATTGATTTTTTTTCTACCTACTTCACCTTCTTTTTTCATTTCTTCGAGGGGTTTATATGCCATTGAAAGAAGTTGAATTATAATAGAGGAAGTAATATATGGCATTATAGCAAGGGCAAAAATTGACATTCTTGCTAGGGACCCCCCAGAAAGAACGTTGAACATACCAAGAATACCACCTTGATTCTTCTGAGCAAAACTGGTCATAGATAAGGCATCAATACCTGCGATTGGAACGTAGGAACCTATTCTGCAAACTATTAAAACCAGTATTGTGAATACTATTCTATTTTGCAGATCTTTAAGTGATGAGTTTTCTTTTGTCATTTATTAGGCTTATATTGTGCCACCAACTTCCTGGACACTTGCTGCAGAAGATTTAGAGTATGCGTCTAACTTAAAGTTTAGTTTTTTTGATAATTTTGCGTTACCAAGTAATTTTACTTTTTCTGCATCTGTTTTGATAATATTTAGTGAAACAAGGAAATCTTTGTTGATTTCATGACCTTCTTCGATAAACTTCTCTTCTAGCATGAAATTAAATAACTCTATATCCACAATTGTGTATTTATTTCTTGTGAGTGAGTTAAAACCCCTTTTTGGCAGTCTTGCTATGATAGGCATTTGGCCACCTTCGAATCCTTTAATAGCTACACCAGATCTTGCTTTTTGCCCTTTTGTACCTCTTCCAGAAGTTTTACCTTTTCCGCTTCCAATTCCTCTACCTAGTCTTTTTGACTTTTTGTGCGAACCTGGAATATTGTATAAATTATTTAACTTTACTGGCTCTAACTCTAATCCTAAATCTGATAACATATTACGCCTCTTCTACTCTTACTAAATGCTTTACTTTTTTGACCATACCTCTGACATCTGGCGTATCTTTTAGTACTACCACCTTGTGCATTTTATTTAACCCAAGACCAATTAAATTTCTTTCCTGATTGAAATTTCTTCCAATAGGGCTTCCAATTTGTTCAACTTTAATTAATGGGACTTGTACAGTTTCTTCTTTTGCTTGTTTCTTAGGCATTTCTCTTACTCCTGATTAGACTCAATTACTTCACTTTTCTTAGGCTTAGTTCCAAGATCTGTGATTTTCATACCCCTTCTTTCTGCAATTTGCTTAGGGGTGCTAAGTTTTCCCAATGCATCAAAAGTTGCTGCGATTAATGTATACACATTAGCTGAACCAAGTGATTTTGCCACTATATCATGAATTCCTATTGACTCAAATATAGCACGCATAGCTCCACCAGCGATTACTCCGGTACCTGCTTTTGCTTTTCTTATGATTACTTTACTTGAACCGGAAGATCCTACTACATCGTGGTGTATTGTTCTCCCTTGATAAATGGGGACTCTTATCATTGCTTTTTTTGCAGCACCCGATGCTTTTGCTCTAGCCTCTGTTACTTCTTTTGCTTTACCATGTCCATAACCGATCATTCCTGATTTATTACCGCTTATTACGCAAGCAGAAAAAGAGAACTTTCTACCACCTTTAACTACTTTGGTTACTCTACTAACATCTACTAAAACTTCTACTAGACCTTCGTCTTTTTCGGGTTTGGTTTGTTTGCTCATAAATTATTTCCTTAAAATTCTAAATATTCTCTAGCAGAGTCTGCGAGTTGCTTTACAACGCCGTGAAACTTATACCCACCTTTGTCAAAAACAACCTTTTCAACTCCAGCTTCTTTTCCTCTTTGCCCTATTAATGCACCTATTTTTGTTGCAGAAGCTACGTTACATAGAGACTTATTTGTTGCTCTAATAGATGCCTCTAGTGTTGAAGCAGATGCAAGTGTGTGACCCTTTGAATCGTCTATTAGTTGGGCATATAAATGTTTGCCAGATTTAAAGACAGAAAGTCTGACTCTATCTGATTTTTTTCTTATAGCGCTTCTAATTCTCTGAGCTCTTACTTGAAAACGTGTATTAGTACTTCTCATTATTTATCTCCTAATTAACCTTTCTTACCTTCTTTACGCTGGACATATTGCCCTTTGCGTTTAATACCTTTGCCTTTATATGGCTCTGGTGGTCTTTGCTTGATTATAACAGATGAAAACTGACCTAGTAACTCTTTGTCGTTACTTTCAAGTATTACTATATTCTGCTTTGGAGCATCAACTTTTATTCCAGATGGTATTGATATCTTTGTGTTGTGACTTTTACCAAGAGTAAGATTTAGATATGGCCCTTTTACAGATGCTCTATAACCAACGCCATTTACCTCAAGCTCTTCCTTGAAACCCGCACTCACTCCTACAATCATATTATGTATTATATTTCTAGCGGTTCCCCACATTGCTCTTGCTTGCTTTTCCAGGCCACCTGGCTTTACAAGAATTGTATTATCTTCTTGCGATATGAGAATGTTTCCTCTAAAAGTTTTGCTTAGGGATCCTTTTGGCCCCGTTACTACTATATTTAGTCCGTCTAACTCGACTTTAACTCCCTGCGGGATTGTGACTGGTAATTTTCCAACTCTTGACATTATGATACCTTAAAAAACTTTACAAATTACTTCGCCGCCGACTCCAAGCCTTCTTGCTTCTCTGTCAGATACAACTCCTTTTGAAGTTGAGAGGACAAATATTCCAAGTCCATTATAGTGGGATGGAAGGTCTTTGATTGAAGTTGTATATCTTTTTCCAGGCTTTGATACTCTTGCTATTTCATTAATTGCGCCTTTTCCTAGTCTTGAAAATTTAGGCGTAATTTCTAGCTCTTTAAATGAACCGGAGTCTTCAACTGCAAAATCGGAGATATAACCCTCTTCTTTTAACACATTTAGGACTGCGTGCTTAACTTTAGAGTATGAGCACTTAATTGAAACTAACCTTGCTTTCTGGCCGTTTCTAATTCTTGTTAGCATATCTGCTAATGGATCTGTCATAGACATAATATTTACCAACTTGATTTTATTAAACCAGGGAGCATAGCCTGTCCAGCAAGATCCCTTAACATGTTTCTTGAGAGTTTGAATTTCCTAAAATATCCTCTAGGTCTTCCTGTAAGCTCGCATCTATTTCTTACTCGAGTTTGAGCTGAGTTTCTCGGAAGTGCTGCAAGCTTGATAACAGTAGCGAATCTCTCTTCTAGGCTAGTGTTTTTATCGGAGATGATCTTTTTTAAAGATGATCTTTTTCTTTCTAAGCTTTTTGCCTTTCTAATTCTTTTTAAATTTCTTTGTATAGAGCTAACTTTTGCCATATTCCTAATTTATAAATGGTAAATCAAAACCTGCAAGCAAACTCTGAGCTTCATCGTTTGTTTTTGCAGAAGTCACTATTGTAATATCCATACCCCTTAGAGTATCGATCTCGTCATATCTGATTTCAGGGAAAACTATTTGCTCCTTAATTCCAAAGGTAAAGTTTCCTCTTCCGTCAAAGCTCTTAGGGTTTAGACCTTTAAATTCTTTTACCCTTGGCAGAGCAACATAAACTAATCTCTCGAGAAAATCGTACATTCTGTCTCTTCTTAGAGTGACTTTACATCCAATTTTCATTCCCTCTCTTAGTTTATAAGTTGCAATAGATTTCTTTGCGCTTGTGACTAGGGGCTTTTGTCCTGAGATTAGTGTTAGATCCTTGATAGCATGGTTGATTACTTTTGAATCAGCAACACCTTCGCCAACACCCATATTCACAACAATTTTTTCTATTTTTGGAATTTGGTGGGTATTAGCATATCCATATTTTTCTTTCAGTATGCTTCTTAATTCAGCGTATTTTTCTTTGAATCTTTTGCTCATTATTTACCCCTCAAATCTATGACTTGGCCAGATAATTTTGCATATCTGACTTTAGACCCGTCTTCCAAAAATTTAAATCCGACTTTTGTCGCCTTGTTATGCTGAGGATCAAGAATTGCAACATTAGAGATAGATAAGGGCATTTCTTTGGATATAATCCCACCTTCTTTCTCGCGAGTTGGCTTAGTGTGTCTTCTTGCTAAATTAGCTCCAGCCACAATAACTTTAAGTTCTTTTGGGAAAACCTTTAACACTTCCCCTGTAAATCCTTTGTCTTTACCTGCAATAAGAATTACCTTATCGCCTTTTTTAATCTTGAGTTTATTCATTTACAAAACCTCCTGAGCTAGAGAAACTACCCTGAGGAACTTTTTTGCTCTGAGTTCTCTGGTTACAGGTCCAAATACCCTCGTTCCAAGAGGCTCTCCTTGTTTATTGAGTAAGACTACTGCGTTTGTGTCGAATTTGATGACACTGCCATCCATTCTTCTAACGCCTTTTTTTGTTCTCACTATAAGAGCTCTGTGAACATCCCCCTTTTTTACTTTACTATTAGGCACAGCATCCTTTATAGAAACAACTATAACATCCCCTATGTCAGAAATCATATGATGAGATCCGCCTAATACTTTAATACACATAACTTTTTTTGCACCAGAATTGTCAGCAACTTCCAGTACACTTTGCATTTGAATCATATTTATCTATCCAATGAAGCTTAACTTTTTTTAGTAGCATTAAACATAGCTATTTAAATTTCTTTGTCAAAGGTTTTTCGTATATTTTTCGCAATAAAATGCAAATTTAGCAAAAAAATTTAGCCACTTCACATGTGTTAATATATTTCAAACCCTTAAAATCTCTATTTTTTTGCTTTATGCTAGGCTCTGATTCTTTCCCTATGTAATAGAGGAATTTATAGGCATTTTCGCCCGCAGAAACGCAAGTTGTATGGGGTATACATGCGTATTCGAGGCGTGAAATAACGACTAAATTACCTATTAGAAGGGAATGAATCAGAGCCTAGTCTGAATAATCTAAGGTACAGCAGAACTGATCCTATATCAACCTTTTATTTTTAACATATTTAAGGATGCTTTCTGGTTTTGAGAGTTGCGGGGGGAAGTAAATTAAGTGAAAATTGGGTTGATGCCTTGTAAATCTTATCCCTCAAAAAAGAAAGATTTTCAGATAGAGTCTCCGCTATATAAGGAGGATTGATAATAATGACGCCAGTAGCCTTAAGATTCACGCTAGAAAGCTCTGTTGCAAATTCGACCCTGAGTATTTCTCTATTTAATCCAGCAAGAGACGTGTAAAAATCCTGAACTTTTTGGTAGTTTTTAATGGGGTGCCAAATCATTATAGAACCTTGAGAATAGTGTTTCGAAATTTGAACACAAGAGGTTACGATTTTTTCAAATTCGTCTAGTTTCTCGAATGGAGGGTCAATTAAGATCATTCCCCTTTTTTCTTTTGGAGGGAGTAGGGATTTAACCGCTAAATAACCATCAATGTTATGTATATTTGCATTTTCCTGCCTTCTGAGATTCTTCGAGAGAGAGCAAAAATCATCCGGATGTAACTCGCAAAAATCAGCCACATCATTTTTCCCCAGATATTCTGATATTATTTTGGGAGATCCCGGATAGTATTTTGGACTACCTGAATTCAAACCCCCAGAGTATGCGTATTTTTCAAGAATAGTCTTATATTGAGCTAGTAAATCTGGCAGTGGTCCGGGGTAATCCAAAACCATAGAAGCACCACTAAGAAACTCTCTTTTTTTTTGCATCTCTTGTGACTCGAAGTCATATAAACCAATACCCGCAAAAGCATCGAGTACATGAAAAGGCTTCTCCTTTTTTTTAAGGTTAGAAATTATGCTAATTAGGATAATGTGCTTAACAAGATCTGCAAAATTGCCAGCATGATATATGTGTCTGTAGTTCATCTTATATAGCAAAAAGGTCCAATACTCCTAGTAAATATCAATAAACTATACTCACCCCTTCAACCCCAACGACTGTTAAGTGATTATCTTGACATAATTCTGTAGAAACAGGTTGAATTGCCTCGGCAACTTCTGGAGTTGCATATATAACCGCATTATTTTCTCCAGTGGCGAGAGTTAAGGAGTCAGTTAGATGTTTTCTGACTATTTCATCCTGCGCGAAGTTACTAAAAACCCAATCTCGTTCGCAAGTTGTTAACATTTCTTCTATCGCCAAGCATATAGTCTTTGCTCCACAGAGCAAATAAGGATTCTCCACATTTAAGCAAAGAAGGCATCTAAGAACGCTATATGCTATTCCTACACTAAGGACAGAGGATCCGCATCCAATAAAGGCAATATAACAGGATGTATTTATTATAGATGTAGAGGTAATTACGGGAGCATCCCACGCCACGAGTTTTGCGATGTCAAAGCATGTATATTGCGATGACGCATCTTTATAAGACTCAATGACAACCTTATCTGGGTTTTTTAATGCAGTAATAAATTTTGTTGTAAATGATTCCATTTTTTCCTTATTAAATCCCCTTTTTTCTCCTATTTGTCTGAGGGGAGAGATATAACAGCAAACTTGCCCGCCACTAGACTCTATTTTGATGATGGTGTCCTTTAAGAACGAATCTTTTGCAGAAAAGTCCCTTAACATGTTTTGACTATTCATCAATAAAAGTCTTTTTTGCGTCCAATTTAAATCGTCAATAACTCCGTTTTTATCGGTTGGATGATTGAACAAATACTCTGAAACGAAACTTACCATTTTAACCTCTGATTAAATACATTGTTTTAATATCACCTGCCTACATATCCCAAATTTAAGTTATGTGCCTGTATGAATTATATCAGGACTCTAACGAATTTATCTATGAAGGTCAATGCTTATTTCTTAAATCTATTATATATAGAAGGTATAACGTATAAGGTAAAAATAGTGCCAAAAATCATACCCCCCACTATCACAAGACCAACTGAGCTTCTACTACCAGAAGATGCACCTTCTGCAAAAGCAAGTGGTATTGCTCCAAAAATAGTAGCAAGAGACGTCATTAATATAGGGCGTAATCTCATTTTTGAACTAGTCATTACTGCATCAATTTTACTCAGCCCGTCATCTCGTAATTTATTGGCAAATTCAACTATGAGAATAGAATTCTTTGTCACAAGGCCTATAAGGGTTATAATTCCTATGTTACTATAAATATTTAAAGTTCCCCCGAAGATACAAAGAAACAAAATCCCCCCTACGATCGAAAATGGCACAGAGCATAAAATGATAAGAGGGTCATAAAAACTCTCAAATTGCGCAGCAAGGGTTAGATAAATAAAAACTACTGCAAGTGCAAAAGTAAGCAAGATACCGTAATTCATCTCTGAAAGCTGCTTAATTTCTCCTCCAAATGAAAGGCTAAACTTTGTTTTATCCATAATTTTTTCTGCAATTCTTTCTACTTCACTTTTTGCATCACTTAATGAATATCCCTGAGATAAATCAGCCGATATACTAATAGACTTGTTATTATCATAATGACCATATGACTCGATAGAGATAGTTTCGCTAATATCAGAAAAGGTTGATATATTCACCATTTTACCATCGGTGGATTTTACATAAATTTTTGATATGTCCGATAAACTACTTCTATTTAATTTATCAACTTGCATTATGATATTATATTTTTGGCTTCCTATATCAAATTGACCGATATTTTGCCCACCAAGCAAGTTCTGCAGCGTAAACCCTGCATCTTCAAATCTTACATTATATTTTGCGAGCTTATCTCTGTTAATTTCAATACTTATTGTCGGTATAGAATCTTTAAAAATTCTCTCTGGCGATGCAAAAACTTTACTCTGCTTCATCTGGCTAACGAAATTTTGACTGAGCTCGCCAAGAGAGGTGTAATCATCATAAGATATTAGATTAAAACTAACCTTTTTTGAAAGCCCCCACCCCATTGAAGCGGGGCTAACAGGATTCAGCCTCAAGGACGGTATGGAACTTAAATGTGGCCTCATAATATTTATTATATCAGACTGAGATCTTTTTCTAATGTCCCACTTTTTCAGAGAAATTATGCCCCAAATATTACTACCATATAAATTTACAAAAAAACCTTTAACCTCAGGAATAGATGCGATAAAAGATTCTGCAGACTGAATCTCCTCTTCCATTTTTGCAAGCGAGGCTCCATCTGGCCCACTACCCGTTAAAAAAATCAACGATATATCTTCAGTAGGGGATAATTCTTTTTTCATAAAATAAACAGAGAAAGCAAGAAGAAGAAAAAAAATACCCCCAAGATAATATAATGGCTTTATATTTCCAAGGCTAATTCTCAAAGTATCTAGGTAAAATTTCTGAAATTGATCCATCGCTTGGTTGAATTTTTCCAAAAAAATTGGAACATTCTTGTTATCTGGTTTTGTAAGTATTAGAGAAGAGATCGAGAATGATAGAGTCATCGCCGAAACGCCAGAGATAATAACGCAAAAAGCAAGGGTCCAGGCAAATTCTATTAGCAATTTTCCCGCAAACCCCTCTAGGAACCCTATGGGCAAAAATACTGCGATTAAGGTTAATGTCATAGCAATAATAACAAACCCTATTTTTTTGGAGGTTTTATAGCAGGCATCTATAGGCTTTAATCCAGCCTCTAAATTACTATATATACTCTCCAGCACAACAATCGCATCATCGACTACAAGGCCTATAGCAAGTATGATAGCGAGAAGGCTATATAAATTTATGCTAAAACCGCATAAATGCATGAGCATAAATGTTCCGATCAGGGAAACTGGTATTGTGCAGAACGGAATTATGGTAGCCTTGAAGCTACCCAAAAAGAAATAAACCACAATTACAACAAGTATTATTGCAATAAAAATGTCCAGTATACAGAGTTTACAGACTCATTCACGCTCAGCGCTGCATCATATGTTGTTGACAGAGTAATTCCCTCCGGGAGAGATCTTTGCAAAAGGGGCAGTTTTTTTGCAACTTCTTTGGATATTTCGATAATGTTAGATTTAGACTCTCTGATAACCCCTAGTAAAACTGAGTGAGATCCGTTAAAACGGAGTGCGCTATTTGTCTCCTCGGAAGATAGTTCGACAGATGCTACATCCCTGAGTCTTAGAGATTTTGTGGCATCTATG
This sequence comes from Rickettsiaceae bacterium, assembly GCA_033761815.1. GTDB lineage: Bacteria > Pseudomonadota > Alphaproteobacteria > Rickettsiales > Rickettsiaceae > JANRKH01. The sequence continues at coordinate 14,021 of JANRMF010000096.1, forward strand.
ATGAGATTTGCGAATTCTTCAGCCTTATTCATAGCGCCGCTCATTTTGATGACATACTCCCGTGCTGAGCTTGTTATAGTCCCAGCCGGATAGTCCTTATTTTGTGCGCTAATAGCATTTTTTATCTCAAATGGACTTAGTTGATATTGCGCAAGCTTAATAGGATCTAGCTTAATCAAAAGAGCATAGCTTGCATTTGTAAAAAGTTTACATTTGCTGACCATATTTATTTTTTCTATCTCAGACACCACTCTTTGCCTTAATATATCAGATATCACCAAGGGGTCGTATTTCTCTGCGCTAACTGCGATCCATATTAGAGGCTGCTCATCTCTATCAATTTTTGAGATCTGCGGAGGGAGTATGTCACTTGGCAGAAATCTCATCGCATCTGCAACCCGCGATCTAACATCGCTAAGAGCTTTATCAATATCCGCATCGATCTTAAAATTAATAGAAATATTGCTAACTTCAAGGCTGCTTGTAGATGATATTGCATCAATATTTTTTACAGACTTGATGTTGTTTTCTATGATCGTTGTGATATTACGCTCTACAAATTCCGGGCTTGCGCCAGGATATTGAGCAGAGATAGTAATAACTGGTATTGAAATATCTGGCATATCTCGCACTGGAAGCTTAAAAAAAGCCACAAAACCTGATAATATTATGATCAGATTTATCACAATAGAAAAGATCGGTCTTCTTATGGAAATATCTGATATTAACATAACTAACCCTCTTCTTGTATCGCTCTAATTTACAATTTCAACAAAAGAGCCATCGGAAATTTTTTGGACACCCTCATAAATAACCTTCTGGCCAGAAGATAGGCTTCCATTTGTAATCTCAATTTTACCCTCAATCCTATCGCCAGTCTCTATCTCAAGCGATTCTGCCTTATTTTCTCCGTTTATTATATATACATATTTTTTGCTCCCCTTTATAAATACCGCCTCTTCCGGTACGGAAATATTTTTATGTATATCATATTTTATTTCAGCACTAATATATGAATTATGTTTTAGTCTATTTTCTTTGTAAATTTTTGCATTGCCATTATATCCTAATTTATCAGACCTCAAATTTGCAGAAATTTCTACAGAATCTG
>JANRMF010000097.1:0-2529 GCA_033761815.1 Rickettsiaceae bacterium
GCAAGAGAGAAATTGTAGAAATAGAGAGATTTAAAGCGTGATCATAGGAATAGGAGTTGATGTTGTAGATGCAACTAGAATAGAGAAGATATATTTCCGCCACAAAGAAAGGTTTCTTGACAAAATCCTTACAGCGAGCGAAAAAAATAAAATGACGCAAATCTCTCTCCACAAAGCTCTTATTTCATATCTTGCAAAAAGATTTTCTGCAAAAGAGGCTGTAGCAAAGGCATTTGGTCAGGGAATAGGGCCAGTTTTATCTTTTAAGGATATAGAAATTTTGAATAATGAGCATGGAGCGCCGATTGTGAACCTGCCAAACTGGTTTTTGGAAAAATATCCGTACAAACTTCAAATTAATATATCAATATCGGATGAATGGCCAACTGCTACCTCTTTTGTCATAGTTTCAAGGGATGATAGGCAGCAAGAATATGGAAGTGATCTTTCTCGCAAAACCCAGAAGTCATAATATAGAAAAAAATAATCTATTTACTATTAGTGGACGGATTTTTTATGATATAGTTGTTTTGAGCTGGGTCTCATTTTTTGCACCCAGAAAACTTACAATGTGAGTAATTATGAAATTATCTAATACATTATTTTTTGCGGCTTTGATATCTCCCCATCAGGAGTTAGTAGCTTTGCCCATGACAAGAAAAGGGATTATACCGAGCTTAAGAACTCAGAATATAAAAAGATCCAGCGACCATTTGATAAAAACCTTGCCAAAACATATAGAAGACTGGCTAGGGAGAGATGATTTTGAAGATGACGGCGTTTGCTCAAGCCTTGAAGACTCTCTCGGAATTTTTGTATTCGGAATGGTTGCCGCAAATAATCTAATGCGCTTAAGGCTCAATGAAATTGACGATTACATGAAAAATATGTTTGATGGTATCTCTTTTTTGAAGAAGCCTCTAAATATTTTTCAAGCAATCCCCGTTGTTAGCATAGCAATTAGCGTTTCTATGAGGGAGGAGATGAATTTAAAATTAGATAAATATTGCATCACGCACAATCCTTCTCATTTCAAAAAAAATCAGCTATCATCCCAGCAAGTCAAATCATTCTGGCTTCAAGAACAAGGAGAAAAGATAATAGTTGCTACAAAAGTGGGTATTTTATATCCCATAACAGGGCTTGTGCTAGGAACTATTTCAGCTGGTCTTGGTATAGTCTCTCCATTCGTTGCAAGTGTGCTTGAGCTTAATATGGAAACCCACAGAGAGGATGTAATTTGCTCTAATTTCAACCTGGCCAAAGATTTCCTTAAATCTGCATTTGTTTCTAGCGTGTCTTTAATTTTACTACCCATATTTTATGCAACATCCTCTGTCGATGGACTAATTAGCCATGATTTTAAAAAATCTTACCTCGCAGATGAGGCTGAGCCTGGAAAGGTAAAAATATTCATGAGCGCAAAACCTCAGGATGATTTTTACGATACATACCAGGATTATGAATTTGGTAACCAAACGGAGGGTTTGGGGTCATCTACTCTCGGGTCCTTAAATTCTGGCGAGTTAAATAGTGACCCATCTTTTTTTGGGGAGATGGGGGGGAAAATTCAAATCCCGAATGATCTGGATTATATGTAAAAAATGAAATTATTATGCTTAAAAGAATGAGAAAATATCTCAACAGAAGTTTTGTGGTAAAATCCATAGCGCGTCTCAGGCTGCTTGTAATAAGCAGTCTATGTTTTGTTTTGGGTGGATGCGGCGATAGACTCTTTCTCCACGAGAAGAGAAAACCAGAAGTTGATTTGCGCAAAGTATTTAATGGAAAATTAGTCGGATTTGGCTCGTTTTTTGATTATAGAGGAGCTCAGGGGAGGGGGTTTACATTAAAAATGCGCGGAGAGTGGAGGGGGAATGCTGGCAAAATAGAAGAGACATTTGTCTTTGACGATGGTGAAATTCTGGATAGAAACTGGACAATTGAATTTACCTCCGAAACTGAATTTATTGCAAAAGCAGATGATGTAGAGGGATTGGGCAAGGGGAGACAGGTGGGAAATGCAGTCAATACCGTATATTCACTGATCGTTCCTTATAATAATTCAAAAATCTCAATATCTGCAAATGACTGGGTATATCATATTAAGGATGGGATGTTAATTAGTAGAATTTCGCTACGCAAATTCGGGTTTAAAGTTGGCGAGTTCGTCATTTCCTTGTGGCCGGAATGAGGACTCTCCTGGAGTCATTCCCGCGCTATTCTTTGTTTCATTCCCGCGGGGGCGCGAATCCACAAGAAAAAGTCCCGGACCCCTGTTTTCACGGAGATGACAGGCGAAGAATGGATCACGGTTTTCATGAGGATGACATAGGTTTTCACCGGTATGACATCACAACATATCAATATATTGATCCTCAGAACCCACTATTAGATTTGTCTGATTATGACCATCTAAATGAATAGCATCATTATGAGGTCCTGTTGCGCCCTCGTGTCTGACCCTTACTACTGGGTCTGGGTTATCAAACTCAGCCTGCACTGCAGATACTGCAGCTTTAGTATAGG
>JANRMF010000098.1:0-5426 GCA_033761815.1 Rickettsiaceae bacterium
AGATTAAATACTAGAATCATCGCCTGAGGAACTATCTTCTGATATTGAGCCTAAAAAACCCCACTTTACTAAGGCTTCATATAGATCTGTACCTGAAAATTGCCTATTTTCCTGCAGTATGCAATCTGCCATATTTTCAGATTCTAGCCCCCTTTGTCCTTGGGGCTCTCGCTGAGCCTCATTTTTTAATGGAGCGCACGGAGAATCATTATCTATATACTCTCCTATATCTGGATTTTTTAGGTATTCCTCAAGCAATAAACCTTCTTCTTCTTCGAGTAAATATAGATCTTTAGTCCTTTCCACTTCCCATTTTTTTATATAGTGGGATTCTAAAATTTTCATTTCAGATTCGCTCAAGCTCGTTGGGTTAATGATGAGTTTAAGTTTTGCCTCTTTAAATTGGTTTATATTATTCCTCAATGCATCAGACACATCAGAATCTTCAGTAATCGTTTGGAAGCTTGTGATAGAAGGGTTATTCTTTATCATTTTAATAATGTTAGAACGAGTAAAAATTGAGGACCGATCAAAATCAGAGATAACTTTAATCAGAGACTTGTTATACGAAATCTTTATCGCAAAATTATTGCGTAAATTCACATTATGTATACTACTTTTAACTTCTGCAAATTTGGCGCCCAAAATCCTTAAACTATGGTTTTTTGCAATAGCATCTCCGATACGAGAGAGCCCATCATAACCTAAGTGAAAATTATGAGAAATATCAAGATACTCAAGATGATCTAGATTCTTGATTAAAGCTTTAATATCAAAAGAAGCGGAGTAGCTCAAAATATTGCAAGATATACTGAGGTATCTTAGATTTTTGTGAACAAAGAGCCCGTCTTTTATAATCCTAATACCAACATCATTTATGTTGCAAATAGATAGGTTTAGATAAAGTATATTTGGACTATTCTTGAGACAATCCGCAAGTAAAGAAGCGGCCTCAGATTTTGCAAATATTGGATTCATGGATAAATCTAGACAAATAATCGAAGAGTTAGTGTGTAGATTTTCAAAAAGAAATCTCATATTCTCGGAAATCTCTTTAAGAGGAAGGCGAATTTTGCATACATAATCAAGCGATGCTATTTTTCCTAAATTCATAGAACTAGAATCGTTGCCATTCATATCAAGCTCAAGAAGTCTCTGTTTTGTCATAGTTTATGTATTCAGTTCATCTAAAAGATGAAGCTTAGAGGTTCAAAAGAGAAAGGGCCTAAGTTAAAAAGTAAATTACAAGACCATCCAAAGCCCCTATTAGTCTATAAATCTAGAAGTAATCGCTCTGGATTTTCTATGGCTTCTTTGATTTTTACCAAAAATGTAACAGCTTCTTTGCCATCTATCATTCTATGATCATAAGACAAAGCAACATACATCATCGGTCTTATCTCAATTTTGCCATTGACAACAACAGGTCTTTCCATAGTTTTGTGCATTCCAAGAATTCCAGACTGCGGGGGGTTGATGATAGGAGTAGACATTAGTGAGCCATATACTCCCCCGTTGGTTATTGAGAATGTACCCCCCGTTAAGTCAGACATTGAGAGCTTTCCGGTCTTTGCCTTTTGCCCAAATTCTGCTATTGCCTTTTCGGTTTGGGCAAAAGATAGTAAGTCAGCATCTCTTAGCACGGGAACAACAAGACCTTGGTCAGTTCCTACTGCAACACCTATATCATAAAAGTTTTTGTAAATAATTGTCTGACCATCAATTTGCGCATTAACAGAAGGGATTTCCTTAAGAGCTTTAATGGCAGCCTTAATGAAGAAAGACATAAACCCAAGCTTAACCCCATGTTTCTTCTCAAATTGCTCTTTATATCTAGTTCTGAGTTCTATAACATTAAACATGTCTATTTCGTTGAATGTCGTTAATATTGCTGCCGTATTTTGAGAATCCTTCAGCCTCTGCGCAATAGTTGCACGAAGGCGAGACATAGGCACCCTCTCCTCGCTACGTCCGCTTCTTGGAGCATCTACTGCTATTTTAGGGCTAGAGGCGCCAGATGGAGCACTTGATGAGCCTATCACATCTGCCTTAGTGATCCTGCCATCCTTACCAGTTCCTGCTATTGCCGAAACATCAACAGAATTTTCTTTTGCAATTTTCTGAGCAGAAGGAGAAAGAATGGGAGCGCCGCCAGCATTAGAGACTTGGGGAGCTTGTGAGGCAGCATTTGCCGCCTGAGAACTCGCATCAGCTTTTATAGCCGAGTTATTTTCAGCAGCATTAGAGGCCCCTTCCGAAATTGACCCAATTTGATCTCCGACCTTCACGCTTGAGCCTTCATTATGGAGTATTTCTGTCAAAACTCCCGCCGAAGGTGCGTTTACCTCAAGAGTAACCTTCTCGGTTTCTAGTTCAACAATCAACTCATCTAGCTTAACGCTATCCCCAGCTTTTTTGTGCCATTTAGCTATTGTTGCCTCTGAAACTGATTCACCTAATGCTGGTACTACTATTTTTACTGTCATTTTCTTCTCCTGTTATTTAAGGGCTTTGTTAATTAAATCTTGTTGCTCTTTTGCGTGGACACTTGCATATCCAGTAGCAGGTGATGCGGACTCTTTCCTGCTAACACACTGAATTTTCTCGAGCGGGCCAGAATTAGCATATCTTGTTTTCAAAAATTGCCATACTCCCATATTTTCTGGCTCTTCCTGACACCACACTAACTCTTTAGCAGATGCGTATTTCGCAAGCTCTTTATTTAGAGCCTCCTGCGGGAAGGGGTATAATTGCTCTATTCTAATTATAGCCAGATCTTTTTGGTTGTTTTTTTGCCTTGCTTCAAATAGATCGTAATATATTTTTCCGCTACATAATATGACCTTGCGGATTTGATCATAAGAACTAATATCATCTCCATAGATTGCTTTAAACCCAGTCCCCACTTCAATTTCAGATATTTTTGAAATCGCAAGACTATGCCTAAAAATTGACTTAGGAGACATAATTATTAGGGGTTTGCGCACCGCTCTTAATTGCTGCCTTCTGAGTAAATGAAAAATATTAGCAGGCGTTGTTGGATAAGCAACTTGAATATTATCTTCTGCGCATAATTGTAGATATCTCTCGAGCCTTGCCGAGGAATGTTCCGGCCCCTGCCCCTCATAACTGTGAGGCAACAACATTACAAGCCCCGAGAGCTTAAGCCATTTGGTTTCCATGGATGATATAAATTGATCTATAATAATTTGCGCCCCATTTGAAAAGTCTCCAAATTGAGCCTCCCAAATTACTAAAGATTTTGGATTTGCCATAGAATATCCGAGCTCAAAACCAAGAACAGCATATTCTGATAGGTTACTATCATGAACTTCATATTTTGCAGATTGGTTGATCTGGGATAAAGGAATAAATCTAGCGCCACTATTTTGATCATGCAAAACTGAGTGTCTATGAGAGAAAGTTCCCCTTCCAGCATCTTGGCCTATCAATCTAATTGGAAAACCTTCTTTCAACAGAGTCCCGAATGCAAGCTGCTCAGCGGTTGCCCAGTCAATAATAGATTCATTGTTAAAATCTTTGAGTCTTTTATCAAATAGCTTTTGTAATTTGGGGTTGATTGCAAAATTTTTTGGGAAAGTACTTAGCGCGGTCAATAAATCTGATATAATTGGGCGAGCAACACCAGTTGCAAGAGTCTTGTCACTTTCAGTCTCTGAGCGCGAGTAACTTGCCCAAATACCAGAAAAATCAAGACTTGGCACAGTATAATCTTTCGCCTTATTGTAAGCATCTTCAAGAGACGCCCAAAATTCTGACTCAATTTTCTCAAACTCAGCCTTACCAAGAACGCCCTCTTTCTCCAACTTCTCAAGATATATTCTTGCAGGGTTAGTTTTGTTCTTAATGATAGAATACATAACTGGTTGAGTATACATTGGCTCATCGCCTTCATTATGTCCATATTTTCTATAACATATAATCTCCAGTACCGCATCTTTTTTATACCTGGCGCGATACTCCATCAAAAGCCTAGTTGCTTTTTGTACTGCCTCAATATCATCACCATTAACATGAATAATCGGCGCGCCAATTATCTTTGCAACTTCAGATGAGTATCTGGAAGCTTTATGCCCATCTTTGGGGTTTGCAGTAAAGCCAACTTGATTATTTACGATAATATGAAAAATACCTCCCACATCAAAAGCATCAAGAACAGACATAGAAAGACTTTCGGTCACAACCCCTTGTCCGCAAAATGCCGCATCTCCATGCACCAAAATAGTCATAGATTTTTGCCTTGAAGGATCTTGCGAAAGATCTTGCCTTGCTCTAGTATTGCCAGCAGCAACTGGGTTTACAGCTTCGAGGTGAGAGGGGTTGCAAGCAAGGCTGAGGTGCATTTTTTGCCCATATTTTGTAGTAACATCATGAGAATATCCCATATGATATTTCACATCTCCAGAAAGCCCTAGGCTACTGGGAATGGAATATACTCCCATAAACTCCCCAAATAAAGCTTCATATGGTTTGGCAAGAACTCTTGCGAGCGTATTGAGCCTACCCCTGTGAGCCATTCCGATTACAACATTTTCTATACCAAAACTGCCCGATATTTCAATCGCATTTTTCGTGCTCACAACAGATGCATCCCCGCCTTCAACAGAAAATCTCTTTGCACCGGGAAATTTTTTATGAATAAATTGCTCGAAACTATCTATCTTTACTAGCTCTGTTAGCATCTCAATTTTTTGCTCCTTAGAAAAACTACTTACGCACAACTCTTCATAACGATTATAAAGCCACTCTTTTTCGCTCTCTGAGTAAACATGAGCAAATTCAACACCGGTAGTTGAGGTATATAAGCAAAGTTTTGGGTGAGATGGATCTATGCCGAGCTCCAGGATTGATTTTGGAAGATCTAAACCAAGAGGGTCAAGCTTTGCAGCTAAATGTCCGAGGGTTCTTAAATTGTCGATATGGAGGGTCTCTTCTTTGACCTCAGTAGCAGCCACAGCAACTGGATTTGCAGGCTCATTTGACTCAGTGATTATTTTGCTTGAGACCTTCTCCCAGGATGGATGTTTTGAATCAGATGATACTTCAGAAAAAAAACTGCGCCACTCCGCGCTCACTGAGTTCGGGTCTTGTGCATATTTCTGATACATCTCCTCAATAAAAACAGCGTTAGATGCAAATAAATAAGTATCTTCTGAGAATTTTTGCTTCACGAATAATTTCCTTTAAAATTTTAATTTTACATAAATTGTAGTATATTTTTTTATCAATATAAAGCAAAATGAGCCGTTGCGGAATTTTAAAATCTAACGACTGCATATTTGACTCAGTAACCTCAGTTTGACGTAAGAGCCATATATTCCTGCTGTAATTTATTGCTAATTCTAATCGATGGCTTCCTTGGGCGGAAGCAATAAGCGATGAGGCCTGCTATAAGATTTGCGAAT
>JANRMF010000099.1:0-22008 GCA_033761815.1 Rickettsiaceae bacterium
GCTTGATCCCCCGGGGGAGTTAATCATCACCACCAGTGCTTTGATATTCTTGCTTTCTGAGATATCCTGAAGCAGAGTGTCAAATTTTTTATCTTCTAATATTATGTTTTCAACTCTAATAAGACCGATATATTCAGGGCCGTTTTTTTCAGAGTTCAAATCATAGGATGCGAATAGGAAAATTAAAGCTAATGCAAAAGTCCCTATAATACCAGCTTTCAGCATAAGATTCTTCTTAATTAACATTGACCTTTCAATTATTAAATCAGGTATTTTCATCTTTTTATCCTTAATATTTTTGCTTGCTCCCTGTTCCAGTCTTTTTCCTTCAAATCTTGCCTTTTATCGTGGAGTTTTTTTCCCTTGGCAAGAGCAAGCTCGACTTTCACTAAGCTTTTATGGTTGAAGTATATACTCATGGCAATTAATGTGTAACCTTTTTGCTTAATTTTGCCTATAAATTTTTTCCTCTCCTTTTTTTTCACCAAAAGTTTTCTTGGTGCCCTAGGGGAATGTGTTGCAAAAGAGTTTGCCTTTTTATATTCCGGTATGTTAAGGTTAAACAAAAATACCTCCGAATTCATCACATCTGCATGACTATCTTCTATATTGCACCCTGAGACTCTCAGAGATTTTACCTCTGATCCCTTAAGGACTATCCCAGCTTCCAACTTCTCCTCTATAAAATAGTTGAACAAAGCCTTTTTGTTCGTGGCTATTGTTTTTTTATAATTTTGAGGAGTTTGGGATTGCTTTTTTTCAGACATTTCGGATTTCTTGAATAATTTTTTCCTTCAAAGTAATATCCTCCATTGGAAATAAAGGCGCCCTCACCTCTTCTCTACACAAATCAAGGATATTAGCTGCAAATTTTATAGGAACTGGGTTTGTTTCAACAAATATAGCTTTATATAAAGGCATCATCTTAGACTGCAAGCTCATCGCGGAAGAAAAATCCCTCTTAGAGAGAAAATCCTGGATTTCTTTGCAGATTTTCGGGAAAATATTGGCAATTACGCTAACGCATCCAACCCCCCCATGCGCGCTGTAAGCAAGGCAGGTTGTATCCTCCCCAGAGAGAAGGCTGAAACTATCGGGTAGTTTATTTAGCAATCTGATTGGTCTTTCTATGTCATTTGCGGAATCTTTGAGCCCTCTAATCCTTGGAAGGTTTGCAAGCTCTATGATAGATTCGTCAGCAAAGTCTATACCCGTTCTGGATGGAACGGAATAAAGCATGATAGGAAGATCAGTATTTTCATGAATTTCTTTGAAGTATCTAACTAGGCCTCTTTGGGGCGGCTTATTATAATATGGCATAACGCACATAATGCCATCTACTCCTATTTTTTGAGCAATTTCTGATTTTTTGAGAGCATTTTGGGGGATATTTGCAGAAATACCTGCTATCATTTGAGTTTTACTATCTATGATACTACGAGCCGAGGTAAGCAATGCCTCAAATTCGCTATCTCTTAATGTTGAAACTTCTCCAGTAGAGCCTGCGATTATTATCCCATCTACTTTTGAGTCTAGTTGATATTGCAGGATTTTCTCGAAGCTCTGAAAATCTATCTCCCCGTACTTAAAGGGCGTAATTAACGCTGTGTAAAGACCCTTGAAAAATTTACTCATTGATTCCTCTAATCATTTTTTGATATATATTTTTTATTTTTTGAAATATTTCGCTTGCTTGATAGTTTATCTCTTTGACGCCAAATAAGATATGACATATCTCCCTTACCTCAACAGCAGTTCCTGTGATAAAAGCCGAGTCAAAGGAACTGAGATCAGATGGGGAAATATCCTGTACAAAACACTCAATCTCTTCTTTTTTTGCTATTTCAATGACAGATCTTCTTGTAATTCCATCTAAGCAATAATCAGTTTTGGGTGTGTATAGAGCTCCTTCTTTTATGAAAAATATATTAGCCGATGTACATTCAGCGATAAATCCCTTCTCATCTAGCATAATTGAGTCATCAAAGCCTTGGTCACGCGCCTCCATTGCTGCAATAGCAAGAAGCCCATATTGCGCTGAAGCCTTGCACCCATGAGGGAACATATTTTTCCCAGGCTTCACCCAGTTGCTTACATTAACCCTGATAGATTCAGCAGACCTGAGGGCCATGTTCCAGGCTGCAATAATTATGTGACTTCTGGGATTGCTTGGCAAGATTCTAACCGAATCAGTCTGCCTCCATACAAATGGTCTAAAATAAGCATTTTGTAGGTTGTTGAGCCTCAGAAGCTCATGATGAACATCTACAATTTCCTGATGAGAGAATGGAATATCAAGCCTCATCATTCTTGCAGACTCAAATAATCTTGTTGTATGCTCTTCTAGCTTAAAAATATAACCATCTTTTGCTTTTACTCCTTCATAAACCCCCCCTGCATATTGCATGCTATGAGTTAATATATGAATTTTAGCATCTAGAGAGTTGATATATTTTCCATCAAGCCAGAGTGTAAAATTTAAATTTTCTAGTGGAATAATAGATGAAATTGTCATAAGATTCTGAAGTGAGTTACAAATAAAATAAATATGGAAAGACCCAAAGTTTTAATAGTCGATGATGATACCAGAATACTAGAACTTTTAAAGCAATTTTTTGAAAGGAATGAGTTTGAGGTTGTTACATCAGAATCCGCTGAGGATGCTGAAGGTATTATGTCTATGCATGACATTGACCTTTTAATCCTAGATGTTATGCTACCTGGAGTAACTGGGTTTGAGTTTGCAGAACGCATTAAATCTAGCCCAAACCAAACTCCTATAATATTACTCACTGCCCTTGGGGATGCTGATGATAGAGTCAGGGGGCTTGAAACAGGGGCGGATGATTACCTCACCAAGCCATTTGACCCAAGAGAGCTCATATTAAGGGCAAAAAATCTGCTAGAATTATATAAATCTAATATTTCTAAAGAAAGTGAGGATGTTATGAGGTTTGGAGATTGCGAGTATAATTTTCAGACAAAAAAACTCACAATGAGCTCAGAAGATGTGATTTTATCATCAACTGAGCAAAAGTTACTGGAATACTTGCTTCTAAACAAAGGAAAGGCAGTAACAAGGGAGACATTATCAGGGGTGATGGGGGGATTGAGCGATAGATCAATTGATGTTCAAATCGCAAGACTGAGGCAAAAAATAGAACCAGATTCCCTCGCCCCAAAATATTTGCTGACAATAAGGCATGAAGGTTATGGTATCTTTTTTTAAAGCGCGTAGGAATTTTTTTCCAAGTGGGATACTGGCAAGATTCGCTCTTATCATTTGCGCCCCAATAATTGTTTGCCAATTAGTCACGATCTATCTTTTCTATGAAAAAGTATGGTTCAACGTAACAGCTCAGACAAGCAAGATGCTAGCAAATGAGATTAAGCTTGTTATGTCAGAATATTCCTCTGGTGATCTTACTAATTTAGTCCAGTTTAGTCAGCTATTTAATTTTAAATTCGAGCAAGTATCTAGCCTTCCAACATTTGAGCACGAAACGCAGCGAGCAGAACTTGAATCTTTCTCAGGCGTTCTGAGAAAGAATTTTGCTAATTTTAAATTAGCGCATCACAAACATGGAGAGCAAAATATCGAAATTTACTTCTATAATGAGGGCGGCTCTTACCTGAGGCTTACAACTCATTCAAAGCCATTACTCAACCCTACAGCTGAGATTTTTATTTTTTGGATTTTAGGAATCTCATCCATTTTCCTTCTAGTTGCAATGGTTTTTGCAAAAAATCAGATTCGCTCAATAGAGGAATTATCCCGTGCTGCTAATAATTTTGGGGGTAATGCATCAGGAAAAATAGCATTTAAACCTAGCGGCGCTGCTGAGATAAGAAAAGCAGGGATAGCTTTTCTTAAAATGCAGGATAGGCTTGAAAAACAAGTCAAAAAAAGGTTGCAAATGCTTGCATTAATCTCGCACGACCTCAGAACACCTCTAACAAGAATGATTTTACAACTAGAGCTCATGGAAGAGACTCGTGAAAATAAATTACTAAAAAGCGATTTGGATAGTATGAAACATATGATCGATAGTTACCTTGATTTTGCAAGGGGGGAATCGGCCGAAGAATCTATTCGCACCGAAATGAATGAGTATTTAACAAAATTTTTTGAATTATCTCGCTTCAAGAATACTAAGCTCATATTGAGCAATAAGCCAATTTATGCCAATATCCGGTATTTATCCTTCATGAGAGCCCTAACTAATCTAATTTCTAATGCTGAAAAATATGCAAAACATGCTGAGCTGAGATGTTTTGAAAAAGAGGGTAAAATCATATTTTCAATTGATGATGATGGGCTAGGAATTGATGACAAAGAAAAACAATTAGTGTTCAAAGCCTTTTACAGATCCGATAAAGCAAGGAATATAGATAAATATGCAAGCGTTGGACTCGGTTTACCTATTGCAAAAGAGATAATTTTAAGTCATAAAGGCACCATTATTATTGCAGATAGCGACTTACTCGGCGGGGCGCAAATTATTGTCACTATAGATGCTGCATAAAAATCAAAAAGGGAATTGGCAAATGAGTATATTAAATCACGTAGCTATTATAATGGACGGCAACCAAAGATGGGCGCGCAGCAGGGGTCTGCCAACAAAGGAAGGTCACAAAACGGGCGCCGAGAATGCCTTTAGGATTATCGAGTCCGCAAAAAAGGAGGGGGTCAGTCATTTATCTCTTTACGTATTTTCCTCTGAAAATCTTCAAAGACCCAAAGATGAAGTGGATAATTTTATGATCATGATTAATCATTACGCGAAAAATGAACTTTGGCGGACTCAAGAACTGGGGGCCAGGGTAAAGTTTGTGGGCGATCTCTCAAGGCTTGATGAGTATACTCAGTCTAATCTCAGAAAAGTTGAGGAAATCTCTAGCGCAAATGACTCTATCTTTCTATATATAATGATCTCATATGGTGCAAGGAGTGAGCTTGTGAGTGCTTGCAATAAGATTTTATCTGCAAATTACAAGGCAGGAGAAGTAAGCGAGGAAATTTTGGGGCAAAATATGTATTCTGATATGCCTGATGTGGATTTACTCATTAGAACAGGGGATAAAATGAGAATTAGTAATTTTTTACTTTGGCAATCAGCTTATGCTGAATTATACTTTTCAAGCAAAATGTGGCCAGATTTTTCTGCTGATGATTTTGAAGAAGCTATAAGCGAATATAATAAAAGAGTCAGAACTTTTGGCAGGAGGATTAGTAATGGCTGATTTATTCAATAAAACCCTAATATCTAGAATTTTGTCTGGCTTTTTCTTGCTGCTAATTTTTATTTTTTCGCTTTTTTATTCAAAATTTTTGTTTTCACTATTAGTGGTGGGGGTTGGATTTGGTATGATAGTAGAGTGGGATAGGCTCACCGGTAGATCGATCTTTGATAAAGCGACTGGCTTTGCCCTAATCGCTCTTTCTACCCTTGCTATAATCATCGCAAGGTTCTCCTATTACGGCGAATATATGCTTTTATGGTACGGGTTTGTGGTTGCAACTTATGATAGTTTTGCTTATTTTGGCGGAAAAGCTATAGGGGGCAAGAAACTTGCACCAAAAATTAGCCCGCAAAAAACATGGGCTGGTTTATTTTGCGGCCTTAGTGGCTCTATGATAGCATCTTGGCTAATTTTGGCTTATGTGCCTCAATTTTTTCTTACAAGCCTTAAATCATTTGACTATGGCAGCGCCCTGCCAGCTTTGATAATAGGAATTTTAGCACAAGCTGGAGATTTATTTGAATCTTTCTTTAAAAGAAAATATAAAGTAAAAGATTCGGGTAATATAATTCCTGGTCATGGTGGGTTGCTTGATAGGTTTGATAGCAATCTATTAGCATCATTTGCATTGTTATTGATTATATTTTGGACTAAATGAGTAATTTTAGACTATTTTTTGTCACTTTGGTTTTTTTGGGAGTATTTTCCTATTTTTTATACCATACTATTTATGGTAATAGGGGTATTATCTCCCGCGAGAAAATCAAAGCAAAAATTGCAGATACATCAAACCATCTTGATAAAGCAAGGGCAGAAAGGATAGAGCTTGAACATAGGGTAAAATTACTTCGCCCTGGCTCTTTAGATAAAGATATGCTAGAAGAACAGGCTAGAAAAGTTCTTGGGGTTGCAAAAGAGACTGAAGAAGTTATAATCAAGGAACAAAATTAAAAATTTGCGCAAGAAGGTGCGTCAATTAGGGGGAAGTTATAGAATCTATATTATTTCAGGGAGATATCCCGCAAGACTTAATTCGAAGCGGAGATATCGCAATCGATACTGAAACAATGGGCTTAAATTTATCAAGAGATAGGCTATGTTTGCTTCAATTTTCTTATGGAGACGGAGTAGCATATCTGGTTAAGTTTGACAAAAACTACGAATCTCCAAACCTGAAAAAATTACTAAGTGATCCAAATAGGGGGAAAATCTTTCATTTCGCAAGATTTGATATGGCGGCTATTGAGCTATATCTTGGAGTGAAAATGACCAATATTTTCTGCACAAAAATTGCATCAAAATTAGTCAGAACTTACACAGAATATCATGGCCTAAAAGACTTATGCAGAGATCTAATTAGCGTGAATATCTCAAAGGCTCAGCAAACAACTTACTGGGGCTCTGCGGAATTAACTAAGGAACAAATAGAATATGCAGGCTCAGATGTTTATCATCTTCATGCACTTAGATCTGTTCTTTCAAATATGCTGGAAAAAGAAAATAGACTTGATCTTGCAAATGAAATATTCAAATTCCTGCCAACTCGTGTTAGTCTTGATATTGCAGGATGGGTAGACCAGGATATTTTTGCTCATTGAGCCTTTATCTTACTTTTTAGTCACAAAGCACACCGAGCGGATTAAGAGTCATCGTTATAGCTATTACCTCCTTCTTCGCCGCAGATTTTCATCTCCGGCGAGGAAGGAGGGGCTTCTTTCCAGTCTTTAGGGTCTGATGTAATTAAAGTAGTCTTTATGAGAAATTCTGCAAAGAAATCATATATTAATTGATATGAGGGAATAGGAAACCTTATGGTTTTGCTAAGCCCCTCCTCTATATTCACAACTTTAATAAATAAATCCAAAGATCCATCTTCATAATAAGGCTGAGTTATAATTATCATGCAATTTGGGTTGCTATCAATTGATATATTAATGTTTCTGAGATTCACTATCTCAGTTGATCTTGGTTCAATATAAATTCTGTTATCTATATCAGTAATTGCTTTATTATTACTACTCAATTTTCACTCCATATAATTTAAATTCTGAAAGGCAAAAATACCTCTTGATTTTTGTTAATTTTTTCTATATAATTACCTTAATTTATTTAAGGATTTTTTATTATTATGGATGATTTACAACCTAGAAAGAAATTCAAACTCATTCACCCAGATGATCTAGATTTGGTCAATAATGAAGGTTTTAATTTGCTTCAAATATCACAAGAACCAGAAAACAATATTATATCTGAAGCAGATGCTATTGATCAATCAAACTATACCCCTTCTGCGCCAGATACCCCTGAGTGGATGATTGCACTCTATGATTCTCTATCAAATACGAGTGATGCTGAAACTTCATATATGGAAATAGCTGGAGAGCTACCGAATCAACTTTCGGATGATTCCTAACACCACCTCATTGGTAAATGAGGTTTGATATTACTTATCTAAAAGCGATCTATTCAATCCAGCATTCCTAAAAGTTCAGCATGGGCTGCTGCAAGCTCTGGGTCTATGAAACCAATTTCCGGATCTTGATCTTCTGCACCTTCTTGCTGATTTACTTCTCCTTCTTTAGGAAGGCATCCTTCGTAATTTACATCCCTAAAAATCACCTTCACAGCGCCATTAAGAAATTCTGATTGGGTGATTGACTCTGAAATTTCAGTATGCAAACTCTCAAATTCTATCTTTTTTGCTTCTGCGTAATCCGTAAACTTAGTATATGCTTTGGCAAGATCTCTGCAGCTTTTGATCGCGATAGTGATCCTGCCTTCTGATGTTGCAAAATTCTTTGTCAAAAATTCCAGCTCTGCAACTCTTTTTGTATGGTCAGCAATACTATCTATTTTATCAGTGATCTCTTTTAGAAATGAAAATGTTTTTATGCATCTTGGGTCAGTAGGCTCCGCTTGAAAAACATCTAATAAAAAATACAACATCACTCTTATGCTATTATTCAGTGTTGAAAGAGATTCTGAGGCGGTTTCTAGTGTCTTTGTTAAATCCTGACACATTTCAGCGGCGCTTTTTCTGCGATCATCCAGTAATTCTTTTTCTGTTTTAGAAATATTGTTTTCATTTTCCATTTTATTCTCCATATATTTTTTGGGCGCTCTTTTTCCAAATTAAGAAGCTGAATTAAAGAATAAACATCCTAAATTAGAAAGAAAAATAAAAACTACTCAAATACATAAGTTATATAAATAGTTGTATCAAAGAAGAGAGTAGCGAAGCAGTATCAGGCTCTGGTTCTATCATATTGTTCGGCCGGTGTTGGCATTAGGGCGAGAATTCGTTGCTCTATTTTTTTGTTGTTCGATTCGTTGGCGCAGAGCAGTCATTCCGTTAGCAAATCCGCTCTGCACAGCTCCTCTCATAATCATACCTTCTCCGTCTTTATGGTTACTTGTTAGCTTTTTATCTGTGTATATTGAAGGCTCTATTCCAGCAGGGATCTTTTCTTTCGTGACGCCGAGATGATGCCTCCTCATTTGAGATAATGCCCAAATAGTATACGCCCCGCAAGAATTACCATCATGTTGATAGGGGATTTTATATGTATTATTTCTCTCGTCTTGAGTGAGATGTCTTATAGTGTATCGCATGTTTAAATTCTGAAGATAAGGGCGAAGCTTATCTACCTTGCGCCCCTCGCCTTCATAATAAGGATCTATGCTTATAAACTCTATTTTATTACCTCCTCTTGTTTTGCTTCCAACTAAGCTAGTCCAGTGGCCTTGATTATGGCTAATTGGGATATATATATGTTGTTGATTTGGGTCATTAGCAAAAGCCTGAAGTTCACTCTCAAGGGTGGTCCCAGTGGAAGTAAGGGTAGTTCCGCCCTGATTCATCATACAATTGAGGATCTTGTGATCTTGGGGGCTATTAAGGGGCCTATTTTGGGGTCTTTTAGATTCTATCTCATTAAAGTTATAAAGCAAGGCTGGTGTCAATGCGTTCTCTTGGATGAATTCTCCATGAGTAATAATCCCTTCCGAGTTATTTATTTGATTTGTTATTGCCTCTTGTGCATAGCCTTGCAAAACTGAATATTTACTTTGGTCAAAATTCCCATTTTGATCTAGGCATCTAATGGCATCAGAAGTTGCTTTCATTGTCACAAGGTCATTTGAACTCACAACTGCAAGACACACTGTCGATGCAAATAACGTCTCTTCGCTTATACCATGTTGCTCTATAGCTCGCGCAAGGCTGAATTGATCTGTGTATTTTGTCTTCAGATAAGCTATTGTACCCAGATCTTCGAGGAATTTATTTACCTTTTGTTCTTCATTCTGAATATCCTGTGGGGCCTCAGCGATCATTTCTTGCTTCAGGGTGCCCTTGAATTTTCCTTTATAATAATCAAGCGCGGCTTCTTCTAGTTTTGATTCCACGATGAGGTTTTCATTATAAGACTTAGCGAACTCTTGAAGCCCAGCTGGACTCATGAAGGTAAAGACGTCTTGTTGTTTAGGGGCTACTTGCCACTGCTCTATCTCTACAGGTATGCGGTCATGCGCATCTTGCTCCTGGAGGGCGCCTCTGATGCCTAAAGCTTTGGGTTCTGCGGAGGGGGGGATCTTGGTCGAGCCAAGTGCACTCCTTAGGGATGATTTAGAAGCTGCTTTCGTTCTTTCTTTTTCAATCTCCTGATTTGCCTGACGCACAGCTTGCTTGATGTAATCTGCTTCCATTGAGTCGCCCGATATATCGTTAAGATACTTTAAATACATATCCTTTTGATTAGAGGTAAGCTTATAATCTTCAACTTCAGTTCCATCTCCAAATAAATGATTAGCTTTTTCATCTCCATCAAATTCATAATCTTTGTATGTGTGTAGGTTAAGCAAAAATTTCGCAAATCCTTGGAAAAACTTAGCTTTATCCTTTATTCTATCTGGTATAGGCTCTATTCCTTGCATATCAGGCAGGTCATGCAACTCCGATAGACTTTCGGTTAATTTTTGAATAAATATTTCATTTCTTCTGTTTACCTCATCCTGAGTCAAAGAGACTATTGCTTGGGATTGTGATGTTGGTTGAGGGTTAGTGTTTTGAGTATTAGGGATCTCTATCCAGTTACTACCCACCCTCGCATACCTTTTCATATTCTTACCTCTAAAAAATTACTTACTTAAAATATAATGTATTTTTTTACTTTTTGTCACATATTTTGTTGTATATCCATAATTTATTTTTATTGCTGTATTTATTTGTTGTATCTATGCAATCTACCGCTATGAAAGATTTTGGGATATGTGCTTTAAAAAACTCTCTTATGCAAAAATGAGCGCAGAATTATTTATTGTTGCTATATTGCAATATTTATACTTGCGTGAATAAGGCTGAATTTTTCCTCGGGGAATTTTGCCTTTTTTTTATCATTGTTTATTTCGGGTCAAAGATTTACTAAATAAGTGAGACGAATAAATATCTTCGAGCGCAAGTTGCAGTTATAGCTGTGTTGATATTAATTAATATTATGTTCTCTCGATATAATATCCACTCCTTATTTTCTATCTTTTTTCCTCTCTCCCAATCAACAACTATTCAAAAAAATTACCGAATAACTTAAAAATTCATATGTCTTGCGTTTTAAAGTCATTAAAATCACGATGTCGCATTATACTTTATTAACTTTTAATGTGGAGCCGGGATATTTATGCCTCTTCCAGGCTTGCTACTAAAAAAATAAAAAAGTGCAGTTTGAATTTATAATAAGTTTTGCAAAAAATTATGGCGAAAAAATCAAATAAATACCTAAGGAACCTATCTGTTTCAGCATCTAGTCTTGCTCTATTTCTTTCTAGCTATCATGCTAATGCTGCAACAATAAGTGTAGGCGCAGCTTCAACAGTTTCAGTAAACTCCCCTGACACATATCAGTGGACCGCTGCCGCTGCCTTGACTTTAAATGCAAATCTTACAGATGCTAATGCAGTTCATACATTTACAAATAAAGCTGGTACAATAGCGGCCTCCGGGGGAAGTAGGACCATATCTGGAAATGTAGAGTCTTCAGGAGGGTTTGGATGTGTTTCAAACACTGGTGGTAATCTTACCATTTCTGGCAAAATAGGCAATGCTAATGGCGGCGCGGTTGGTACTGTTAGTTTTCTGAGCGCAAATTCGATTTCTATTGGCGGCACGATTGTTAATGCTACCAACGTTACTTCTAGTGCGAATGGGCAAGGTACATTAAGTTTTACTAATACAGCTGCAACTTATAGCGGAACTGTAGGTGCAGCAAATCGTGTATCTGCTATTTTTATTGCAACTAATGGCTCATTAACTCTTGCAAATGGATCATCTATCGCAGCATCTACAATAGGATCAGGAAATACTGCTTCAATTTCAGTACCAACAAACTCCGCCGCTACAATAACAGGAAGAGCAACGAATGGTACCTTCACTTCAATTTTTACAGCTACTACTCATACAGTGATTGGTTCCGGGGGTACCTTAACCTTGGGAGATACAAATGGCGGTACGGTTACCTTTAATGCTGCAAGTAAAATAGATGGTTCAGCAGCTGGGGTTGGAACAATAAGCCATATTGGAGGGTCCTTATCTCTTGGGTTAGTAGGTTCTACCGCCTCTGTATCTTTAATCGAGAGAAAGACGGTAGCCGCACCATTGACTTGCCTTGCTACTGTAAAGGCTACAAATTTAACTATCAGCGCTGGAACTGTAAATTATGGGAATTTTAGTCACACGATAGATATCACCAAATTCACGGCTGCCGGAAGTTTGACGCTTGGCACCGAAACACTCACAGGTCAGATAGATAGCACAGGCGGAACATTTGGAACTGTGAGCACCAGCGGTACTCGAACTGTATCAGGTCTTATTGGCGCCACAAACCCAATTGCAAGCCTCAGTACAGCAGGAACGCTCTCCTTGCAGTCAGCAGCAAAAGCAAACACAGTTAGCCTTGCTGGAGCCGGAGAGCTTACTTTATCATCAACTCTTGGTGCAAATACTATCTCTATTGCTACTGGAACATTAACAGCCGGAGGAAATATTACTAATACTGCTGGAAATAGCGCATCACTCTCATTTACTGGAGCTGGCTCATTTTCGCTAGGCACTTATAATTATAGTGGATCAGTCAATTTTGCAAATAACGCTGCAACTTTAGATTCTAATGGGGGTACTGTTACTGGCCAAATATACTCTGTTGGAGGGTCGAACGGTACAATAAAAGCAAGTGGAAATCTTACTGTTACTGGGTTAATAGGTAACGGCGGCGCAGTTGGAACTTTAAGCGTAGCAGGAACAGGGACAACCACTCTGCAAGGCGCAACTAATACTATAACAAATACTACTTATGGAGCAGCGGGATGTGTTTCTATAGGGACAACCACTCTAACATCTACTGTAGATTTTAATAACAAAGCCGGAACATTAGAAATTTCAACAGGAAAACTAACTGGAACGATGGATAGCACGGGTGCGAGTAATGGTACTTTAAAAATAACAGGACTTGGTGCTTCTGTCTCTTCTACCATTGGTGCTAATACTGGTATTTCTCTCATTGATATTGGAAATGGGGCAAGCCTAAACGCTCAAGGGTCCACAACAAGAGCCACCTCAACAACATTAACTGGAACTGGCGGGCTTACTCTGAGCGGCACCCTCAAATCAAACACAATCACAATAGGATCTGGCGCTCTAACAGCGGGTGGGAATATTACAGATACTTCCGGAACCAGTAATGCCGCAACAACATTTACAGGAGCGGGATCTCTTGCTCTAAGTTCTTATAGCTATGGAGGCTCGATCAATTTCAGTGGCTATGCTGCTTCTATCTCTCTATCCACGGGTACAGTTAGCGGCTCTATTGATACCGCGAACTCAGCAAGTGGTATTATTCTTGTAACAGGAAGCGGCGCACTGATAACAGGTAATATTGGAAATACTAAAGCAGTAGCGAGTATTTCTGTTTCAAATGGAGCAAGTTTATCCGCTCAAAGCTCTACCAAAGCAACAAACGTGACATTAACGGGCACTGGTAATCTTACTTTAAGCAGCACTTTAAAGGCTGATGTTATATCGATTGGTTCTGGAACTTTAACTGCAGGTGGTGCGATTACTGATTCAAGTGGCACAAATAATGCTGCAACAACATTTACAGACGCAGGTTTTCTTGATTTAGGTCCAAATAACTATGGCGGAACGATAGATTTTGCAGGAAACGGGGCTGCGATTTCTATGACATCTGGCACAATCACAGGGACAATTGACGCAACAGCTTCAAGTAACGGTACTGTTAATATTAACGGAAGCGGTGCTACTATAACTGGCAATGTTGGTATTGCAAACTCTATACCAACATTTAACGTTGGGGGGGCTTACACCTTAAATCTTGGCGGAGCTGCTATTAAGATCACAAACGTGAATGCAAGTAGCGATAATAATGGGGCAATAAGCTTCACTAGTACAAGTGGACTTAGCTATACAGGAACAATAGGAGCGCCAGCAACAGCATTTTCAAGTGTTTCCTGGGTTGCAAATAAAACAGTTACTATCAACGGTGCGATATATGCTTACAGCATCAATGGAAGTGGCTCTGGATCAAAGATTGTGGTTAATGGATCAAGTACTGTTTCTGGCGTCATCGGTAATTATGCCGCAACTACTATAAATAACGGAAATGTTCTGACAATAGATGGGGTTTCTTCGTATAATTCTACAATAGATGCATCTGGAGCTAATGGCACCGGCGCAATTAGCATACCTGCTTCTGCCGATGTCACATTTGGAAGCAACATTGGTAACACAAGTGCAGTAGCATCTCTTGCAATTTCATCTGGATGCGTTACTCTTAACGCTAGTGTGAATAAAATTACAAAAACAAGCTTTAGTGCAGCAGGAAGCGTTGCAATTGGCTCTGTCACACTAACTGGATCTGTTGATTTTGCTGGCAAAAGTGCATCTGTTTCTATTGATACAGGAAAGCTTGCTGGAGCTCTTGATTCTACGGGCGCTATAGCTGGCTCTCTATTCGTCACGGGGAATGCAGCAACGGTTACAAGCCCAATAGGGGCCACCAATCCTATTTCACTGGTAAGTGTAGCTAATAGTGCAAAATTAGTTGCGCAAGGTCCTGTTAGCGCTACTACAACAACTCTCTCGGGAGATGGTAGTCTAACCCTCAGTAGCACCCTCAAAACTGATGCTCTATCTATTGGCTCTGGCACTGCAACCGCTGGAGGAAATATTACAGATAAGTCAGGCGGGACTACCCTTGCTACTACTTTCTCAGATGCAGGTGCTCTAGATTTGGGGGTATTTAACCATTCTGGAAACATCGATTTCGCGGGAAATGCAGCAACAGTGCTGCTCAATGGCTCAACCATAACAGGTAATGTTGACTCAACAGTTTCTGCGGGAGGTACAGTCAAAACAACCGGGGGAACAAATAATGTTACAGGAAACCTTGGAGCAACAAATGCAGTATCGCTTGATATTTCCTCTACTGGTACTTTCAATATTGCCGGCACAACGATTAATATCTCATCCACAACAAATTCTGCAAATAGTGGGAATATTGTTTTGACAACAAATGGTGCGAGTATTTCTGGTTCATTTGGAAATATATCCGGCAATGCGCTGAACAGCCTCACTGGCACAACAGGAAATACTTATACTCTCAAGAACGCATCTATTTCTTCGGTTATCATAGGCCCAACAACTGTGGCAACAGCGCCTGACTGGATAATTGACGGAAATGTCTCTATAAGTTCAGCTAATGTATTTAGCGGAAATGCCGTTACTATGTCTAATAATTCACAGTTAACATTACTCAATAATACTACCGTGAATGCCCCAATAAATGGTAGTGCTGCGGGATATGGTGATCTGATTATCACTCCAGGATCTGGCAAAATAGTATCGATTAATCATCCAATAGGAACTACCAAAGCTCTTAATTCAATTAGCGTAGGAATAGGCTCATTCAGCACCAATCAAAATATTTCTGGTGATATTAAAATTACCGCAAATAGTGCTGTGATTGCATATCAAACTGGTACAATTGTTGGGGATTTAGATTTTGACGGGTATAACTCAGAGATCAGTCTAACAAATGCAACTCTAACCGGAGCTGTAAAGTCTAGCTCTGGAGCAGCTGGTACATTAAAAATGGATCTGGTTTCATCTGTTTCTTCGGATATAGGAGATGCAGTAAACCCTATTTCTCTTGTGAATGTACTCACTACCGGAAATGTAACAACTGGGGCAATTTATGCAACCACTCTTCAACTCTCAGGAGCAGGAAGTCTATATAATACCGGCCAGATCAAAGCAACTTCTGTAAGTGTTGCAACCGGAACTTTGAAGCTAGGGGCTGATTTAACAGACCTTACTGGCGCTTTAGGCAAGGTAACATTTACAGGATCTGGAACACTTGATTTAAACGATATTAATGGTAGTTTTGACTTAGATTTTGGAGGTAATAACGTCACCATTACAGGTAACACAAAAGGTATCAAAGGAGATTTCTTAAACGCTCCATCTACCATTGATATTGTCTGCGGCCTTTCTGGATACGTTATAGGCAGTCTACAAGGGGATGAGCAGTATAATGTTGATCTTGACTTAAGTGATGGAGTGCTTACTGTTGAAAGTGATACTTTGCGCATTAATTCAACCTCTAATAATAATAGTGGATCAGGCTCTGTAGATATTACTTACTTCAATACAGGAAATGCATCTGATGTAATTACCTATACTGGCAATACAGGATCTAGTACGAAAAAACTCAAGAATTTTGCTTGGCTATCTAACTCTACATTAAAATTGTCAAATGGAGTTATATATTCTACTAATATAGGACCCTCAAGTAGCAAAGGATACTTAGTCTCTAGCGGCGCTGATACTCTATCTGGAATTGTATCCAATGCTGATACTACAATATCTAATCTTTCGACTCTCACATTAACTGGAAACACTACTTTTAACTCACCAATAGATGGTGCAAATAGCGGAGAGGGTACTCTTTATGCAGATGCCGGATCTGGTAATACTGTTAATATAACAAGTATAATAGGCGGAACTAACCCTCTTTCTCTTATAAAAATTGGTACAGGAACCTTAAATCTTACAAATGATATTACATCGCCAATTACCTTCGCAAATACAGGTACTATTTTAGCTGGAGCAGTTACAATAACTGGGGATGTAAACTTTGCGGGCAATGATGGGTTGCTTAAACTCTCAGGAACAGATTTGCAGGGCGGCATAAATTCTACTGTTACCGGTGGTGGCCTTGTGCAAATTAGCACAAAAACCCTTAGCAGCATATCCGGATCTATGGGTTCATCAAACTACATCAAGCAACTTACTATAGATGATGGCGCATCGCTTAGCATTTCGGGTACAAACCTTATAAAAACTATTATAATCAATGGATCTGGCTCTCTAACTACATCAAACGGAATCAATGTCGATAGTATTACAATTGCAAATGGAAGTCTTGATGCAACTGGCAATATTAATTCATCAGCAGGAGGACTGGCAAGCCTTCTCTTTAGTGGATCAGGCTCCCTGATAATAAACGGATCTAATGATTTTAATGGTAATGTGAATTTCGGAGGCTATAACGGAACTATTACAGCCCCTGTTATCAAAGGCGACATTACTACTACTACAAAAAATACTGGTAATGCTATTATATCGGGCGCTGATACCGGTAATATAGGAACCAGCACTCTACCTATTAAATCCCTAACTGTTGCAAGTTCGGTTGATGCAAAAAATACCGGAGCCAAGCTCTATACTTCCACCCTGAATGTTGGAAGTGGCAATGGTAATTCTTTCATATTATCTGGTAATGCAATAGGAGTTACAAATGTTGCGCTTGGTAAGAATGATTCATTGGTCATCGCACCAACTAGCCTTCCTTCAATTACAGGAACTATTATAGGCTCAAGTGGGGGAAATGTAACTGGAACTTTGATAATTGGAACAAGTCCGGCTCAAGCTACCCTACCTGCAACTGATATTCAAGTAGATACTCTTGTGCTTGCCGGAGCGGGCAATGTGGATTCAAATCTTTCGCCTACAAAATCCCCTAATAATCTTATTATAGGAGCAAATATCACCATAGCTAAAAATGGTGTATTATCAGTTGCAAATTCAGGGAATCTATTTATCGCAAATGGTCAAACTCTTACAAACGAAGCAGGAGATCTTACACTCGGAACTGGTGTATATGTGTCAGATGATTATTCTGCACCAAGCGTAACTGCGATAAATACCAAACTCACCGCAAGTAGTATTACTAATATCTCAGTGGGCGGCGGAACTTATGTCTCAAAAATAACCGGAGACTTACCTCAGATAGGAGCTAATGGGAACACATTATCCAAGCTAGTGCTTTCAGGAACAAGTTCGACTATTCACAAAGCAAGTGGTGTTATTTACGCTATAGATACATCTGTAGAAGGACAATCAACTCTGAAGCTAACAGGAGATTTAGAGATAACTGGTAATCTTGCGTTCGGAAGTGGAGCAGGTGTTGATCTTCAGGCAAGCACATTAACTTTGAGTAATGGCGGACTCCTAACCTCAACAGGAACTCTTAATATAACCACAAAATTTACCTCAAGCTCTACATATGGTAAAATAGTAGTACCAAGCGCAGCGCAAATCAAAGCATCGAAAATTGTGTTTAATGTTGACGCAAGTTCAACATATCAGCCTGTCGTAGGGGATACGTTCAAGATTCTTAATATCGTAGACGGAGAGCCATTATCATTTACTAGTATAGATACCGCAAACAAAGGTACTGTATATACATTATCAAGTGGATCTGTTCGTGTATCTAAATTCCTAGAACTCGCATCTATAACTACTCCGACTAGTAGCTCAAAAATAAGTCCACAAGAAAGCGCTCAAGCAACAGCAGTAAGTCAGGTGACAAACGTGATTTTACCCGCTGAATTCGCAAGAGAAAATTTGCCTAACAATCCATTGAGCACAATGCAGGAATCTTATGAAACACAGGGGGCGAATGTTCAAAAATTCATTGATAATATAAGTAGTTTATACGAAAAAGGAGATATTACTGGTGTTAAAGAACTTGTAACTAGAGTAGCAAGTGCAACAAACCACAAAACCAATTCGAGTAATGCAAATATTGTCAATACTACATTTAACTTAGTTAAGAATAGAATAGTTGGCCTTATTGAAATCGGTAGAGTGTTCACCGTTAATCCGGTCATAAGTACCCCATCTACTACCACAAATGTTCCAAGCGCCCCTGCTATTCAGGGAACTGAACAGACTACTGAAAGTGTTCGTGATGTATTTTCTATGGCGGAGTATGAAGACGCTGTAATATCAGCAGGTAGTGAGGAAAATCCTAGAGAGAGCTCAGTATGGGCAGAAGGAAGTTCGAATATTACAAATCAACATTTATATAAAGGCCAAAACGGATATTATGCCAAATACAACAATATCACTCTCGGCGCAGACACGGCCATAAGCAATAATTCAAGAATAGGTATAGCAGGAAGTGTTAATGAGGGGGATATTGAATTCCACGATTCAAAAAATGGCGATAAATCAAACACAAAAACCTGGCTTGTAAGCTTATACGGCCTGCACGAACTCAATAATTTCTTCTATACAAGATGGGGTGCATCAGGAGGCTCAGCTCAGGTAACCGCAAAAGAGAATCAATTTACACCAGATGGTTATGTAAAAACATTAGGCAGGTACAAAACTACAACATTATCTGCAGAGGGAGCGCTCGGATTTACTTATGTAGTTCCTCAGAGTGGTGTGTTAATTGGTTCAGAAATTTCATTGAGAAAGTCCTTATTTGTAGACTCTCAGTACAAAATTTACTCATCATATTTACCACTAAAAGTAGAAGAACGTAAATCTAGCTCACTTGAAGGCGGTATAAGTTTCAGTGCTGGTAAAACATTCTGCTTTGAGTACGAACATTCCTTTAATACTTATGTCACACCTTCTATCTCAGCGGGGATTTCTAATAAATTCCAGTCAAACCAGGGAGATGTTCACAAAAATATAGAAGGTATGGTGGGTAATGGGTTCGTGATTAAATCCAAAGATTATCAGAAAACCTCAACTACTTTTGGAGCTGGAGTCACGGTTACTAGGGGAAATGTTGAATGTGCAGGAAGGTATGATACGGCCCTTTCCAAGAGATTTAAATCAACAAGCGGATCTATAAGATTGCGAGTCAATTTGTAATTCTTGATTACTCGCAGCCCCCTCATTCCTGTCATTTCCCAATATTATCCCCGTGAAAACGGGGATCCAATCCTTAGAGCCTAAAAATATATTACCTATCCTCGATATATATCTTGCAAAATATTTCTGATTTGATATAACTGCTCTCGGATAGGTGTCCGAGTGGTTTAAGGAACCGGTCTTGAAAACCGGCGTACGGGCGACCGTACCGTGGGTTCGAATCCCACTCTATCCGCCATGAACTCATGTCAAGTAAGTTGTAAATTTAGTGGCTCTATATTAAAGTCAAAGCGGAAATAGTTTTTCTATTTGTTATTTAGTATATACTTATCGGTAAATATTGCCGAGTTAATCCAAGAGGTGATCTTGTCGATACTAAAAACTGGAGCATTCATCGCTCTTTTTACCTTCATTTCCAGAATAACCGGACTTGCAAGAGAGCTAGTCATAGCAAATTTTTTCGGCACAAATTCATATGCGGATGCTGTAAACATTGCATTCAAATTTCCTAATTTATTCAGGAGGCTATTCGCAGAAGGGGCTCTTACTAGTGCTTTTGTGCCAATTTACAGCAAATGCACCCTAGATCCCCAAAAAAACCCCACTTACTTTACATCTGAAATATTTACAATCTTAAGTCTATTCCTTTTCCTATTTACAATAGTCTGCGAGATTTTCATGCCACAAATAGTCATGATCATAGCGCCGGGCTTCATAGAGAACCCGGACAAAATGAACCTGGCGATTCTTTTATGCAGAATCACCACCCCGTATTTATTTTTTATATCAATATGCGCTCTTTTTGGCGGAGTGCTTAGCTGCCACAAAAAATTTGGAGCTTTTGCAATTATCCCCGTGATATTAAATATATCAATTATTTTATTCAGCTTTCTTGGACGCGACCTTTACCAAAAATCAGTCTTGGTATCAATTGGCATAATAGCTGGGGGTCTAATTCAGCTACTTGTTATGATATATTCTGTACGCAAATATGAGCCTAATATAAAGCTTCTCAATATTAAAGATCTATCTGATGAGGGAAAAATATTCCTAAAAAATGTCGTCCCTGCTACTTTAAGCAATGGAGTAACTCAGCTAAATCTCTTCATCTCGCAGAGTATAGCAAGCTTTATCCCGGGTTCTATATCCATATTATCCTATGCTGATAGGCTGTATCAATTCCCTTTATCTATAATTGGAGTGTGCTTCGGAGTAGTTTTGCTACCCCTTCTTTCAAAGCTTCATTCAGCCGGGGATAATGAAGAAGTAATCCGCCTTCAAACAAATGCTATCAAAACTGGTTTATTTCTCTCTTGTGGGGCAATGTGCGGGATTATGACATTAGCCCACCCTATTATATATGTTGTTTATGAAAGGGGTGCATTCACACCAGATGATACAATTAAAACTGCAAATACTCTTGCAATTTTTGCAACAGGACTACCAGCTTATATTCTCATTAAAATTCTTACTCCTATTTTTTATGCAAGGCTTGATGCTAAATCTCCAATGATCATCACTATCATAACTATTATCACAAACTTAATATTAAATATATTATTGGTGCTTGCTGGTTTCGAATATCTAGGAATTGCGATAGGCACATCAATCTCCTCGTGGGTTAATGTTTTTCTTTTATCCTATTTTTGCTATAAAAATAAGATAAAAATTATCAAAGAATCCATCCAGAATTTTTTAAGATCCATCTTAATCTCATGCGTTACTATGTCGCTCTTCTTATCTGCGAGTTTTTGGAGTGTGAATAATTACTTTTACATTATGAAAACTGGCGCGGCTTTGGTCTTATTAATCTCTATCATCATAGCTGCTTTATTTTTATATATAATTACCTCCATCTTCCTAAAGATTGTATCAATCAATGAGATTAAGTTACTAACCAAAATGAAATAGACCCAAAAAGCAAAGCTCTCAGGTCCATCATAGTTTCTATAAGAATTGCAGATTATTTCTTATATAATAAATTCGCGAGTAAATATAAAAGCCGCAACAGCCCACAAGAAATATGCGAAAATCTTCTTCAAGCCATCGCTATCAACAAATTTTGCAATAATTAGACCAGTAATCATCCCCAGAAAAGCTGATGATAAATATCCCAAAATATCCGCCCAGTCACCATCTGATAAATTATGCTTATCCGCACAAAACCCTACAAACGAATTGACGGTAATAATAAAAATTGAAGTTGGAATCGCCTCTTTGATAGAAAAATGCATCAAAAACATAAGTATAGGTATAACCAAAAACCCTCCCCCAGCAAGAAGCCCCATAACAATTCCAAGACTTAGGCTAATGATAAGGATTTTAGTGCGCTGATAAGGTATTTCCTCATTCTGTACATATTCTTTTCGCTTTTTGACCATAAAATAACCAGCAAAAATCATCAATAGTACTAGTAGCGAGATTAGTAATTTATTTACAGGAACTCCGAATAGAAAATTAGGCAAATTTGGGACAATAAAATGACGAGAGCAAAACACAGAAAAAAGAGAGGGTATCAAAAA
>JANRMF010000100.1:0-19375 GCA_033761815.1 Rickettsiaceae bacterium
ATGTTTTTGAGGGATATTATTGATAGGTATCGTCCGAATCCATATGCTTTATGCCTAAATAATAGCATTTTCTTATGGATTCTTCAAACAAAAATCTTGCTATCCCTTATTTTATATGACTTTCCACAATTTTGGCGGGTGGACAGGCTTAAAGTCTTACTGTGAATTTGGCGCCTCTCTTACCGTCGCTATAGCTTTCAATTTCCCCGCCATGTGCTTCTACTATCTTCATACAGGCGGAAAGACCGACCCCCCTCCCTCCTGCGGGGGTTTTAGTATTGGAACTAACGGTAAATGGCTCAAATATAAGCCCCAATTCTCTGGTGGGAATGCCAATGCCTTCATCTTCCACTATAATTTCAATATAATCCTTGTGGTTTTTATTCATGATGATTTGGATCCTGCCTTCTTTGCAATATTTAATAGCATTAATGATTAGATTATCTATTAGCTGGATTATGTATTTTTTGTCCATATTAACCCAGATTCCATCTTGTATGTTTAAAGTAAATTCCCTCAAATTCTCTTCTTCTGGTTTTATATATAATTTTTTAACTTCCCCTACTCGCTCAATCATAAGAGCACTCAAAGAGAATTTTTCTTTATGGATTTGATATTGTTCATTACTTAGTTTGGCAAGTGTTCTAATATTTTCCTCGTATATACTAAGTCTTAGAGCGCTCTCGACAATCATGCTTATTGCATCTAATCTTTGTTTGTCCCGTAAGTTTCCGTATGCATCCTTAAGTCCTTGAGCAAGACTTATGATTCCAGTCATAGGTGTATGATATTCATGGTTGACATTTCTGATAAACTCAGACTTAAGAGCCAGAGCCATACGGACCTCCTCTTCTTTTGCGTCTAACATTTCCTCCAGATGGATCGCTCTTCTTTCAGTAATAATCTGATATTCTTGTTTAGGCCTGAATATCACAACTACAATGCTCGTAACAAGAAGAAGAGTATAAACTATCATAAATTGAACAGACATATTTAGCCCTTCTAGTGAACATGTTGCTCCGAAGTAATTTTGCGCCAAAATAAATCCCCCATACATACCAAAAGGAATGAGAAAAACAGCAATTTGCCACCTCAAAAGTCCTGCGATAATAATCAGATTAATCATAAATATCATAAGCTGGTTAGTAGCGAAATTAGTAAGCAGAATAAAGCTAAATGGGACGGCAAGAAGTATAAATAATATAACAAAATGCCATAATAAACTCGAAATAAGCTTATTATTCTTCCAAAGCCACAAAGGATGTGAAAGAAGGAGTGTAGAAGCTACTAATGATACGAAAATTATGAACTTAATATCCTCAATATGCTCATACCTAACGTATCTTGGCATAGTATGCATAGTTGCATATATTGTTGCCATACAAAAAAGCCCCACTACAACAAAAGATGAACTAGTTTTGGGGACGCTCTTTTCTACTATTTGTAGTGGGTTTAATGAATATACTAATTTCTTGAAAATACTGATGGGCGAAGATATATTTTGTATATTTTTCGTTGGAACTTGCTCCCTCCATCCACCTTCTCGTTCAAACAAATAATGAGTAAGAAGAAAAAAGACCGTATTCGCCATCATGCCTGGCACTATAGGATCTATGAAATTATAGGCCATTATGTTCCAAAAGACCACCATAACAAACCCGGCAAACATACCTCCTAGAACGCAATATGTCTTAGTGCGGAATCCGAGAATAGTAAAAATAAGCGGCACGCTTACTATTGGCATATAAAAACTATTACAAGCAAGCACAATTTTCAGAAGGCTATCGCCTCTTAATGCGAGCACTAATGAGAATAGCCCAATAAAAAGTGAAGCAAAACGCGATGCAATAAGTTCATTTTTGAACGGATTAATTTTAAGCTGCGAAAGAAAATCGTGAACAAAAATCACCGCTCCACAATTTATGTATGAGTCCGCAGTAGACATAACCATTGCCATAATGCAAATTAAAGTAAGACCCTTCAGCCCATCGTAAGAGTAGTTAAATATAATATGTTTAGTTATCTCTTTGGGGTCAATATTTGGACAAGTAGTTACGATAAGTATTGCAACCCATATCAAAACAATGCTCATCACCAAATAAATAATTGCCGATAGACCAAAAGCAGTTTTGGCTTGCGATGTATTCCGTGCCATCACGATTCTCTGAAACATTGGCGGATCGAAGGATGGTATAATCATATATAAAAATAAAAATAGATAATATAAAGACTTCGGACGCGAAAAATCAAAAACTTCCTCATAATTAAAGCTTTCATGTCTTTTAAGAACAGAGCTCACTTGAGACAAGCTCTCAATTTCATTGATCAGGTAAAAACCTATTATTGGCAAAATGATGCCAAATGTCATAAACTGAATCACATCAGTAAATGTTACGGACTTTATTCCTCCAACGGAGGAATAAATTATTATTACCAGAGCTGCGTAAATTACCCCATAAAAACTCTCCATACCAAGAGAATAGACAAATAGCAACCCTGCAACTTTAAATTGGACTGCAATTCGCCCTGAAGATGCAATAATACCCGCTATTGCAGATATAATTCGCACCTCTCTACCGTATAAATCACCCATTGCCTCAGATACTGAGATTTTTCCTAAAAATCGCCCCATTCTCGGAGCAAATACCAATGCCATAAGAGATAGGGAGATAAATGGTCCAAAAAATACACCCCAAAGATAATATAATCCATTACTATAGGTTTCAGTGAGCCTGTTGAAGAAAAATGAACCGCTAACCCAAGTGGCAACTATTGTTGCAACAAGAGTAGATGTATTGAAATTTCTATCTCCTATAGCATATTCTTTGATAGTTTTGATGTCGCGGGAAGCCCAAAGACCTAGGGCTAAATTGGCTACTAAAAATCCAATAAACAAGCCTGAATCTATATTATTAATCATTTTTTCTAAATCCATAACCTTACATTATACCATTTATTATGCATTAAATAGTGGCGCTTGAATTTTAAGATAAGCCATATAGGCTGGCATAAATACTCATTTCAGCTGGGTCAATATTCTTATGCATCTTTCGCATCGAAGCAAGGTATTATTTTATAATATTTATGTTTGCGGTATAATAAAGGGTAAACTACCATAATTATCAAGCCTATGCAAGATAATTTGTATAAATAGTTAAAATATGTTAAATAATTATCGAGATCCAATTTATTTCATGGATCCCAGTCTGCATGGCTTTTACATATGTTTTCACCGCAATAGCAAAAAGAAAACGAAAGGATCTTATTTTAGCTTTTACAAGAGCTTAATTGACCTTTGCTTGATTATAAGATGTGTCATGGCATATACTATAAGCGACGCAAGATATACTTATCGAGCAGACGGTTATTAAATAAAGACCAATATTCCACATTCCTCCAGATTTAATTAATAACATAGCGAAAATAGGCGAGATGCTACCAAAAGCTACTGATGTGAAATTCCAGCAAAAAGCAACGCTAGTGGCCCTAATCTGGACTGGAAAACTTTCTGCAACTAACGGGTTCAAGGTTCCCTCAACTATCGCAATTAAGGAGCCCATAATAATCGATACAACAAAAATATATAACACATCTCCTGATATAAGCGCTTGTATAAATGGGTAGGATGATAAGGCTAGTAGGCTAAGTCCAAATAGAATAATATGTTTTTTATTAATTTTGTCAGACACATATCCCGCAATCACAGTAGTAATGGTATAACTTGCAACTGTAAGTAAATTAAATTTGCTAGCAAGCTCTGGAGTGAAATTCAAAAAATCAATCATCATTGACTTTCCGAATATGAATACAACAAAAAATGATATTTGGGTTGTCAGAAATATACCAAATAAGTTCAAGATAGTTCTTTTATGCTCTTTAAACATTGTTTTTAAAGGGTTTTTTATTAGTAAATTACTCTCTCTTGCCGCGGCAAAATCACTAGTTTCTATCAAGGATTTTCTCATATAAAAACCTATCAAGGTACCGATTAAGCTGATAAAAAATGGCAATCTCCAAGCATATTCAAATATCTCCTCTTTGCTGAATAAGGATTCGATTATTAAGATTGTAATGGAGCTAAGAACAAGGCCGCATCCAACTCCAGTTAAAGCAAGGGTTCCAAAGAAACCCCTCCTCTCTCTTGGGACTGATTCATATAAATATACGCAGGAAGCACCAAATTCTCCCCCAAGAGCAACTCCCTGTATGATGCGAAAAAGAACAAGCAAAGTAGGGGCAAGAATTCCAATCTGAGAATAGGTTGGCAATAATCCTATGCACATAGTGGGTATAGACATGAGTAACATAGTAATCGTCAGCATTCTCTTTCTGCTGTATTTATCCCCAATATAACCGAAGATAATACCCCCAATAGGCCTTGCAGCCAGCCCTACTGCGAAAGTGCCAAAAGTCATCATCATCGCAATAGGTCGGTTATCACTAGAAAAAAACAATGTACTAATGACGCTTGCGAAGTGAGCATATAAAGTATACTCATACCACTCCAGAATATTCCCTACTAAAGATGCGATAGTTGATTTAAGAACCCTTGGGCTGATATATTCTTTTGTCATAGGATGCCTCATAATGTAAATCAATCATATTTTATCTACCGGAATTTTAATATACCTCACATTGTTATCTTCGGGAAGTCCAAAAGTACCAGCCCTTAAATTTGCTTGTATAGAAGGAAGTAGTAATTTGGGCACAGCCTTTCCTTCATCACGTTTATTGCGCCTGTCAACGTAATCTTCCTTTGATATGTCGTCATGAAGCAGGACATTCTTTTCCTTTTGCTCCTTAACGGTTGCAAGCCATGCCACATCTCGTCCTTCAGGTGGGTAATCATGGCACATGAAGATGCGTGTTTCATCTGGAAGGCTTAATATTTTTTTCACAGAATCATAGAGAGTTGCGGCACTGCCGCCTGGAAAATCAGTGCGCGCCGTTCCAATATCAGGCATAAAAATGGTGTCCCCCACAAAAATTGCATCTTCAATAAGGTAGCTGGAACATGCTGGTGTATGACCTGGGGTATGAAGGACTTTTACATCGATATTTCCAAGTTTAAAAACTTCCGCCTCTTCAAAGAGATGATCAAATTGAGAGGCATCGAGGTTTGTATCTTTATTTGTGTTAAAAATGGGAACCCATAGCGCAAGGACATCTTTAATTTTTGCACCAATTCCGATTCTCCCTCCTAGTTTTTCTTTTAAATAGTGGGAAGCTGTAATGTGATCTGCATGAATGTGGGTGTCTAAAATCCATTCAACAGATATTTTTTCTTCAGTGATATAGGAAATGACTTGGTCTGCAGACTTGGTTTTGGTTCTGCCGGAATATTGATCGTAATCAAGAACTGAATCGATAATGGCACACTTTTGTGTACTTGGATCGCTTACAATATGTGTAAAAGTTGACGTATTAGGATCAAAAAAAGTTTTGATGTTAATTGTCATAAATGCCTCCCTTTTTTATAAAATAAATTCCTTTATAAGTATTGCTATTCCAACAACCCATATGAAATATCCAGACGCTTTTTTTAAACCTTCTCCTTGAATAAATTTTGCAATATAGAGTCCTGTAAGCATCCCAAAGAAGGCTGGTGCTAAATACTTCCCTAAATGGCTCCAATCGTTTGTTTTGCACTGATGTTGATCAGCAGCAAAACCTATCAATGAATTTACTGTAATAATAAAAAGTGACGTGGGAACAGCCTCTTGCATGGTAAAGCCCATAAAAGCTGTAGCTCCAAACACAACCAGAGAATAGCTTGTGGCAAGAATGATGGGAACGTTAAGTAAATAAACCAAAATAGGGATCGTTAAAATAGACCCGCCTGCACCCACAAGGCCTAAAGTAATGCCCATAACAGCTAAGGCGATGTAACCGAGCAACTCCATATTTACCTATTCCATGGCATTTTCGCCAGTAATTTTGCCATGCCACACCAACCCGTAAGGCCTGCAAACATAAGTCCTGCGCCGATAAAACCTGGTAGTATATAGAAACCAGGATTGATCAAGGCGCCAAGGATTGTTCCAAAAAATGCAAGGAATCCTGCAGCAATTTGGGTTTGACGATCGAGAGGTAAAATAGTGGAACCTGATTTTTTAATATTAAAACCAGCCTGGCTCCAACCGACAATACCACCTTCCAGAGAAGCAACATCTAAAGATGGGTTGCTGGTTAAAAGTTTTGCACAAGCGTCAGAGCTTCTTTTGCCGGATCTGCAATGAATAACGATAGGTCTTTTGGTTGAGGGTAATTTATCAATACTGATTTCACCAAGCGGTATGAGACAAGCCCCATCAATACACTCACTCCTATGCTCGGCAGGCTCTCTCACATCGATAAGGAGAACCTCATCTTTATCCAGTTTTTTCTTTAATTCCGAAGCTGTGATAGTTTTCATGAACAATCTATTTGAATCTGTACCAACTACCCGTGTTTCATACTACATAAGACAGGCTGGGTTATTATTTTAAGAATAAATATCTTAATAACAGCATTATAACTCATAAGAACATTATACAATTTATGCACTAAAAAACAACATTTTGAACCATGATCTGTCCAAATTCTAACATGTGTGCGACAAAAAATTCAAAGAAATATTTATATGTATAATACCAAATCCCAGATTAAATTAAATTATATTTTTTTGCCTAATTGCCTTAGTGCGGCAATTTTTTATGATATACTAGGCTTGTTTTTATTAATAAAATTGAGTTAAGATACGTTTATACAGAAGAAATAATCAGCACATGCTCACTAGCTTATCCTGCTATATACAAAGAAATAGATGGAAAATGCATGTTTACTGATAAAAAACTTCTCATGCTCGCTGCAAAATATCACCCTCACTTATATCAAATTGAGGAGGAAAAAAACTCAAAATGGACTCATACCTAGGTCCTATAAAATAAGAGTTATACCAGGTTCCGAAATTAACTGAACAAAAGCAATTTTTTAGTACTCACCTCTCTCGCACCTATTATCTATGGGCTTACGCAGGCTCGCCTTTAAATTGCATTTGTTCAATTTAATTTGGGATCTGGTATTATATCTTCTTTAATGGTAGGTTTTTTGTAGAAAAGGTAGGTTCAGTTTTGGTTTGAAAATTTTTCTTTCGAAAGTCAAATTATGAAATTTTGGTGGGCGATGAGAGATTCGAACTCCCGACCATCTCGGTGTAAACGAGGCGCTCTACCAGCTGAGCTAATCGCCCTGTAAAAGGGTATTTTTTGCGCTTTTATTGCGCGGGTTAAGAGAGTGCAATATGCACTATGTAGCAAAATTTTGCAAGATAAATTTTAGTTTTTTTACCGTGCAAAATAATGCTACTTGAATATGTGGTTAAGCTATTTTTTCAGCAATACGAGCCGCTTTGCCTCTTAACTTCCTTAGGTAATATAATTTGCTTCTTCTAACAATACCTCTTCTTACGACTGAAATAGAGTGAACTAGAGGTGAGTATATAAAGAACTTTCTCTCTACACCTTCTCCATGGCTTATTTTTCTGAGAACAAAAGAGGAATTTATCCCCCTATTTCTCCGCGCAATAGCAACACCTTCAAAAGCTTGGAGTCTCTCTGTTGCGCCTTCAATTATTCTAACCTGAACAACAAGCGTATCCCCCACTCTGAATTCTGGGATATTTTTTGTGCTGGATAAATTTTCTATCTGTTCATTCTCGAACTTATCTATTATATTCATTTTTTTCTCCATATTTTTACTAAAACCTTCGCATTCTGGCCATGCAGGCCTCAGAAAATCTATATATTATATTTTTTAGAATATCTAAGCGCACATATTAATAATGTATATTTGGCGCGCAAAGCTACTGCTCTATAGTTCAAACTTCAGGATAGTGATGAGTTCAATTTTTCTCTAATAGATCAGGTCGCAACCTTTCTGTGATCTCTAAGGATTTTTCTAGTCTCCACTTCTCAATCAGTTTATGATTCCCGCTTAGCAAGATTTCTGGAACTTTCCTACCACGCCAATCGGCTGGCCTCGTATATTGAGGATATTCAAGTAGGTTTCCGTAATTTTTAACATAATTAAAGGATTCTTCGGATAGGGTGCTTTCATTTGCTAAAACGCCTGGCACCAACCTCAAAGAACTTTCTAATACTACCATTGCGGCAATTTCACCGCCAGATAAAACATAGTCTCCTATGCTGATCAGCCTCGCATTATACTCCTCAATTACTCTTTCGTCAACCCCCTCAAATCTCGCGCAGATAAATATTATTTCCTCAATAGCTGAAATTTCCTTAGAGAATGACTGAGTAAGCCTTTTTCCTCTCGGGCTCAAGTAAAATATCTCTGGGGAGATCATATCCTTTTTTGCATAATCTAGGGCCCTTGCAAGAATTTCGGGCAGCATAAGCATGCCATTACCCCCTCCGAAAGGCTCATCGTCAATTTTTCTATGTTTATTGAGGGCAAAATCTTTAATATCAATGATCTCAAGCGACCAAATTCCCTTTTCCCGCGCTTTACCAATAAGAGAAACCCCCAGCAAACCAGGAAAAACCTCAGGTATAGTTGTCAATATTTTGACTCTCATTCTGAAATAACTTTAATATTGTGAACTATAAAATATTGATACCAGCCTTTTTAAGCAAGCTAGAAATTAAACTATTATTCATTTCAGGATCATATTCTCCCAAATTAGATAAGCTATTTTTACCGAGGCCTCGCATAATCATAAGATATAATGAATTATACTGCCCT
The DNA here is from genome assembly GCA_033761815.1 of Rickettsiaceae bacterium. Classification (GTDB taxonomy): domain Bacteria; phylum Pseudomonadota; class Alphaproteobacteria; order Rickettsiales; family Rickettsiaceae; genus JANRKH01. The sequence goes on from JANRMF010000100.1 coordinate 8,746, forward strand.
GAATTAATCGCAACCATCGGGAGTGAGATATTGTTGGTTTTATAATTTATTAAATCTACAGAACTATTATCAAGAATAACTCTGAGCTCATTGATAGATCCCTTTTTTGTGAATTCCTCCGCATAAACTATAGCTTTATCTGCTTCTAGTTTTGTGTGAGGTAGGTTTATTGCCTTTAGGTACTTGTTCATATAAGCTACCTTAGGCTGATGCTTGAGAAAATAATATTCCCTCCAGAAATAATCTATATAATCATGATGGTCAGTAAAAAATATCTTTGCTTCGAAAGTAAGCTCCCCAAGTACAACTTCATCCCTTGGTAGGAGAATCATAGTAACTTCATCTTGCACAAATTTTTCTATTTCTTGCTTTTGCTCCGGACTAAGCTCCTTTTCTTTTGTGACTACTTGCTGAAGAGTCTCACCTTTAGCTTTTTCTTCTGGAGTCTTTTTACTCCCTCTTTTTGCTTTGGTTTGTTTTTCAAAATCTTTCTTTAATAGGTCAATTTTTACGTGCTGTTTTTCCTGAGTTGCACTATTTGCAATAGGTGGGCTTGTAGCGCTCTTGCTATCTACCCGTGAAAGCTGGGGCTTAGTATTATCCTCAGTTTGTTTTATCGTATTATTCGCATTAGTGTCTTGCTGAATTTGAACATTCTGAGCTTTTTCCTCAGATTTTTGGTCTATTTTTGACTCAGAAGAAGGTGCTGCAAGATCATTTTGACTGGATTGAACTGGATCTGTTGGGGCTTGCGCTTTTACTAAAGGGGCAGTACCAGATGGTACGCTGGCATCTTGGGTATTCTTAACCTCTTTTGCTTCCTTTTGATCTGATTTTATGGTATCTTTTTCATTATTCTGGACTTGGGCTATATCTGAGTTTTTTTCTTGACCATCATCAGATGTTGGTAATGCGGGCGGAGTTGGTACATCAATTTTTTGACCCATATATGCCTGTGCATCTACTGGTTTTTGGGCACTAGAATCCGAATTCTGAGGTATTGCAGCCTGTTTTTCATCTAGCCCTGCTAGCTTCATTGTATCATTGCTACTTGAATAGGGCTCTTTGTTTATCAGCTCTGAAGGTTTATCATCAGAAGTAGCCACTTGATTAGTTGTAGAATCTTTATTGGCAGGTCCTCCTTGCTTTGTATTAATCTCATTATCTTTATTTGCAGTTTCAGACGGTTTAACATCTATGTTAGCTACTTGAGGAATAGCTGGCAGATCAATCTCACTATGCGTATTGTCTTTTGCTCCGTCTAGGAGATTATTTTTATCTGAAATATTTGAATTTTTGGATGATAAATCGAGTTGCTGGGCTTGATCTGGTTTACTACCTTCCTGCGGACTTGGAGTAGTTCCTGTCGCAATGGCTAATTTTTTATCATTCTCTGCACTGATTTCTTTGAGCTCTGGAGCTTGTAGTTCTCCTGGGTGCTCATTTTTTTCGCTCAATTTTAAATCAGATGGCTGGCCTACTGGGATCGCAAGATCTTTTTGAGCCGAGGTTGGATTATTTTTTTGCACAGCAAGGGTAGCTTGGGAAGTGGGTTTTTCATCTTTTTTATTTGAAGTTGACCCGTCAGAAACTTTATCTTTTTCATCTGATTTTGAAGCAACCTCAAGGGGTTTTTCTTCGAATATCCATTCCTCAAGGTAATTTCTGGTTCCCATCGGATTCCAAAATAGATATTTTCTATATGGCTGAAGTGTTTTTTGTATATAAGTCTGCTCCTTTTTCTTCTCTGGTAAAGATGAATCTTCTTTTTTAGGCTGATCAGATAATGCACTGGTTGCAGAAAAAAGTGAGAATGTAATGATTAGAGCAATTTTATATTTCATTCTTCCGTGGGTATAAGTTTTTTTACTTCTTTTTCTACGCAAGATTTAACAATTGCTGGTAGATTTTTATCCAGCCACTCGCTTAAATGAGGGCGCACAAGTTCAGCTACTACTTCTTCAACAGTAGTGCCAGACCTAAATTTCAAACTCTCTGAATCAGCTTTGGATTTTGCTGCGGTTTTTAATTGATGAAATAAAGCAGCTGTTGCCTCTGCTGCGTCTTCTGAAACTATTTTTTCGCTCATATTTTTTTCCTGAGAAAGATTGGTTGGAATAACTGAAATATTATTTGGTTTTTGTTGAGAGTCTTTTGTGTCCTGAGGTTGCGAGGCTCCATCACCTTCATTTGCTACTTCTGTCAGCTCAAGAACATCATCTTCTTGTTCAGTGTTTGTGGTTTTTTTTGCAACCAAAGCCTTGGTAACTTTATCCAGTATGCTCTCTGCTTGGGAAGTTTTATCTTGGGGTAAATCTGATGTCATTTTTTCTGCCTTCATTGATTAATCTCTTTTTTATTAAAAACCTAATATTCTAAATTTAGTCTTTCTAAATTCTGCGTCTGGGTCAAATATTTTAGCGCTAAGGCCCATATTTTTTGCTGTGAGCTGTGCTAAATCTGACTTAATTTTATATGCACTAATTATAGCACCTCTTTTTGTCTGAATATGCTGCGCCATAGAATCATACATATCTTTTTCTGCCTTTAAAACATCTACTAATGTGCTAACTCCTACATCAAATGCAGTTTTTGTGCCCTCATATGCTAGTTTTCTAGCTGCAACTTCCTGCGAAGCATACTCAAGTGCTATCTTTGATGAAATATATGTTTCCCAGTCGCTAATTAGCTGTGATTCTATTCCGTTTTTTGCGCTATCTAAACTATGAACAGCTGACCTAAGCTTTGCTTTTGCTGCCCTAATTCTCGAATGTTCAGAGCCCCCTGAGCTCACTATAGGAACACTTAATGATAAAGTGGTGCTATATGATTTGGTCTTAAGATTAGTTGGTAGAGCATTGCTGGGTGATGAACCTTCCTGAGCTGATACTTGCGCGCTTAATTTTGGTAGTAATTTTCCATACTCAGCAACTACTAGGTTCTTTTGCGCTTTTGTCTGAGAGTGAATTGATCGCAAACTTAAACTTGCTGCAATTGCTTTATTCTTAAAATCTTCATAATCAGAAGGCATACCCTCTGGATGATCGGGGAATGTTATGTCAACAGGGTCTACTTTAAAGAGAGATTTAAATGCGCTTTGAGATGCGATATATTTGGCATTATCGTCAGCATTTGTGTATAGAGCCTTTGCATACTGAGCCTTTGCGCCTGCGACTTCGGCAAGCGTTGACTGGCCAACTTTTAACTTCTCTTCCTCGGATTCATATTGCTTTTGTGCAGAAAGAACAAAGCTTCTGGATGCGTCTGCTTTTTCTTTATTTGTCAGTAATGATATGTAGGTATCTATTGCTTCAAGAAGAAATTCTTGCTCTTTTGATATATATTCAACCTTCGATGCATCTATTTTATGTTTAATTGCCGCAAGAGTAGAAACCGCTGTTCCGCCTGACAATAAAGGCTGAGTAACTTGGACCTGTCTTGAGAAACTGTCAGAGTTGGTTGTAGGCGTACCTGGGTAGTTTTTATATTTAGTCTTAGTTGTTGTTGTTCTAGTGCTAAGTGAAACATCTGGCAAAAACTCCTCTGATAAAACCTGGGGAAATTCCTGGATAGTAGCAATAAAGTTTTCCTGATATATTTTGATTTTTGGATGATCTAGATATGCTTTGGTCAAAGCATCTTTCAGTTCTATTGCCTCTGAATATAGTGGCGCAAAACATATACAGAAAGTGTAGATATATTTTTTCATAATTCAATTACTAACTAAATCAATTATTGTGTTGGATCTTTTTTTACAAGAGCTCAATTTTCCTGGTAATCAAGACTGATGATACCAACCTTTATACACTTCTATAACTCCTATTCAAGTGTTATAACTATAAAAAACCATCCAAGTATATTTATATTAGCTATAATTTTATATACTGGCTATTTATTTTTTTAGATTATTCAGTTTTTTGGAACAAATAAATATTGGTTGAGGTAAATTATCTAGCTTCATTGTAATTCCCGCCAAAAAACTCACTAGTCGCTCTTAAATTTTACTTAGCACCAGACTCGTTATTATTATCCGCCTTTGCTTCAGTAGAGGGTGACAAGGAGTTTTTCGGCTCATCCTTTGTCTCTGATTTTACTTCAGGTTGGGATGACTGAGCAGGAGGAGTTGCTGTGACTTCTGAAGTTATCGATACAGGAGATGACTCTGCAGGAGCTGTCTCATTTATGAACTTTGTCAAGAAGTCTTCAGACAAGAAGCCCGGATAGAAATTGCCGTTTATAACAAATACAGGGACTCCTGATAATTTCAGATCTTTTGCAAGATTAACGTTAGCATTGACTATATCTGCCACTTTTTTTGAATTGGACATTTCCTCAATTGCATTAAAATCCATCCCATTTTCTGCGAATAAATCTTTCACATCTTCTTTAGTATAAGCTTTCTCAGATAAGAATTCCTTATTGATTAGATCAAATTTTTCCGGATTACTTACAAATACAGCTGTTGCAAGTTTGGCTAAATATTCTGAGTCTCTACCAAGGACTGGGTAAACTTTGAGAATAAATTTTACATTTGGATTTGAGTCTGCAATTGAATAAATAGACTTAAATGACTCCCTGCAATAACCACATTGGTAATCGTAGAAAATCACAACCACAGATTTTGCATCAACACTCCCAATAAATGGGTCATTAGCTGATTCTAATTGAGATTTTTTTGCTGCAAGCTGATCTTCGATCTGCTTCTTCATTGCCATATGTTTATTGCGTTCATTTTGCTCTATAGAGCTTATAATTGAATCGGGGTTCTTATCTACAAATTCCTTGATTACTTCTTGAATCTTAGCTTTTAACTCTGCGCTTTGGATTATTTTGGATTGCAATTGATCGTTCTCTTCTTTAGCTCTATCTCTCTCTTCTTTAATTGCGGCGTTAATCGCATCTTTAAAATCTGCGTTACCTGGGTTACTATTGCCCTGGCGCTTATAATAACCTAAAAAAGCTACGCTCCCTACCAATATCGTTAAAATGATCCAACCACGGTATGTACTTAACATAAGGACTCCTAAAAAAACTATATTTCTGTTTTATACGCTAACTTGCAACAAAATAAAGAAAAAAAACTATATATCTTCATTAATTATGTCTTTTATTTTAGCATTTAAGCTTTTATTGTTGTTTGCTTGCATCTTTGCTGCATTTGCAATCTTCTTTGCATTTGCTTTTTTTCCATAATAATACTCTGACAAGGCTCTATAATAAAGGCTTGTCGCATTATCTCCTTTCTTATCATATGCTAGAGATAAATAATTCAAAAGCAATTTATTATTTCCAAAACGTTCCTTGTTCATTTCAAGCATTGAGATTGAACTATCTATCTCGCTTTTTTCACTGAGCAGAATAATTTTTGCAATAGCAAGTTCAATTTTTATGATCTGGCTATTTGTAAGGCTTGCAGCTCTCTCATAATATATAATAGCATCTTTTGATCCAGCGCTAAGTAATAGCTCTGCTTTTTTTTGCAAAAAAAATGGGTATTTTGGATATTTTTTTATTAATTCATCAATTTGCCTTGTGGCCGCTTGGATATCATGTTTTTTTTGACTCATACATATACTAGCATATTTCAAGTAATCTTGATCTAATGATTCACGGGCCGCACCCTCCCCAAAAGCTCCTAATTTTGCTGAGCTCATTTTATAGGCAAAAGATGTATCTTCATCTCTTGACGCGCTGTCTTTCTGGAGGCTCCTTTCATCAGACCTAGAGGATTTTACAGAAGAAAGAGATTTTAACATATTTATCCTCTCCGGACAAATAGGATGGGTTCTATCATATCTCGAAACATCACTAAAATTTTGCCTAGAATCTAAGTAATTGAGAATATGAAGTAGCCCCGAATCATCATATCCCGCCTTCTGCAAAATCCTACTTGCGCTAGCATCAGCAACAAGCTCATTCTCTCTTGAAAATTTCAAAATTGACCTCTCATATGTGTGCATTCCCACGCCAATCTGATTATATAAAATATCTGTAGATCCCGTAATAGCCGCCGCGGCTGCGCCAAGAAGAATTGTACTAGCTAAAATTCCATTATTATTCATAATTTTATTTTGAAGCTGTAATAGATGACCAGATTTAATATGACCAAGTTCATGGGCTATAACCCCCCTAATTACATTTGGGTCAGAAAAAGTTGCAATTAAACCCGAGGAAATATATATATCACCTCCATATGTAGTAAATGCATTAGGCTGTTTATCAACGAGTATGTGAATTCTCACATTTTTTACTCCTGATGCATTTAATATAGGCCGGGCTATTTTTTCAATGGAGTTATTTATCTCCGCATCAATAATTTCTGTATATACCTCTGAAAAATTAAGATTTGTATTGTCGCTCGTCGCTAAGGTACTATTATGTACATTACACTCCTTACTCCCATCAACTCTTAATTTCTGAGAGGTATATAGCTGAGTGAAATTAAGATTTGTATTGTCGTTTGCGATTGAAGAAAGAGGGGCTGAAAGCAATATCAAAAAATAAATCAAGATCAATTTTATGTTATTCTGAAATTTGCGCATATAGGGGTCCTTTAGGTTCTGAGTAATTTCTATGTAATAGAGGAATTTATAGGCATTTTCGCCCGCAGAAACGTAAGTCTATGGGGTATACATGCGTATTCGAGGCGCGAAAATAACGACTAAATTACCTATTAGATAGAAATATACACAGAACCTAGTATTTTTCATCAAAATAGAACGGGGTTACCACAACAGCTCCTTTATTACCAAGGAAATATTTAATAACTGGCACGCTTCCAACAAGGTAGTTAAGGCCGTATAAAGATGGTATAACGCCTCCCCTTATATAAGCGGTAGAATTAGTGAGGTTTATATCTGCCTTTGCAAAAAAATTGAAATAAGGACCATTCGCACTCACATCTCTGAATCTCCATTGGTCATTTTCTATGATAATATCGCCTTTAATAAAATCAAAAGGTACGTTATTATTTGTAATCGCACCCAGCAACCCAGGCACGGAAATAAAAGAAACCATTTTTGTAATAAATTTATTTTTCAGAGTATCAAACTTGGTCATTACAAATTTCCCTTTTAATTGATTATTGGAAGCATTAGCCTCCGTATCAATTTTTGCCCTTAAAAAACCCCCACGAATTTTATTCGTTATCCCAAGGGATGAAAAGAACTTACCAGCTTCGTTGGTTTCTATATTGTAATTCGGGTTTTCTTGATCATCAATATACTCCAATCTTAAATAATTTTTCTGATCTATCGATGAAAATAATTTCGCGCTAGAGCAACGAGACTCTTTGCATTCAAGATCAATCAAAGTATCAGTAAAAGTAACCTTATTTTTCAGCTTGATTTTGTCTAAAGATATATTGAGCATAACCTTATTCTGATGTTCATTTTTTTGATTAAAAAATTTGCTCAAATCTTCTTCTGATAGGTCGAGCATTTTTCCATGTATCTTTATTGAGTTACTTGAATCTGTAAAAGCAAGCTCTGCTTTGAAATCATTATTTAAATATTTCACATTATCAAATGACATTATGTTAGTATGTTTTGACGTTGAAAATTTCCCAGAAATAAGTAAATCATCCTCTCCGGAAAGCTTATATTTAAATAAATGCACATCATCCAGATTATTATCTTTGCTACTCAAAACGAAACTGGCTCTCTTCTCGGTTTTTTTATCAAGTGCTATTGTTGGTATTCTGAAGTGTATCTTGGTCAGATCCGCGCTTGCATGAATATTTGACTTCATATTTTTATCAAGATCGTAGCTAATTTTTAGGATGGAAGATCCATCTTCAAATTTTATCGGCATCTCAGAAAGTTCATTATTTTTAAGGAATATCTTAGACTGAAGAGAACATATTTTGTCATTCTCCTCGAATAAGTTTACATATACATCAATATTACTCTGAAAATTATCTAAAAGACCTGAGCCCTTTAGCTCTATTTTTTTGCCATTAAATTTTCCATCTAAAGTATAATTTTTTATTTTTGCTATATTGTTGAAAATTCCCATTTCAAATTTGGAAACTTTGCTTTTTATATCAAAAAACATAGGGTCCTTAGGATTGCCCGTTACCTTAATATCAACATCACTTTCAGCGATTCCAGTTGAACTTGCCAAATCTATTCCGAAATTTTTCATCTCTTCTAATGTTTTTTGGTCTATGAACTCAGTAAGGCCAGATGCTTTGCCTTTAGTTTTTGCCTCAATAATATAGAGAATATTTTGCGATAGGTAATCAAAATGCACAAACCCTTCCGTTACTTTATTTTCAGCAATTACTGCTTCTTTTATGTCTATCGAAATTTCCTTTCCCCTTAGTTTAATTGGAAGCATTTTGGAAAAAGCATAAGGAGCTGCTTTGTCATATGTGTAGCTAACATTCTCAATTACAAAATCACCTGAGAAATTTTCTTCTGTAACTTTACTTGCAAATAACTTGAAATCTTTTTTTGCAATCCTAATTAAATTTGCAGGCACCTGGATTTTAAAATCTCCACTTGTTAAATTGCCCGAAGAAATTGAGTAATCAAAAAATTGATAAACTGGATTTTCTTGACTTAAAAAAATTTCATATAGTCTTATTGGTAAATTTTTTGCATCCCCCTTGATAGCAATATTATTGATTATGTTATTTTGGATCCGGATTTTTGCTTGAAGATTAAGGTAGCCATTATTGATTGAAAATTTTAGATCACTAAAATCTAGAGATTTTTTTGAAGATCTAAGTTGAGTACGAAGGCTCACAGTATCAACTCCAGCATGATTTTCTTTGATATATTTACTTTTTGTCTCAATTAGAGCATCAACGAACGAAAGTCTTGAATTATATATACCATGAGATTCGACCTCAAAATCTATACCGTCATTAATTTTTAAATCATCCACCTTCATGGAATATTCAGTTTTACGCCTAAATATTAAGTCTGTTATACTATATGCAATATTTATGTTCTGAGTTTGAATTTCATCATGAATATGCTTAAATTTTCCATTTTTTATGATTATTGCATTTGATGTAATCTGTAAATTCGCACATGAGAATTCCACCCCGGCATAACTCGCATATTTTGCAATAAGGTAATTTCCTAGGGTATTTCTGGTAAAAGGTGGAATTAATAGCAGAATAAGAATGGTTGTTATTATAACAAAATACTTTGCTACCCTAAAAAGGAGCTTTAAACCGGACTTTATCTGAGACATTTATCATTTTTGTTAACTTGAATGTTTCATTATATCAGTTTAAGTATTATCTCGTCTAGTATTTTGGAGATTTACATAACAAGAGTTTTTCGCTAGTTTGTGCTTTATAATAAATACTTGTAAAAAGGAATTGAAATGAAAATAGGTTTTATCGGAGCTGGGTATGTTGGTCTAATTAGCGGCATTATGTCTGCTTCTATAGGAAGAGAAGTTGTTTGTATAGATCGAGATAGAAGCAAAATTGAAGCGTTGAAAAATAAAGAATGCGTTATATTTGAGAAAGATTTGGATATTTACCTAAGCAAAACCCTAGATGAAAATATGATTAGTTTTTCATATGATTACTCAGATCTAAAAAGTTGCAGAGCTGTTTTTGTTTGTGTCGGAACGCCCTCAAGAGAGGATGGGAGTGCTGATTTATCATATGTTTTTGAGTCTCTAGAGGAACTTGCTAGAAATATTACTAAAGATTGTCTTGTGGTGATAAAATCTACAGTACCTCCTGGCTCCTGTAAAATTTTCCAAAAATTTCTCAAAGATCTAGGATTTGATAATAAAATCGCATCTAATCCTGAATTTTTAAGAGAAGGATCGGCTATATCTGACTTTTTAAATGGAGACAGAATCGTTGCAGGAGGCGACAAAGAAAGCACTGAGTTACTCAGGAGAATATATCAACCCCTGATAGAAAAAGGCACAATTTTCCTTGCAACTGATACGACTACTTCTGAAATGATCAAATATTGCTCTAATAGTTTTCTTGCAATTAAACTCTCTTTTATCAATGAGATGTCAAATTTATGCGAAGAAATGGGGGGGGATATTCAAACTCTATCAAAAGGTATGGGACTAGATCAAAGAATAGGTTCTATGTTTTTGAAGGTAGGGCCTGGATATGGAGGGTCATGCTTTCCAAAAGATACTCTCGCTCTTTCCCACCTTGCAAAAACTGTAAATGTTAGGTGCGATGTTCTTGATGCTGCAATTGACTCAAACCTTAGAAGATATGAATTAATGAGAGATAAGATTAAGTCCATATGTGGTACGAAGCGAAATTTATCTATATTTGGACTTGCTTTTAAAGCAGGGACTGATGATGTAAGAGAAAGCCCGGCCGTTAGGATAATTGAATTACTCATAGAAGAAGGTTTTCATTTGAAAATTTACGATCCCGTTGCTGGAAAAAATTTCAGTAAATTAGGTATTAGCGATGCGATTTTTTGTGATAATATACAAGAAGCATGTAAAGAAAGTGATGGTATAGTTATACTCACTGAATGGCCAATTTTTGCGAATTTAGATTTTGCAGAACTAGCAAGTGTAATGAATTCGAGAATATTAATAGATCTTCGAATTATATCAGATGTAGATCTTGCCAAAAAATCGGGATTCAAGGTTTACATGGTAGGAAGTAAGGCAGAAA
>JANRMF010000101.1:0-2897 GCA_033761815.1 Rickettsiaceae bacterium
TAACGTATACATCTTCCTCTCTACTCTTCAATGGCTACGGCTAGGGGGAAGAGGAAAGCACTTCCGCATGGCGGGTTCTTTTGAATGCTGAAATGTACATGATTCTTTCTACTTTTCAGCGGTTCGCGCTATGGGAAGAGGACAGGGCAAGGGCAGTGTCGATCGGCATCAGAATCTATATTTCGAAAGCTGTCTAAAGTTATTGATAAAACTCAATATCATCTGGATCAGTTATGTTGTATTTTTTCGTAATTGTATCCAGTTCCTTGTATCTCTGTGACTGGTCATACAGGATACTAAGTTCTTTTGCAATGTAATATTTGTTACCTGTGGTTTTCAATGAATTTTCAAGTAAAACAATAGCAGAAGTAAGGTTTTTTTCAACGATATTTATGTACTTGGCTTTCATTACTATATAAAAGTCCTGAGATTTTCTGTCAATACTTGTTTTGACGCCTTCTAATAATTTATTAAGCATCTTAACGTCGGATTCTAATAAATTGTCTCTTTTTTCGATTAAAGCATCAAAATATGCTTGTATGTGAAAAATATTGTATTTATTTTCTTTGTAATTCGCCTCAGCTATTTTTCGAGCAGCTTCGTACTTTTTTTGAAGGAGATAAACGGTGACTAACTCTCTTTTAGCTCGGCTAAACGAAGGGCTGATAGAGAGACATTTTTTAAAATGTTTTTCCGAAATCGATATTTTTTTGATGCATCTATTGTAAAATCCAGACAAAAAGTGATAATCTGCGGATCCGTCTTCAAAATAAACTATTTGATTCATGAAATTAGTTTCATCCTTTTCTCGTGCGTATGATAAGCAAAGCCAATATCTAATCTCCCGCAAAATTTGATGATCAATTTTATTGTTCCTGCCTAATATATCGGATGAGAGCACGATGACGTTTGAGTATTTACCAGCATTATACAAATCTACAATTGTTTTGAGTAAAAATGAAGGAATTAAATATCGAGAAGGAAGTTTGTGACCTTCCTTTATTATCGATTTCATCGTAATTAAGAAATCAGGATAATCATCAAATTCAATAGTCTTTGAGTCAGATAAGATATTCTTAATATTATTCCTTATTTTAGCGGCAATCGAATCTGGAAGATTTGATTTTGTTCTAGAAAAATAGTCCGAAATAGAAGAGACTAGTTTGATATATTCTTTTGAGGGGCCTATAAGTTCAATTATAGAAATATGATGAAGGTCTTCTATTACCTCCATGATCTTAATCTCAGGATAATTCTTATTTTTAACTGACTCAACTAATAGTTCAAAGCTGATAAATTCAAAGCTTGATAAAATTATTAAGATCTCCATTGCAAGCGAGTTTTCTCTATATAGATCAATGACATGGCTTATTTGGTTTATTCCATACTCGATAATTTTATCTATATTTTTAATAGAATGGGTAGCTCCATTTTTGGCAATCATATCAACTGTAAATCCAATTTGTTTTGGCATTCCATTAAAATTATTTATAAATTCTATAGCATGTTCCTTTTCTATATGTCTATTTTGAATATCCATTAACTTGTGAAACATCATGGCTGATTCCTTTTTAGTTAATGGAGGTATCGATAATTGAAATATTTTGTCGTTATCATATACTTTTTCTTCTGACACTTTGAATTTTGATATTATGCATAAACATATTGTTTGTTTTTTTATTTTATTGCTGTTAATGATAGATAAAAACCAAGGGCTTAACTCTTTATTGGGTAATATAATTGATCCGTTGTCTTCAATGAATAGTATTTCTCCATTTGTTATTAGTGTATTGGTGATATCTACAGAATAATCTACCTTTGTAGTTAAATTAAAAGAATGCAACTTTTCAATTAAAACCGTATCTATTTTTTGGCCAAGTACTTCAGATATTTTTATGATATAATCCTCTACGCTTTCCTTGGCTTCAAAGGAAATTACTATTGGTTCTTGGTGCTCTTTTAATATTCCAGACTTTATGAGCCCTTGTTTAAGGGCGGTTCTTCTTCCAACTCCAGGAATTCCGTGTGCAATAATTGCAGTAGGCTTAGATTTTTCAAAGGAAATGACACGCTCTTCTATTTGATTAATTATGTCATTTCTGCCGACAAAGAATGTTTCCTTTTGCTTGAGGCTAGGAAAATTTTTCCATGATTTAAGTCTTAGTGTCTCTTTTATGCTTTTTGCTACCATAAAATGGCTATTTGTGTTTTTTATATGAAACTTACGGAGCCATTCTGGAATTCTAGGGTCGTTATATCTCAATGACTCCGATATAGAGATAGGTACGATTGTATAATCTGGTATTTGTTGAAGTTTATCGTAAGCGCGCTTCATTTCTAGTTTTACATATTCTGATTCTATAGAATTTTCACTCAACACAATGAGAAAAATACCAGATTCGTCTATTGAATTATATATATTGTCGATTGAAGATTTGGATATTTCAAATAATTCATCGTAGATACATGCAGATCTTCCGATAAGATCGGATAGCAGACTTACAAACTGAGCATCGGCTCGACTGTAAGATATGAATACTTTGGTTAAAGACATGTGTGTCGCGGTGAACTACTGTAGAAGTGGCTAATATGTATAATTTTACGATATGAGTCAAGACCTTGGTTTGGGTTATATACCCTTGCGTGAAATACCCCCCCCCTCTTGCCTTTCTCCTCCCCGCTCCCTATCTTCATACCCGGATTCTGCCAATGCAGCATCCGGAACGGAACTCGCACAACAAACCTCAATCTCATGCACAGCATCAGCCTCACCGCCGCAGCCAATGGCTGCTGGCTCGACTCCCTGCCCAGGCAGGAATGGTACCTCTACTTCGAGATCCAGGGTGCCGACGCGCCGCCTTCCGAGCAGCGTGTGCCCCTCAACCTCGCCCTCGTGC
>JANRMF010000102.1:0-32465 GCA_033761815.1 Rickettsiaceae bacterium
TAACTCACTTTTTTCTTTAGATGCGCCGCCAGAAAATACAACCATTCTTCTACCTGCGAAACATGATTTTTTTACATGAGCGATTCTATTTTCAAGCGAAGAAAAATCTAAGTTTTGTGAATCATATAATTTAGAAATCTCGGCTTGCTCTACAAATTTTGTAGGTGGTTTTACTTTAATTATGTGCGCTCCAAGAAGAGCTGCAATATGGGCCGCGTAAGCGCATATGTCAATTGCAGTTTCCCCGTCTTTTGATATATCCCCGCCTCTTGGGTATGACCAAATTACAGATGCGATTCCGTGGGAACTTGCCTCTCTTACTAACTCTCTTGCTTCTTCTATCATATCATAGGATTTTGCAGAGCCTGGATAAATAGTCAGTCCAATAGCTACGCACCCAAGCTGAATAGCATCCTTTACTGAAGCGTTTACTGATTGATTTGGCGCTTCAGATTTTGGGTATAGTAAATTCCCGCTATTTATTTTCAGGATAGTTGGTATTTCAGCAAGATATATAGGGTCGCATGATGCAAGAAAGCCAAGAGGAGCCGCGTATGCACTAACGCCACCATCTATTGCAAGTTTAATATGGTAATTAGGGTCATATGATTCAGGATTTTTTGCAAAGCTTTTATCTGGCCCATGTTCAAATCCCTGATCTACAGGCAGAATAACAAGTTTACCAGTACCGGCAAGTTTTCCATTCATCAAAATCCTCGCAAGTTTTGATAAGATTGCAGGCGAGCAAGATTTATATTGCTGAAGAATATCTCTAATATTTTCTGTGAGTTTCATATCTATTATATTAATTTATTTCCTAAAAAATGACTATATACTATTTCTGCAGAGCGCTAAGACTTAAATTGCAAAATTTGCAGATATTTTGCAATTTTTTCTCCGGATTAATTTGCAATTATAATTGCTTAATAAACTCAAGAACTTCCTCTGCATGATTTTCAGCTTTTACTTTATTCCAGATTTTTATAACGGACTTTTCAGAATCAAGTAAATAAGTCGTTCTTTCTATTCCAAAATATTTTTTGCCATACATATTTTTTTCAACCCATATTCCGAGTTGCTCAGAAAGACCTTCATGATCTTGCAACAATTCGACTGATAGGTCATATTTTTTGGTAAATTTTTTGTGAGACTCAATGTCATCTTTAGAAATGCCAAAAACCTCAACATCTAAATCTTTAAATTCTTGTTTTAATTTAGAAAATTCCTGAGCCTCTATTGTGCACCCAGGGGTATCATCCTTTGGGTAAAAATAAAGAACTATATATTTTGCAGGGATATTATCTAAAGATATAGCGCCTCCAGAACATGAATTTAAACTAAAACCTGTAAATATTTTTTGCTCTTGACTCATTATATACCTTTCTAATTTATTCTGTTTCTTTGATTAATTCATAGCTCAGCTCTAGCAGCTTTCTATAATTCATTTTGCCCGTGGATAAAACTGGCAATTCCTTCATCTTGCTTATAATTTTCGGGACGAGCAATTTTGATAACCCCATAACGTTGAGCTTATCAATAAAACTCTCGCGAGTAATAAGCTCGCTTTCGGTAAAGAGAATAATTTGCTCCCCTTTTTGTTCATCGCTCACATGAATCGCAGCATGAAGAGTACGCGAGTCAACTTTTTGCGCAACTTCCTCAACCGATGCAAGAGAAACCATCTCGCCGGCAATTTTTGCAAATCTCTTTGCCCTGCCTTTGATTGTCACATATCCTTCCTCGTTTATATTGACAATATCTCCAGTATCATACCATCCATCACCAAGTCCTTCAACTGATGGAGGTGTAATTACGCCTGGATTAGTGTGATGAATGTAGCCCATCATTATATTTGGTCCTTTTATACATAATTTTCCTGCATCTTTTATTCCTTCAACTGGAACAAGGTGAGATTCAATTTTAGGCAAAAATTTTCCAACAGATCCGGGTAGGTCGTGCATTGGCGTATTCACTGATACAACAGGAGATGCTTCAGTTACTCCATATCCCTCAAAAATTCTGACCCCAAATTTATCAAACCAAATCTGCCTTGTTTCTGGTTTTAGTTTTTCAGCACCTGCAAAAGCATATCTAATTGCATAGAAATCATAAGGGTCAGCATATTTCGCATAACCATTTAGGAAAGTATCCGTTCCCAGCATAATAGTTGCATCAATATCGTATATTAATTCCGGTATGATTCTATAGTGAAGAGGAGAGGGGTAGAAGTAAGTCCTCACTCCGGCTAGAATAGGCATCACGCAACCAGCCATTAGGCCAAATGAATGGAACATTGGGAGTGAGTTAAATACGATATCTGTTGTTAGAAAGTCAACCCTTGCTTTCATTTGGTAAGTATTTGCTTGTATGTTTCTATGTGATACTGCAACTGCTTTTGGGTTACCTTCTGTTCCTGATGTGAATAAAATCGCAGCTAGCTCGTTGCAATTTTGGGGCGTTTTATTTATGTGTTTGTAGTATAGACGAGGAAAAATGCCTCCAATAAATCCATTCAATTTATCTGAGATTGAAACCTGATTTCTCAAATCCTCAAGGTAAACTACGTTAAATTCCTTAGCAATTTTATCTGTCATTTCTTGAAGCTCTGCTCTTTGCACAAAGGCTCTTGATGTGAAAATTGTCCTCACCTTAGATGTGTGACAGGCTGAAATAATATTTGCATAACCTGAGGTGAAATTTAGCATAGTAGGAACTCTATTATATGCCTGAAGACCATAAAAACTAATTGTTGCTCCGCAGCTTGTTGGAAGCATTAGCCCTACATTTTCTCTTGATTTTGTTAGTTTTGCAAATAGTCCGCCTAGTATGTAGCTTCTTGTAATTAAATCTCTATAAGTTAGTGATGGATTGTCTGTGTCCATAATGATCGGGAAATTTTTACCAAAAATACTCACGCAATCAACAAGGGATTCGAATAAAGGTTTTTCATATTCTGAGCTTTCAAACATCATATCTGACATTATTGTATAGAGTTTATTGCTCAGATATTTCCTTCTTTCCTTACTTTCTAAATTGTCAGGCGCTTCAATTTTTACAGGAGGTAGGAGCGTGATTGTTATCTTTGGGAAATAATTATTTTTAATTATATGCTTTGCTCTTGAGGATATGGCAAATTGCGTTCCATCAATTCTGATAGGCAAAATCATAGAATCAGATTTGTCAGCTATCATCCCAGGTCCCTCGTAAATTTTCATTAAAGTTCCTGTTGTACTTCTTCTTCCTTCGGGGAATATCACAATTTTTTTGTTTTTATTTAGCTCGCCGATTAGGTATTTAATTGCCATAGGGTTGCTTGTATCGAGCGGATAAGTTTTTACTAATTTTCTGAGAGGTTTTACCCACCAATATTGCGTTACTCTTGTTCTGATTGCAAAAATAGGTTTTTCTGGTAAATAAACCGCAAGTAGAGCGGGTTCCATATATGATGGGTGGTTAGCAACAATCACAACTCGCTTGCCTGCTTTTGCAAAATTTTCAATCCCCTTCACTTCGACTCTATGGAATTTATCAAAGTAGAATTTAAATATCATTTTTACAAATGATTCAGGGATCACCTCATTTTCTGGTATCATTTGGTAAATGTAGAAAGAAACTATTGCGTTTATGAACACGATCATAAAAATAATAGTAGTTACAGAACATCCAACATAAACAAGGGCATATATTAGTGCATTGGATGCGATCATGAATAATGCATTCATAACCCCATTTGCTGCAATAACCCTAGATCTATGGGCAGGCGGGCTAAAGCACTGAAGAACCGCATAAAGAGGCACGATATATAAACCATCAAGCACAGATAGGCAGAAGAAATCTATTATTATTCTCCAGTTATATTTTTTGCTGAGGAACATAGAAAGTGTTCTTAGTTCTTCTGTTTGAGTAGAGACCTCGCTGATTCTACAGGCAAAAAATAAATCTATTCCAAAAAGACTGAGAAGAATTGAGGATAAAAATACGTATCTAGTTTGTATTTCGTGCCCAAAAATATGGTGACATAAAAATGCTCCGATACCAAGCCCTACTGTAAATATTGCAAGGAATAAATTTGCAACATATTGATCAGCCCAAAAAGTCTCTTTGGTAAGGGTGGGAATTTGCGCCATGAATGCACCGCCAACAAACCAAAACCATGAGATACCCATGATAGCAAGAAATACTTGTTTTTTTGTGGCAGCGTATTGCACTATTGATATAGTTTCGCTTATAAGATCTGGGTTTAATTTAATATTTGGAGAAATATTTGTGGATGGAAGCATTGCAAGGCTAGATAAAAAACCAATCACAGAGATGACAAACATCAAGATTAAGACGCTATATACACCATTAATTGCAAGACCTCCGAGTAATGTTCCAAGTAAAATTGTAACGAAGGTGAAGGATTCTAAATAGCCGTTTGCAGCAATCAGTTCATGTTTTTCTAGATGTTCGGGGACTATGCTATATTTTATTGGTATAAAAAATGCCGAGTGTGTTCCCATAAGACCTATACAAAGCATGAGAATGAATAGATCATTTTTCATAAAGCCATAAATGGCGAAAACCACAAGCCCTATTTCAACAAGCTTAATTATCTGGACTACTTTTGCTTTGTCGTATTTGTCGGCTATTTGGCCTGCAATACCTGCGAATAAGATAAATGGTGCTATTAGAATAACGTTTGCAAGTGCGATCAAAATTTGAGATGAGATGTTAGCGCCAAAGCATTCGCTAAATGTAACAAGCATAACAACAGAGCTTTTAAGCAAATTATCGTTAAAGCAGCTACAAGCCTGAGTAATTAGCATAGGATAAAACCTTCTATCCGTTATCAGATAAGTCTGACTAGCTCTCATAATAAACCTTCTTTTTCTGCATAAATTCTATATCCTAGTCAGTTATATCAAAAAAGTCAAATTCCAATAGGGGGTGGTTTATTTAAGACAATTTCTTTTTTGTATTAAGTCCTTGAGAATTGATCCAGACATACAAAAATTATCAATGATGGCAGGGAGGCAAGAACTATTACAAGAAAAAAAACATCCCATCCGAAATAGGAAACAAAATCTCCCGACTTAACGCTGATGATGCTGTTTAAGAGACCAGCAAAGCTTGATAATAAGGCATATTGGGTTGCGCTATAAGTTTTCTTGCACAAGTAGCTTAAGTATGCAACTTCTGCTGCCGTACCTGCACCTGATCCGATATTTTCAATTGTAATTGTGATGAAAAGAGATAGTTCTGTTTTGGGTGCGTGGTTGAGCCAAAGATATATTAGGTGGGATATAGCCTGTATTAGACCGCATATAACAAGACCTCTGAGATTACCATATTTTGATACTATATATCCTCCGATAAAAGAGCCGATTATAGAAGAGGGTATGCCAAGAGTTTTTACAATAGAAGCTATTTGTATTTTTGTGTAACCTATTTCAAGGTAAAATGGCGTGGAGAGGAATCCGAGTAGCACTCCTCCCACTTTGTATAAAATTATACCCAAGAAAATCCATATGATATTTTTTCTGTGCAAGAAATCTTTTAGTGGGTTGATGAAAGAGTGCGCAAAATTCTCAAAAAATGATCTAGTTGATTTTTGACTTGATTTATCTTCCTCCAAAAATGGTATATAGCAAATTCCAAGTAGGATGATAATAGAGGGGAGAAGGAAAGATGGACCCCACCCATAAAAACTTGAAAAATACATCATACCAACACTTGGAATCAAAACCCCAGCCCTATATCCAAATACAACACAAGATACCGCATACCCTTGTTCATCTGCCGAAATACTGTCAATTCTATAGGCGTCAAAAACTATATCGAATGATGCTCCAAAAAATCCTAGCAACATAGATATGATATATATCTGAGTATAGATATCTTGATAAGAGGAGTCTGCGTCATGATTTAGGGATATTAGGTAATATGAAATTAGAAGAAATAGATTAATCATTGAAATTAGCATCATCCAGGATTTTCTTTTGCCAAGAGTCCATAAAAAGGGGATATTTGCGCTATCAATAATTGGGGCCCAGAGATATTTGAAGCCATAAGGAACTCTTGCTGCAGCAAGAGTAGAGATTATTGCAAGCGGTGCGCCTATTTCTTTCATCCAGACAATTATAGCTGTATATAAAACAGAAAAAGGGATGGAGCTGATTACACCGTAGCAAAATATCTCTATAAACCTAGTAGAAAATTTTGCGCATATTTTACTGCTGAGTATCATTTGTTTGCGAATCTGGAATCATTCTCCTTATACGATTAATATCATTAGGATCTTGGAATGTCAAATTTTTGTATAATGATGTTGGCGGACCTTGAGCTATCATATCTAGCTCAATTTTCATGCTATCAAGAACATCAGAACGCTGAGTTATGTTGGGGATAAAGGTAAATGTAGATTTTAGATTAATGTAGTTACTTGAAACATTATATGACCCCTTGCTTTCTAGTGAAAAAAGTTTTGATGTACCTTTAATTGATGAGAATAAAATGTTATCATTATAATACTCATATTTTCCACTTGCATTTTCGATGATGGTAGAGCCTGAATTGATCGTTTCCGACACTGACTTTTGTATTATTTCTTGGTCTAAGTCATTTCTGGATATTTTCTTTAATAAACTTGGAATATTAAGATTTTGCCATACCAAATCCTTTCCAAGAAAGGCTCCACCTATATTTAGGTTTTTTACTAACTCTTCATATGTACCACCAGCTGAGGATATTTGAGCATTGGCGCTAGATAAACCCTTTGAGATAAAAAAGTTTGATCCGGTATACTTATTTACTTCAGCTAGATCAAATTTTTCAAGTGCAATAGATGCTATGAGTTTAGTTGGATTGAAAGCAAAATTTGCCGAAAGAGTCCCGGATCCGCCAAGCAAGCTAAACGCACCATCATTGAGTGCAAATGTACCATTCTTATTATCTAGATACCATGCAATTTTATTTATTGACACCATCCCTAGTTTAACGCTCTCTAGTTTGCCGCTAGAGTACATGTCAAATGAAGTGGAGCCTATATTTTGATTTAAGAAGCCAATCAGTTTATTTATATTATCTGTTTCAGTTGGTATATCAAGAACCCCATCTGTAATATTCCAATAAAAAGCTGGCTTAATACTTGAAGATACAATTTTTGCGTCCCCTAAGATATAACTAGTACCATTTTTGAAAAAATAATCTTCTAACTTAAGTTGACCATGATCGTAGCCAAATATTGCATTGAATCTCCCGATAGGATGATCTTCAATTTTTAGATCATTAAAATCCAGGCGTATATGAGTTTTTAATGGGAAATTTCTTAGAGCAACAAATTTTGAGTTATATTCTGTATCCCTTGTATCTGTGATAAGAGATTTTAGGTAATTATATAAATTTTTCACTATGGTTAATTTGGTAATTTGGGCATCAACGCTATTCAGAAGCAATTGACCTATAAGCATTTTATCTTTACCGATCAATTTTAAATCCAGATCTCCTTTGACGTTTTGTCCTTCAGTTGTTAGATTGAAATTCGATATCATTATATCTCTTTGAGTGAGTTTGATATTTCCATCAACAAAAAAACTAGAAACATTATCTTTAGAGTCCGAAAAATTATATAAAAAAGATAAATCTCGGTTTAAGTTTTTCCCGCTAAATTCGAAAGCACCCTCGAATTTTTGTCTATCATTATCCCCGTAGACAAATCCCCACATGCCTAATTTACCCCCATCCTCAAAATTACCATATAAATATTTGATTTTTAGGGCTTCTCTAGTGCCTTCGCCTTCTATTGCAAGACTTTTTATAAGTCCATTTGGTAGCGCTATATTCCCCCCTGTGATTGATAGTTTAAGATTGGCTAAATTATCAAAATAAAGTGGCTTCTCATTGCTTTGTAAATTTTGTTGGTATGAAGAAGTGTGACTAGATAAGTTTAATTTTGAGATTTGCAAATTGAAAATATTTTGATTTTTTTCATCACAGCTAACATAAAGACTTCCCTTTGCCTCAATATCATCTCCCGTAATTTTGATTTCATCATAAATTGTATAATTATCATCACCTTTGATAAGGCCTTCTACTTTTACTAATTTTTCTGTGCCTATGTAATCTAAAAGACCAATATGATAAATTAATCCCATATCCTTGGTTGCTTTGGTAAAATTCTTGAAATTTATCCGGAAGCTCCCGGACTTAGTTTTATCACCTGAAAAAACATGGTTTGCTGTAAAGTCAAAGTTTGGACTATTTATTTTAATTGTTGATAAGAAATTATCATTTGCCAAATTATATTTTGAATCAGAGGTGAAATGTATATTCTGGCCTATATATAATGCATAATGAACATCTCGTTCAGATTTTACAACATGGACCTTACCAATTAACCTCCTCTTTACGCCGGAAATATCCCACAAATTCTCTATCTTTAGTGTGTCTATCTTCGAATTTGCTTTGGAAATTAGCGAGGTAAGTTTGTTTAAAGAATTAATGCAAAAATCACCACCATAATTCTTCAAATTAAGTTCAGAAATTTCCAAAGCATTTACCTCTACCTTCCCCATAATAAGGGGATATAATTTAGGATAAATATTGATGAAGTTTGCCTCTAACCCTTGAGCCGAATGAGCTAGGTCCTTTGAGGAAAGTTTTTCAATCCGAAGTCTCGGATATGGGGTTATAACAACTGAAACACTACCTACCTCAACATCAATTAAAGTAGCCGAACTTATTTCTTTTGATATTAGAGAATGTATTTCAGTAATAGAAATGCTTTTGAGTCTGTAAATCAGAGCGCAACCAAATGCGAATATAATACTTGCGCTAAACAATATTGATATTATAAATATCTTTACTTTACTCATTTGATACTCAATAAAATGTTATCATGTTAATTTTAATCATATTCCTACATAAGTATGGTAACTTTATTTCCAAATAATTGCAAATATATATGAACTCGGAAGACTTAGATAAAAAAGACAAAAATTTTATAGAAATAGGACGAATACTAGGTCCAACAGGGATTAAAGGCGATTTAAAACTATTCATAGAAAATGATTTTTGTGATTATATTGTCAAAAATTTTAATAGTATCGCATTTTTTTCTTGCGCTAAGACTAGCTATCGTTTTATACTCAAAAATGTAAGTGGCAATATCATAAAAGTTTCGTCCGCCGATATTACAGATAGAAACCAAGCTGAAAAGCTAGGCAAGTTTCCTTTATATTGTCACAGAGACGAACTGCCCCCTCTAGAACTAGATGAATATTATTATTCCCAAATTGTCGGATTAAAAGTTTTAGATCTTAACCATCAAGACATTGGAAAAATAATTTCCATAAATAATTATGGCGCCGGTGATGTTGTCGAAATAAATCTGAAAGATAATCAGCTGATTATTCTTCCATTTACTAAGGAGATTTTTTTGCAAGTAACAACTGATTTCGTTATAGTAAATATCCCAAGCTTAGTTTAGATATGGCATATGAGTTGGAATAAAAAATAGAGTGCAATTAATATGTTGTATATTTATTATTCTAATTAAGAATTTATTGATAAATATACTACAAATATTTGGAATAAGGCTAAAATCAAGATACAATTATGAAAAAAAGTAACCTTTATATAATGAAAACTGGAATTGTCAAACTCTCCATAATTATTTTCATGATTTCATGGGCATTAGTAGCAAAAGCTCACAAGCACAATAAAAAAACTACCCCTAAAGAAGGCCCAAAAAGAACTCAATCAATGATAGTAGTCGATGGTTTCTCGGGAAGAATTTTGAAGCAAGAAAATAGCACAACAAAAATATATCCAGCATCCTTAACCAAATTAATGACCCTGTATATTGCTTTTGAAGAATTAAAACACGGAAGATTATCCTTGGATGAAAAACTAGTTATATCAAAAAAAGCAGAAAATGTTTCGCCGTCAAAATTAGGGCTGATTGCGGGGAAAAAAATCTCAGTTAAAGATGCTATTTTGGGATCTATTGTAAAATCAGCTAATGATGCAACGATCACCCTTGCGGAAAACATCGCAGGGTCTGAAGAAAATTTTGCAAAAAGGATGAATGTTTGCGCGCGTAAACTTGGGATGAGATCTACATATTTCATGAATTCTCACGGACTTCACCATCAAGAGCAAAAAACAACAGCCTTAGATCTTGCAAGACTTGCCCTTGCGATCAAAAGAGACTTCCCAGAATATTATAAATGGTTTAATAGAGATAGTTTCTACTATGACGGCAAAATAGTTATGGGTCATAATAAAGTTACAAGAGAATACGAAGGAGCAGAAGGGATGAAGACTGGATACACAAACCCGGCAGGATTCAACTTAGTCACTACAGCTTCCAAAAATGGGAAAAATATAGTTGCTGTTCTAACGGGATGCCCATCTGCAAAAAACCGAGATCAAAAAATGATGTCCTTACTTGATCATCATTTTGAAGACGGAATAAAAGGCAAATTCTCCTCCCAGAGAAAAGGAGTAAAGAATTCTGATATTTCAAATAAAGAGCTAGCTCAAGCAGTAAATCAGGAGACGAAGGATATATTTGATGATGGTGTATGGAGAGAGGTTCCAAAATTAAGCAATATCAAATCTGGCAAGCCAAAATTGGTTGCTTCAAAGAAATTTGCACTTTCAACAAAAAAGTATAAGAAAGTTGGAACAAAAACTTATTCAAAAGCCAACAAAGAACTGAGGAAACTCTCTAGCTTATAGTCTCAATGGAAAAAATCTTCTTCTAACATTTTAACACTACTATAAAGACAAATATGCGCAGTAGTTTTTGTCTTCATTTTTTACTCTCTTCTTAGGTATTTATAATCATCAAATTTAGGAACTAGTTGATCTATTATAAAGCTATTATTAAACTCTACCAACCCTTCTTTGCCATAGTAAAATTCCAGGAGCATAACAAGAGCCTCTTTATGCTCTATTATCATTTCCTTTGTAACTTTGATGATATCCTCTTCCAAATAAGGGCTTCTTGTATTAATTTTGATATAGACTAGCTCAATCTCTGCCTTCGGATTATACGGAATTTCTTTAAAGCCTCCAGAGCTATATATTATAGCCTCAACCATAAGCTGCGGAGATTTTCCGGAAAAAACATCCTTCTTAGAAGGCGGCGCTCCGGTTTTAAAATCTATAATTCTGATTTTATTATCATAAACTTCTATTCTGTCTGCTATGGCGCTAAGTTCAATGCTCTGGGAGTTTTGATTAGTATTTATGCTCCCTATTTTGATTTCGCAGCTTCCTTCTATTTCAACAAAAATAAGACCTTCTAAGCTTTTTGTTTTATAATTTATATCAGAGATTTCTCCTATAATATTTTCCACTGACTTCAGCCACAAATTCCTATAAAACTGCGGAATACCCCTTTCTTGCAAAATTTTATGATATAAATCATGGAATTCAGTGTTTTGGGTAGTATAAATTTCTATTATCTCATGGATTATAGAGCCAAAATCACTTGTCTCTACTTTTGTGAGAAGATTTTTCCTCTTCGAAAGTCCCAAAATCTTTTTGGCAAAAAAGCCATAAGGGTTTCTGAGAAGTAATTCTACATTTGTTGCATAAAGCTTGTTTGGAAATGAATCTCTATGAGCAAGGGGAGGTTTTTGCTGACGGGTTTCATGACCTTCAGTTTGGATTGTAATTCTCACCTCTTTATGGTCAATGAAATCCAAAATTGAACATTTTTCGCAACATACTCCATCTTTAAAAATTGAGCGACTAAATAATATATTAGATTTCGTATTAGAGCATGAGAAGATCTTACTGGTCACTTGGTATAAAATCTTATAAAAAGAATCCTCCTTATATCCGGGGATGATTTTTTGGAAAATTTTTTGAGTAAGCCAGTCATTATCATTCGTTGGCTTCAGAATCGTATCCTGATTAAAATCTGCAAAAATAACCCAATTAGAGTCTATCAGTAAAGCATCATCATATTTCAAAATATAGATTCTGGCAGATTTTTCAAAAGGCATAGAGCTTTTAAGGTTAAAGATATTTTGCGCGTAAGTCAAAAACTCTTCAAGCGAGACTGGAATAGGGTTACTGATACTAATTATATCTTCAATAAAGACTCTAAATCTCTCTGCTTCTTTATATTTACTCTTAAGATTTAGAGTTTTATAAAGTGTTTTAAAGCTACTATATATTAGCACAAGAAGGGATTTAAGATTATCCTCCTGATTTTCTAATAGACTAGCAAGTTCATCAAGCATGAGATTTATACTTGCATCTAAAGAATCTGATTTGCCTTTATGGAAGCTGTAAATAGCAGCAAAATTTTCAAAAAAAATAGGCGCTGTATTTAATTCATTCAGCAAAGTCTGAACTTCATTATTTTGATGCAAAATACTTGAGGATAAAAGGGCAATAATGGACTCTATTGATCCATTTTCTGTTTTGAATCTAGCAAGAGACTGAAATAATGACGCTTCAGCAAGGCTTGTATATTTTGAGCCAAAAGATGAGCAAAAATTCTCCCCATAGCTTTCAAAAGATGAAGACAAGAAATTATCCACAAATTGGCTACTTGTTATGATTAGTATAGTCTCATTTTGCCTTGCTTTTGTTACTGCAAAATTGCCGATAAATTCTATTTCCTCATATATGTCATAAAATTCATATAATTTTACAATCTCGCCTTCAGATTCTGAGTATTGTAAATTTTGTGCAGATAAAATATTTTGGTTATCCGCTATATCCCCTTGGGATATTTTTTTTATAATATCTTCCTGGTTAGAATAATATTTTAGGAAATATCTCATTCCTGGATTCTGCTCTAGAACAAATTCATGATTTAACGGAGGCAAGATCACGAGATGATGAATTTGATTTGCCTCAAAATAATTTGCAAAAAAATCTATATTCTCAAGTTGCCCCACAAGAATTATGAATCTATTTTTGTGGTCAATCGAATCAAGTGTTTTAATATTTTTATTTTTTGGCGTAGAGATTACATCTTCGAATTTTGTAAAACAGAATTTCAAAAAATAAGACATGTGCCACCAATGCTGAGCAACATCCTCTTCCACCCATTTATCAACCTCCTCGATATTTACAAAGTTCTTTTTTAGTTTCCAGAAAATGAGAACAAATTCGGAAGCAATTTCAAGAGCCTCACTGATCCTGTAATTTATGTTTTCATACTGAAAAATAATCTCAGACATAATAATAGTCTGCTCATAATTAGAATAAATATTACTCTCCTCATTAATTACGCTGCTCAATATGTAATTTTCAGCAGTAGTAATACGCGGCAAAATCATAGCGCGGCTATTATTTTGGTTAGCATTAAGTAATTTAGACTTAAGAATCTCGATTGAAAAATAATTTGGAGTTACGATCCAAAATTCCATTTCTGGTTTTTGCCCTCTTAATTCCAAAAATTTTTGTGCAACTAAGTCTAAGTAGGGTGTTTTTGTTTTGCTCCCTGAATAGTCAAAAAAGTTCATTTTATCCCAGTAGATAAGAAATTGTTCTAATTATTCCGGCTCCTAAAATTACGCGAGCTGCGCTAAATCTTGCAAAGCCAGCAAAGAGAAGAAATAATTTTGCATATAAATAAATCCAGCATAGACATGCAAGGGGGATCCATAATACATTATATATTCTCTGGAGCACTGGGTAATTATTCACCGAAACTTCACTTTTGAAGAATCTTTGAAAAATAAAATATAGAATAAACCCCGCCAAATAATTTACTGTCATTGAGCATAATAGACCAAAAAAAGCTGGCACTAAGAGAAAAATGAAATTTATTTCAGAAAGATGGTAAGCAAATGGAAATGCTACCTCTGCATTGAAAACAAAGAAAAGATTCGTTGTGAAAGTGTCAACAAAAATATACTTCATCACTTCTAGAGAATTCATAACTTGACTCATTTATTACTAAGTTTTACAATGCGGGCTTCTTGGTATTTTATTTTAAAAACCCAGTTTAGATTAAACTGGGTCTTTATACCAGATTTCAAATAAACATATATTAATTCTAAGGATAAGAATACGCAATGCAAGAAACATTATTTAAATCAAGAACTGCAATTATTTTATGGCTCGCCCTAACTACCTTTTTTGCTTTTCAGTTTATTTTAAGATTAGCGGCTGGAATTTTGAGAGAAGATATTATGAGAAAATTCTCCATAGATACTGCATCTTTTGGCCAGCTTGCGGGTTTCTATTATCTTGCCTATTCAGGAATGCAAATACCGATTGGATATTTACTAGATAGGTATAACATTAAGTATATTTCGTTTTTATCAATTTTAATCACGGCGCTAGGTGCGTTTATTTTCGGGATAGCTGAAAACTGGACTATGCTTCTTATTGGAAGATCTCTAATTGGAATGGGTTCTGCTGCTGGATTTTTATCAGTAGCAAAAGCATCAACTGCATATTTTCCAGAAAAATATAAAGCATTTCTTATAGGTCTTGCTTTTACCTTCGGGTTGATTGGGGCTGTTACAGGAGGCATTCCTACAAAAACATTGTTTGATTATTTTGGAATAAAAGAAGGTCTGATTATACTTGGATGCATATGTCTTGTTCTAGGTTTTATTATTTTGATGGTAAAAACAGATCATTTAACCGAATATAAAGCTGCTAAGACGGCATCTTTTTCTGACATTTTAGCTCTTCTTGTAAATCCTGTCGTTCTTTTTGCGGGTGTTTGCGGGGGGCTTATGGTTGGTGCTTTAGAGGGCTTTGCGGATGTTTGGTCGCTCGCATATTTCAATCAAATATATAGATTTAGCGAAGAAAATAGCATACAAGCTGCATTTGTTTTATATATCGGAATGTGTGTTGGCGGACCTCTTCTTGCATATTTAGCAGAGAAATTAAAATCAGAAGTAGTTGTTATTTTTGGGTGCGGATTATTAGTCTCTGTAATTTTTATGATATTATTTGTAGTGCATGAACCAAGTATATATTTCATCTCAAGTCTAATGTTTATACTTGGAATAACGTGTTGTTATCAGGTTCTAGTTTTTACAACAGTATCTAACCTTGTACCAAAGGAGTCAGCAGCAGTTGCTATTGCGATTGTAAACTGCATAAATATGTCATTTGGATATTTCTTTCACACTATAGTAAGTTTGTTGATTCACTATGACTGGAGCGGGGCGATGAATTCAGAATATGTTCCTGTATATGATATTAGTGATTTTATGGCAGGGCTAAGGGCTATTCCTATATTAAATATGGTTGGCGCTTTTGGGTTTCTGCTACTCTCATCCAAATTGAAGAATGAAGGTTTTCTGAGAAATCAGATTAAGCAGTAAGCTAGCCTGATTAAGAGAGATAACCCGGTTATTTTGATTTATCATCTTTATTTTGAGCGGATGTTTTGGCCTGTGACTACAAAATTTGCAACAGCAGTAGTAGAAGCACCCCTCTCTAAACTTGCTCTCATATATTCATGACCAATTCTGTAAAAAGCTTGCCCTATTGAGTCTTGCGTTGGTTTATCCCACCCCATTTCATATGCAGTTTGCGCAAGCGCTAGAGCTCTAATTCTTCTTTCTGTGTCGTTTTGTCCTTTGTTGATAAAGGTATTAATGTCAATTTGTGATGGAGGATTTTGTAATTCATATAATTCATTTAGGCTACTAAGAAATTGATTTTGATAATCCTCGCTGAAACTAGCCAAAACTTTGGAGATTTGATTTATTGGATGATTTTCGTATCCAGTTTGAACTCTTTTAGGTTGAGAATTCTGCAAGTGTAATCTTTTCTTTGCGACTATTAAAAACTCATTTAAGTCTTGGAGTTTATTATCACTACTCAAGTTCTCTGAATTAAATTCAGAAGATTCAGATTCAGAATCAGTTCTGGCGGAATCTAATCCCATTTCTTTTGTTGTATATATTTCTGCAGGTGCATTTATGGAGTTGTATTGAACTTTAATATAGTTCATTACATTCTCGTTCCATCCTAATTTCTGCCTAGCGTCTAAAAGTGCGAAAGCTCTAATTTTTCTTTTTAGTGGATTAAGCACTTTATTTGCTTTATCCTCTCCTTCAATAAATGATAATATATCTTGGTGAGATGGGGTTGATGGCCTATCACCTAATTTTGGTATCAGTTCCTCGGTAATTTGATTTGTAATATTACCATAATAAATTGCCAATTTAGGCTCTATATCCATGAATTGATCGAACACTTCCCCAAAAATCCCAGCCTCTTCTTTTGGATCAGTTTGATAGATCTTTGTCAGCGCATTATCAAGAGCCTCAACTGCGTCTTTTACTTGTTCAGATGATATTTTAAATCTAGGCATAATACTACTTTTGTTAGTTTATTTAGTTAAATTATAAATAAGTATTTTAATTATGTATATATATATTTAATTTATCAATATAATATTTTATTAGATGTGATATTTAGGTTTAGCGTAATTATTTGAGAAATTTTTGGATTTCTTGTTTATAGGTATTAGCGACCATATGTTTTGATGCTATAATGGAGTGAGCCCTATGCTTCATTTGTTGAATTTTCTCATTCTCCATCCCCATCAGCCTAATTAGCGCATCACCTAAATCACCGGGTTTTTGGATTTCTATAGCGGCATTTTGCTCCAAAAATTCATCCCGGATATCTGGAAAATTGGACATATTAGGTCCGAAAATGATCGGGCAGCTATATGACGCTGGCTCAAGAATATTGTGTCCGCCATTAAAAAAGCTACCACCCATTATAGTTATGCAGCCAAGGGAGAAGATATTATGCATCTCGCCTATTGTATCTAGGATAAAAACAAAATCACTTATGTCTGGAAGTTTATTTTGGCTACGAAAAGAAGATTTTAGATTATCTAATTTGCAAAGCTCTGATATTTCATCTGCGCGCCTTGGATGTCTGGGCGCTATAATAAGAAGTAGATTTTTTTTGATCAATAAAGCCTCTTTATACGCTTTTAAAATAATTTGATCATCCCCAGAATGTGTACTTGCTGCAAAAATCACATCCCTATCCTGAAGGCTTTTTTTGAGAGGGTCAAAAAATTCCAGATTAATAAAAGGCATTTGCTGAATAAACTTAATATTCCCTGCAAATTTTACATTCTTAAAGCCAAGGGATTTAAAATATCTATAGTCCTTTTTACTCTGAGTAAGAATCGCTGAAAACTTGCCTCCTATCCAATTTATTATGGGTTTTAAGCTGCTCCATCTTTTATATGACCTATCAGACATAATAGCATTCGCAATTATAAGTGGCATTATTTTGCCAGCCTGGTGAATAATTACTGGCCAAATTTCCGATTCAATAAATATACCAATTTTTGGTTTCCAGGAGTGCACAAAGAGCTTTGTAGTGAAGTAATTATCTATAGGAACAAATTGGTGCTTTATATTGGGCTTATTTTTTATCCTTCCTAGAATATTATTGCAGGATTCTTTTGTTCCCGTTGTAATGAGGAAAAATTCATTAGGGTTTTGCTCGGATAAAATATCAATTAAAGTGAGCGCAATATTAGATTCACCAACGCTTGCAGCGTGAAGCCATATAGGAGAGGGTAATTTAGAGACTCCCCTTATGCCAAATTTTTCGAAAACTCTATAAGGATCTTCTTTTTTCATGAAGATTCTTGCGATAATAATAATCATCTGCACAGGCAAAAAAATTAGACTAAGCAAAATTAGCATTAATTCTTGGATCATAAAGTGAATTATGGATTATGTTTGAGCAATTCGCATAGATGCTTGATTCGCCTGCAACCTTCTTTGAGGGTATCTAAACTTGTTGCGGTTGAAATTCTAAAATGATTCGCAAGACCAAATGCAATTCCCGGTACAACTGCAACTCCAGCTTCAGTGAGTAAGTAATCGGTAAAATCGCTACAATTAGAGATGATCTTGCCGCTCGTGGTAGAGCGATTTAGCAATTTTTTGATTGAGGGGAAAATGTAAAAGGCCCCTTCTGGTTTGTAGCACTCCATCCCATCTATTGAGGATAAAATCTTCAAAGCAGCATCTCTTTTGGCCTCAAAGACAATCGCATTTTCTTTAACGAAGCCTTGCGGGCCGGAGATAGCCTCAAGAGCAGCATATTGAGAAATCGAACATGGATTTGAGGTTGACTGGGATTGAAGAACTTTCATGGCTTTAACAATAGTTTTATCTCCAGCACCATATCCTATTCTCCATCCTGTCATTGAGTAAGTTTTTGAAACCCCGCTTGCTATGAATGTTCTATCATAAAGCTCCTGGCAGGCGTTTATTATGTTGAAGAACTTAAAATCCTCAAAAATTTGATGTTCATAAATATCGTCTGACAATATATTAACATGAGGATTCTGCTTCAAAACCTCTCCAAGTGCGGCAAGTTCAGCTTTAGAATAAGCGGAGCCAGTTGGGTTTGAAGGCGAGTTTAAAACAAGCCACTTTGTTCTTTTGGTTATAGAGTTAGAAAGGGCTTCAGGGGTAAGTTTAAAGCCAGTTTCAATTGAGCATGGCACTATAACAGGAACACCCTCTGATAATATAACTATATCTGGGTAAGAAACCCAGTAAGGGGAGGGGATTATCACCTCGTCTCCATCATCAAGGCTTGCCATAAATAGATTGTAAATTACTTGCTTCCCTCCTGATCCTACCGTGATTTGATCAAGGTTATAACTAAGGTTATTGTCTCTCTTAAATTTATTTATAATAGATGTTTTAAGGGGGTTTATCCCATCTATTGCGGTATATTTTGTTTTACCTTCGTTAATGGCTTTTACCGCAGCTGCTTTAATATGATTTGGAGTGTCAAAATCAGGCTCACCAACAGTGAGCATTATTATGTCCTTACCTTGATTTCTCATCTCCTCAGCCCTTGCTGCAAAAGCAAAGGTAGGGGATGGTTTAATTTTACCAACTTTTTTAGATATTATGCTCATAATTTTCTTAAAATCTTGAATTACACTCTTTTCTAAGATAGTTATATTTGAAGAAGCAAGTTAAATCAAACATATAAGTAGCTATATGAAGCTAATCTTGCCAGAATTTTTTGCACATAACAAATTATAGGTTTCATATGAACGCCGAGATCAAACAAGAAAATGCTCCTATCGCGCCAAGCGTTGCTTCACAAAAGTTTTACGATGGGTTCTTGGGCAATGTTAAGACCTTTTTTACTCGTATGCATCAGAGTTTTCTTGAATTTTTTCATCATTTCAAAATTTTGCGAGAAGCAAATATTTCACTTGGGAAATATCATTTACAAAAAGCAAATTTTACTGATGCAAACCTGAGATTCAATATTGTCGATAAGTTTTTTGCGCCAAAAGACCCTGAAAATTTATATTGGCTTGGCTTTACTTATATTGCTCAGAAAAATTACATAAAAGCATTACAGGTTTTGCAAAATAATACACATGATAAAATAGGGCTTGGTGATTATATTGCTAATATGAGCTCAGTAGGTCAAATTCCAAAAGAAATAGCAGCAGAATATGATGCAGTATTTAACCAGGTAAAATATAAGAGATATTTTACGGACCAGGTAAATTTATTCGAAAAATTCACATCAGCAACATTGCCTCATATTCCAACAAAAAGCTGGGATAGTAAATACGGCCCTTACACTGTTTTAGAAGTTGGTGCTCATCCATTTTGGGTAGAGGAAGTTAGTCGATTTTTTCCTCATGATTCTTATGTAGATACTTTAAATTTTGATTCCGAGATATTTGGGATAGCAAAAACCTATAATTCCAAAACAAAAATATATAGAGATATTATTCTGAAAAATGATATAGATTCCTCTAATTTAGACGGGAAATATGAGCTTGTAATAGCTTTTGATAGTTTTTCAAGAACAACAAACCTAGAGGCTTCTTTTAAGTTTGTAAAATCTCGCCTAACTGATAGTGGAATTTTTGCCTTTGTTCTCCCAAAGGGTGATAAAGTAAAAATAGACCCATCGATGAATCATTTTGTTTATAGCAAAAATTTCATCTCCGAAAATTTAAAACTTGCAAACATGCAATGTATTAGTATAACCTCTTTAAAGATCACATTATCTTTGGAATATTTTATTGTAGTAGCAAAATGAAAAAAAATTATATTGGCCTAGTTTTATTAGGTGTATTAACATTTAGTCTTACATCTTATGCTGAAAATGCTAAATACGAATTTTCGTATGATCTTGATGTTCCTGCCAAGGATAATCAGTGCAATGATTTAAGAGACCCTTTTGAACCTCTAAATAGGAAGTTTTTCTACTTCAACTCTTTCCTTGATATGATAATTTTGCAGCCTATAGCAGTTGCTTATGATAGAGTAGTGCCAAGCTTTGCAAAAACAAGAGTAGGGGATTTTGTGGATAATATATACGAGCCTCTTACAGCTGTGAATTTTGTACTGCAGGGTAATTTCAAAAGTGCAATCAGAAGTGTGAGCAAATTTGTGCTGAACTCTACGCTTGGCATAGGTGGAACATTTGACATTGGTTCAAAAAAGGGTTTCACCCACAAGCTGCAAACATTTGGCAGCACTCTTGCAAGATATGGTGCAAGGCCTGGACCATACCTCGTTCTCCCTATTCTTGGCTCAACTAATATGAGAGATATGTGGGATGGAATTGTTTTTGACGATGCTCTAAACCCAATAAAATACGGCATCAAACCAGGTATAAAAAATACATATACAGTAGTTAGAGTTATACAAAAAAGACAAGAAGTCTTGCCATTTACTGACTACATAAAAAAGACCTCATCCGATCCTTATGTTAGTGTCCGCAGCGCGCTCCATCAGAGAAGAGAGAGTATGTTAGTTTATCCTGCATCTTATAAATGCGGAGAAAAAATTAAGTAATATTTGTCTGAAGTTAGGGGATTTAGGTTCTGTTCTCATTGCCGCGCCCCTCTTCCTGCTCATTCCTGAAGGTCTCTTTTTTCATTCCCTGATCAGATACAATCCATGCAATCAAGATTCTTCAAAGGCTCATGCAGTTTTGCACCTCTCAAGAACATATAGATTTTAGCTGAGCAACGTGACTAATGGTTTTGACATATTTATTATATTTTTTCCCATCTATATCGGGTAAATTTCCTGCGCAAAAAATTAATTCATAACCTTGTTTTATGGCCTCTTTTATCCTATTTTCTACTTGATTTACCGCTCTAACCTCTCCAGAAAGACCAATCTCGCCAAAGAAAATACTATTTTTTGGCAGGGGCTTGTCATAAGATGCTGAAATTAAAGCAGCAGCAACAGCAAGATCTATCGCAGGCTCTACTATCTTAATCCCGCCCGCTATACTCAAATACACCTCTTTATTTGATACATTAAGACCAAACCGAACAGCAAGAACTGCAAGAATCATAGAGAGCCTATTATTATCCCACCCAATAGCCGATCTTTTAGGCATTGGCATGAAGGAGGGGGCTATTAAAGCTTGCACCTCAACCAAAACTGGTCTTGAGCCCTCAATACATGCAAAAACCGATGTGCCGCTTATGTTATTCTCTCTCTGCATTAAAAATAACTCAGATGGGTTTAAAACTTGCTTTAACCCAAAGCTTGTCATCTCAAAAACCCCTATCTCATTCACGCTGCCAAATCTATTTTTAACAGACCTTAAAATTCGATAATGGTTATTTTGATCGCCCTCTAAATAGAGTACAGTATCAACCATATGCTCAAGAAGTTTGGGGCCAGCAAGATCCCCATCCTTGGTCACGTGACCCACCAAAAAAAGGGCTACATTTTTTTGCTTTGCAAAATTCACAAACATTTGAGTGCAGGCTCTAATCTGACTCACCGCGCCAGGGCTTGAGCCAAAATCATGGCTATAGATTGTCTGAACAGAGTCAACTATGACAAGATCTACATCTTTGAGACTTTCTATTGTTGCAAGAATATGGTTTATGTTTGTTGCAGCAAGTAATTTCACCCCAGAATGATCCCCAGCACCTATTCTTGATGCGCGCAGCTTGACCTGATTTGCAGATTCCTCCCCTGTAACATAAAGACATTTTGTGTTACTCTGAGAAAGAAGAATAGTTAGCTGCAATAAAATTGTAGATTTGCCTATGCCAGGCTCGCCTCCAATTAAAGTGACAGAACCAGGCACAATTCCTCCCCCAAGGACTCTGTTAAGCTCCTCCAGAGAAGTTACAATTCTCATAGACTCATCAATTAGACCGTCAAGAGTTTCAACTTCAAGACTAGAAGAAAGTGATATATTTCCCCCTGCTATTATTCCTGCTTTTGAGAGATTTCCCTGGGGCAAAGTCTCCTCCTCAATCGAGTCCCACTCATTGCACTCAAAGCATTTTCCTGACCATTTACTAAAAACACTACCGCATTTACTGCAAACAAATTGCTTCTTAACTTTTGACATATTCTACTAAACTCAAGTTTGTATTGCCGTATTTCTTTACGAGTAAAATTTCCATATTTTGCTCTAGAGCAAAATTTTCCCTGGACTCAGTTTCAATAGCAATTAAAGCAGCATCATCAATCCACCCCCCTGCTACAAGTGATTTTAAAGTTTTGCCGACTAAATTCTTCCCATATGGTGGGTCCATTACTATAAGATTATATTGCTTATTTGCTCTTGGAAGATTAATTGCAGAACATCTGAGAATATTAACATTAGCAGCCTCCCCGATTTTTTCCGCAAAAATTCTTGCTTTGTTCAGATATAGCTCTTCTGTATCAACGAGTGTGACAGAAGGTACGCCTCTAGATAAAGCCTCAAAAGAAAGACTCCCAGTTCCGCAATATAAATCTAGCATTTCGGCATTTTGCAATATATTCTTTGCGCCATACTCCCCCGAACTTAAGATGCTAAACAAAGCCTCCCTAAATTTCCCCGTAGATGGTCTATATCTTGCAACAGAATCAGTAGGAATCATCCTACCCTTGTGCTTTCCAGAAATAATCTTAATCACACTACCTCCTGGAATGCTTTAATTGCATTTTCTCTTGTTTTTTTGTAATCCACAATAGGTCTTGGGTAATTTTTTACATAATATTTTTCCATTATAGTTTCTGGGTCATGTATATCAGAAATTTTGACCCCACTAAGCTCTGGCACATATTTTTTTACATATTCCCCGTCAGGGTCATGATCCTTTCCCTGATTAATAGGGTTAAAAACCCGAAAATATGGCTGAGCATCAGTGCCTGTTGATGCTGTCCACTGCCACCCTCCAGCATTTGAGGCTAAATCATAATCCATTAAATACCTGGCAAAAAACTTCTCTCCTTCTCGCCAATCCATGAATAAATTCTTGGTAAAAAAACTTGCCACAATCATCCTTGCTCTATTATGCATCCATCCTGTTTGAAGCAATTGCCTGATCGCTGCATCAACAACCGGATATCCTGTTAAACCTGCGCAAAAAGCTTCAAAAAGCACAGGGTCATGCCGCCAAGTAATTTTGCCTTTATATTTTTCTTGAAATTCCGACGATGCAGAATAAGGAAAGTGAAAAAGGATGTATGCATAAAATTCCCTCCATATAAGCTCATTCACATAAGATTCTGCTACTTCATTTTCGAGAGAAATCGAAAAAACCTCCCTGATAGAAAGCGCGCCAAACCTAAGATATGGAGAGATCGAGCTTGTATGATCTCCTGATAATAAATTCCTTCTTAGGTGGTAAAATGGCAATTTTGAGCGGACAAATTTCCGAAAACTTTCATCTGCTTTTTTTGGGTGCCATATTGGGTCTTCTATATACTCATATCCCGCCCTTTTCAGCATCTCTTTATTGGAAAAAATACATTCAGAAGGAGTAGTGCGCCCATGAAGATCATAAGAAGGAACCCGAAGAGTCTGATCCCCAGCTCTGGATCTGAATAATTTCATATAAGGAGTAAAAACTTTAAAGGGAGTGCCGTCTTGTTTTAATAGCTCAGATGGGTGAATCAAAAGATGATCTAACACTGGGATAAAATCAATCTTTACCTCGCGCAAAATCTTCTCCACTTCATTATCCCGGATAATCGAAGAAGGCTCAAAATCCATATCGCAAAAAACAACGTTAATATTATTCTCTTTTGCAAATTTTGGGATTTGCTCATTAGGATTACCGTATAAAACCTCAACAGAAGAGCCAAATTGAGCAAGCTCTCTGTTCATCATTTCTATATGATTTGCTATAAAAGAGAGCCTTCTATCTGCTCTATCCGGAAAATAGGAAAGAATTTTTTCATCAAATAAGAAGCAGATTTTTATCTTATCGCATTGCTCAAGAGCCTTTGATATAACCATATTGCTTTTGAGTCGGAGAGACCTTCTAAGCCAAATAAGCGCAGTTTTCATAATGTTTTTTTGACTAATAAATAAGCTCTTAGCGATAGTTATTCAAGAATTTTTTTTGTAAAAAGTATTATCTGGAGGTATTGCTAGGTATTTATTTGATCTTGGTGTGAATTTTGATTTTGAGCGCAGAGCTTTATATCCTCATTCGCCCCTATTATATCATATTTTACTCTAGCACTAAGGATTTTCCCAACTTTTTCTTCCTCCCCAACCTTGACCTGCAAGAAATTTTCGCCTCTTCCAACGCCGCCTTTTTCTACTAATATATTCATCATCTTTTTGTCAAATTTCTGAGCAAATTTATCCAGATTTTCCGCGCCAGTTTTGCGCAAAATAGCAGCACGCTCCTTCCTGATGGATTTCTCCACCTGAGGCATTCTTGCAGCTGGAGTTCCCTCCCTTGGGGAATAAGGGAAAACATGCAAGTACTGCAAATCTGCTTCTAAAATGAGATTGAGTGAATTTTCAAACATTTGATCAGTTTCGGTTGGAAATCCCGCTATAATATCTGCGCCAAAAGATACATCAGACCTCAAGGACCTGAGCTTAGTGCAAAAATTTATAACATCATCTCTATTGTGCCTTCTTTTCATTCTCTTTAAAATCATATTATCGCCGGACTGAAGGCTGATGTGAAAGTGAGGCATAAGCCTTGGCTCGTATGCCATTAGATCAAATAAATCCTCATCAATCTCCGCAACATCAATAGAGGCAAGTCTTAGTCTATTTAGTCTTGGCTCATGCGCAAGAAGTCTCCTTATTGCCTGTGCAAAACTTGGTGTACCTGGTAGATCCGCCCCGTAAGAAGTCACATCTACTCCAGTTAGGACTATCTCATTATAACCATTTTCTACTAATGCCCTAATTTCCTGGGCTATAGACCCAATCGGGACAGATCTACTCGGACCTCTTCCATAAGGGATAATACAAAAAGTACACCTATGGTCACAACCATTTTGAATTTGCAAAAAAGCCCTAGAATGTTCTGTAAAATTTTGCACCATATGAGGTGCAATTTCCTTAACCTGCATTATATCGCTTATCAAAGCCTTATTCAAATGCGCATTCTCAGAAAATCTATAATTTTCAGCATGAAGCTTTTCTTCATTACCAAGAACTTTATCTACTTCCTTAAGGGAGCTAAATTTAGCAGGGTTAACCTGAGCTGCGCAGCCTGTCACTATTATTTTTGCATCAGGTCTTTCTTTCTTTAGTTTTTTGATTGATCTTATAGCCTCATTTTCAGCGGCCTTTGTTACGGTGCATGTATTAAAGACCACAACATCATCGAGTCCTGAAGACTCTAGATTCTGCTTTATAATCTGACTTTCGTATATATTGAGTCTACAGCCAAATGTAACTACTTGATTCTGGCTGCTCATATCAACTCTCCTTTTGCAACATAAGATACAGGTCCGCTCATCAATACTTTGCCTTCCTTCATCTTCATCTTCAGATCTCCTAGCTCAAATGAAATTGTAGCTTCATCCTGCGCAAATCCTAGTTTATGCAGAGCTGCAAAGGTAGCACATGCCCCGCTGCCGCATGCAAGGGTAAATCCGGCCCCTCTTTCCCAGACTCTCAAAGCTATTTTGCCATTTTCTATACGGGCAAAATTAACATTAACACCATCCTTAAATAAAGCTGATTTTTCAAGTCTTGGGCCCAAAATTGCCGCATCTTCGTTTGAGAGATTTTGATCCATAATCACAATATGAGGATTTCCAACTGAGATGCACATAAATTCTGCATTATGTGAGAGATACTGAGTTAATTCAGCACTTAATTGATCGCGGGTGGGCATCCATCCATCCTCAAAAATAGCGCCTCCCATATTAACTAAAACTTCATCGAGGCTTTTTGCTTCTGCCTCTACTACTCTTTCTCCTACTTTCAATTTAATTTTTTTGCTAGGGGAATTTTGTGTGAGTAAATGCGCTAAACACCGAGATGCATTCCCGCATGCAAGAGCTCTAGATCCGTCTGAATTATATATTTCCATAATAACTTCATTGCCAGCTTCTTCATATATTATGAATTGATCGCATCCTATACCCGTTTTGCGATCCGCATATTCTAGGACGATATTTTTAATATTATGGTAACCAAGGATCGATGATTTATTGACTATAATGAAGTCATTCCCTAGCCCATGCATTTTTGTAAATCTAATCATGTCTTTGTCATATATTCTTGCGCTAGGAATTTTACTATATTTTTTAACAATTTGCAAGAGAAGTGAGTGAGGTGGTGGCTGGGACGGCTGGATTCGAACCAACGAATGACGGTATCAAAAACCGTTGCCTTACCGCTTGGCGACGTCCCAATTATGATGATCTTTCTTTTATCAATTTTCCTTCCTTTTGTCAAGAAGCTATGTTTAAAATTCAAATTTTCATATTTGACACCAGAGATTCTGTACTTTCTATTCTTTTTTCAATTTCCGGACTATTAGCTTGCGCTAGCGGAAAAAATTGATTATAAATGTATAAATTAATCTATGACATCAAACAAATATTGCCTTATCTTAGGATCTACTGAATTTAGCAGATTTGTACAAAGATTTTTCGCATAAATAATCACAACAAACAAAGAGATAAAATATGATTTTTTCAAAAGAAGCTAATCAAACCGAATATCCATTTACTCTCCCTAATTTGCCATATGCAACTTCTGATTTAGAGCCGCATATGAGCGCAGAAACATTCGAATATCATCATAAAAAACACCATAATACATACGTAACCAATCTAAATAAATTATTAGAAAATAATGCAGATTTTGCATCTAAATCTCTAGAAGATATTATATTAGCTTCTGCTAAGGATGACAAATTAGCTGGCATTTTTAATAATGCAGCGCAGGTTTGGAATCATAGTTTTTTTTGGCATTCTATGAAAAAAGGCGGCGGAGGAAAACCTTCCGGGTCTTTGCTTAGCCTCATTGAAAAAAGCTTTGATTCATACGAAAATTTTGCAGATTTATTCAAAAATGCTGGCATATCTCAGTTTGGCAGTGGATGGGTTTGGCTTGTTTTTGAGTCTGATTCTTTAAAAATTGTAAAAACATCAAATGCAGCAACTCCAATTACAAATAACCAACTGCCGCTTTTATGCTGCGATGTATGGGAACATGCCTATTACATTGATCACAGAAATAATAGAGCAGGATTTTTGTCAGTCTTTTTAGACAATCTTGCAAACTGGGATTTTGCAGAGAAAAATTTAGTTTTTTAATTGCACAAAATTATTATAAATATATAATCACAATTTTTAAAAAATCATAAGTAAATATGGATAATAAATCAGATGTAATTATTTTAGGTTCGGGTCCCGCTGGATGCACTGCTGCAATTTATGCGGCAAGAGCAAATCTTAAACCTATTCTAATTCATGGTCCGCAACCAGGCGGTCAACTAACTATTACAACAGATGTGGAAAATTACCCCGGTTTTGCGGAATTGATCCAAGGCCCCGCTTTGATGGATCAGATGATTCAGCAAGCAAAGAAAGTTGGCACTAGATTTGCCGAGGATTTGATTGAATCTGTGAATTTCTCGTCAAGGCCGTTTAAATTAAAGGGGATAACAGGGGTGATTTATGAGGCAGGTAGCCTTATTATATCAACAGGGGCGCAGGCAAAATGGCTTGGGCTGGAATCTGAGAAAAAATTTCAGGGATTTGGTGTTTCCGGGTGTGCAACCTGCGATGGATTTTTCTTCAAACAAAAAGAAGTAGTGGTGATAGGAGGGGGAAATACCGCGGTAGAAGAGGCTATTTACCTCACTAATCATGCATCCAAAGTAACTTTAATTCATAGGCGCGATTCTCTAAGGGCTGAAAAAATAGCTCAGGACAGGCTCTTTGCGAACCCAAAAATAGAGGTAATCTGGGATAGTGTTGCAGAAGAAATTATTGGCGAGGAAAAGCCAAGGTCAGTAACGGGGATTGTAATTAAAAATCTAAAAACAAATCAGAAAAGCACTATCAAAGCAGATGGTATATTCATCGCAATTGGTCACAAGCCAAATACAGATATGTTCAAAGACTCGATTGAGCTAGATGCAGAAGGTTATATAATAACAAAACCTGGCACTACTTTCACTAATATAGAGGGTGTTTTTGCCTGCGGAGATGTGCAGGACAAAATTTACAGACAAGCAGTCACTGCAGCCGGCACTGGATGTATGGCGGCACTGGATGCAGAGCGTTTTTTAAGTAAGTAAATTTAACAGTAAAATATGAATAAAAAGACAAAATACATTTTTGTAACAGGGGGGGTTGTTTCTTCTTTGGGAAAAGGCCTTGTAAGCGCAAGTCTTGGAGCGTTGCTACAAGCAAGAGGCTTTAAGGTAAGACTCAGAAAGCTTGACCCATATTTAAATGTTGATCCTGGAACCATGAGTCCAACACAGCACGGGGAAGTATTCGTTACAGATGATGGTGCAGAAACTGATCTTGATATAGGTCACTATGAGAGATTTACCGGAATTAATGCAAAAAAAGGTGATAGTATCACTACTGGGCAAATATATTTAAAGCTCATTGAGAAGGAAAGAAAGGGTGAATATCTTGGCGCAACAGTTCAAATTATACCCCACGTGACTGACTTAATTAAAGATTTTATCCTCAAAGACTCAGATAATGAGGATTTTGTTTTGTGCGAAATAGGAGGTACAGTCGGGGATATTGAGGGTCAGCCATTTTTTGAAGCTATAAGGCAAATCGGATATGAAATGGGTAAAAATAGGGTTGCGTTTGTGCATCTGACTTTAGTACCATATCTTGCAGCTGCAAAGGAGCTCAAAACAAAGCCAACTCAGCACTCAGTCAAGGAGCTAAGATCGATCGGAATCCAGCCCAATATCTTAATTTGCAGAGCAGATAGGGAAATACCCGAAAAAGAGCTCAAAAAAATAGCCCAGTTTTGCAATATACCAGAAAAAGCTGTGATATCTGCGATTGACTCTAAGCTAATTTACGAAGTTCCTTTATTGCTGAATCACTTTGGACTTGATAAAGAAGTGCTAGACTCTCTTGAGATGGAGTATAAAGATGATATCGACCTAACAAAATGGCAAAATATAGTAGAGAAGGCAAAAACTCACTATAAAGAAATAACCATTGCAATAGCGGGTAAATATACAAAACTCAGTGATGCCTACAAATCAATTATAGAAGCTTTAAGTCATGCGGCTATCGAGAATAATGTCAAACTTAACATAAAGTGGATAAATTCTCGTAATATAACGGACAAAAATATAGAAGAGAAAACCAAGGATATTGATGGGATAATAGTGCCTGGTGGGTTTGGAATTGATGGAGTAAATGGCAAGATTCTTGCAGCAAACTATGCAAGAAAAGCTAAAATACCGTATTTTGGAATATGTTTTGGGATGCAGATTGCAGTAATTGAAATAGCAAGAAACGTTGCTCAGATAGAAGATGCCTCTTCTTCCGAATTTGGTCCATGCAAAAATAATGTTGTAGCTATGATGACGGAATGGATGAAGGATAAAAAGCTAGAAACAAGAAGTCAGAGCCAGGATTTAGGGGGTACATTAAGACTTGGAAGCTATGAATGCATGCTCAAAGAAGGCTCTCTTGCGCGCAAGATTTACGGAAGAGATAGTATAAGAGAAAGACATAGGCATAGGTATGAAGTTAATACTGATTATAGAGAAATTCTCGAAAAGTCGGGTGTAACATTTTCAGGTCTATCTCCTGATGGACTTCCAGAAATAATTGAGCTTAAGGAACATCCTTGGTTTATAGGCGTACAGTTTCATCCGGAGCTTAAATCTAGACCATTCGCACCCCATCCTCTTTTTAACTCATTCGTAAAGACTATAGCAGAACGTAAGGAGAAAATGCCAAACTAGCATTTGAATTTTTTTATCAAAATAACACCTTGACTACATGAAATTTACCAACTAACATTTTAAAATGTAATTAGTGGTGTTTTTGATGAAAAAAAACTTAATCCTCCCTCAAGGTTTTGTATTTTTGAAGGAT
This sequence comes from Rickettsiaceae bacterium, assembly GCA_033761815.1. Lineage (GTDB taxonomy): Bacteria > Pseudomonadota > Alphaproteobacteria > Rickettsiales > Rickettsiaceae > JANRKH01. Next base: position 30,297 of record JANRMF010000102.1, read on the forward strand.
ATAGATAGCTCAATAATCCAAAGCGTTAGATACAGAACCTCTAATAATTTTACAGGAAGAGTAGTAGAAGGGTGCTATGATGAAATTATTTGTACTTATGAAGCAGCGGTAAGTCTAACCAATGCTCAAGCAAGTCTAAAGCAGAAAAACTATGAATTAGTTGTGTATGATGGATATAGGCCAGCCAGAGTTCCTTTAAGATGGATGGAATGGAGTAAAGATGAGGAAGACATTATCGCAAAGCCATTTTATTACCCAACAATTAGCAAAGAGGATATGTTTGCCCTTGGATATGTCTCTGAAAAATCTAGTCACAGTAGGGGTAGTACGTTTGAGGTAAGCTTGATAGAATTTGGTAAAGAGATCTCTGAAATTGAGTACCTCAATACAACTCTCACAAGCGGCAAGGAAATTCCCTTTCTTGATGATGGAACAGTTAATATGGGCTCAAGTTTTGACTTGTTTCACGAAGCCTCGTGGCACGATTCCAATCTTATCAACCAAGATTCAAGGCAATTGAGAGATCTACTCAGAACAGAGATGGTAGGAGCGGGCTTTGTTCCCTACAAGTCAGAATGGTGGCATTACACCCTACAAGATGAGCCATTTCCAGATACTTATTTTGACTTCTGATTAGTTCGGCTTTAACCGAGATAACATAATCACCCAAAAACAACATAGATTAGAATAGTAAGATCTTTTACTAGTTTTTGATTGATGAAATTAATATTTCTTGGTTTAATGTAACTCTAACAATTAAATTCATGAGGAAATTATGAAAAAACTTACTACTTTGATGGCTGCTATTTTTGGACTAACAACTTCTGCCTTTGCAGCTGAGCACTCTAAGCATGAAGAGCATCACCATCATAAAAAAGATCACAAAGAAAAAGAGATGGAAGGGGACAAAGAAAAAGCGATGGAAGAGCATCACCATCACAAAGAAGCTAACAAAGAGCACAAAAAACACTAAAATATCAGAGATTTCTGGGATGTTTGGTTTACAGCCCAGAGCCTCTAATAACGATATTCTTAGGTAGCCCTCGCGTATAAATATGTAGGAAAGCCATTAGATTATCAAGCTATAATTCCGAAGATTCGAGGCAAACTAAATAATCCCAACTCGGAATAGATTAAGCTCACAGGAGAGGAGCTAAATTCCCTAAAGAACAATAAAGAGAATATAAATTAACTACAATTCTAGCTAGAGACTCAAGATAGACTTCATGGAAGAAGAGTGGGGATATGGAGGTTATTTATGAATGGATCCACCTTTTCACGGGGATGACAGGGGAAATGACGGCTATGATAGATGGCACCGATGTCATTCCCGCGGAGGCAGGAATCTATAAAATGTTTCTCAGATTTATTTTTACTAAAAGCCCATCTATTTCGCAATTTCTTGTAAAAACCTTACCATCATCCATTCTCTCTTGTATTATGAATGATAAAGTCTGCTCCTCTATAAAGGATCTAAATTCATCTATAGATTGGTTGATGATCATATCTTCTGATACGATATTAAGCTCAATTTTATCTGATATGTTGAATTTCGCCTCCTTTCTGCAAGACTGAATAAATCTGATTACATCCCTTGCGTAACCTTCTCTAATTAAACCTTCAGAAACTGATCCATCAAGCACAACAAGCCCCTCGCTATCTTGCAAAGATTTAGCAAATTCATTTTCGTTGGAAATTTTTGGCACTAAAGAAATGCTACATTCTTCATGTTCTAAAATTTCACCAGCTATTTTGATTTTATCCCCTTCTTTTGACCAAACACCTTTTTTTGACTCAGAGATTATGTCTTTAATTTTGCCGGGAAGTCTTTTACCTAGAATTTGGAAATTGATATTTAGCTTGAAATCAGCAAAATCTTCTAAATTATTCTCGAATAATACCTGCTTAACGTTGATCTCATCCATTATTATTTCTGAGAATTCTTCAAGACTATCATTATTACTTGCAATAATTTTTAGATTAGATAACGGCTGTCTAACTCTTAAGTTATTTGCATTTCTGATGAATAATGCGCTAGAGCATATATCCTGGACTTTATCCATTTTGACTACTAACATATCGTCATAAGGGATCATTGAATAATCGGGGAAATATTGGAGATGCACACTATTTTGCGATATATAATCGCCTCCATTTATCCCTATATAC